>NZ_LN907827.1:0-314585 GCF_001517405.1 Duffyella gerundensis | reverse complement strand
CCCATACCCCCGGTCGTATCGATCTGGCTGAAGACAATGCTGGCGACGTCACCGATCCACTGAGCAGCGGCGCACGCACCGACGACACCACGCCAACCCTGAAAGGCGTCGGCACGCCAAACGGCATCGTCACCATCTGGGACAACTGGAACCCTATCGGCTCGGTGAAAATCAATGCCAACGGCGAGTGGAGCTTCACGCCATCTCGCGACCTGCCAGAAGGGTCGCACAGCTTTAATGCCGTGGTCACCGGTCCGGACGGCACCACACTGGACGCCAGCCCTGATTTCAAACTCGATATTCAGCTCCCTGCCCCACCGATTGAGTATTTTGCGCCAACCGTCACCAGCGTATACGACGATGAAAGGCACCAGACCACCGTGCGCAACGGCGGTCTGACCGACGACACCACGCCACATTTCAGCGGTCGCGGCATGCCGGACAGCATCATCGACGTACACCTTGACGGTGAGAAGATTGGCGAAGCCAGCGTTAACTATATGGGTTACTGGAGCTTTATGCCGGACACGGCGCTGGAGCCGGGCAACCACCGCTTCAGCTTTGTCACCGTCGGTGCCGACGGTCAGCAATACGCCAGCGACGACTTTAACCTTGAGGTCATCACTCAGGTTGCGGGCCGCATTGATTTTGCTGAAGACAACGTCGGTGATATCACCGATCCGCTGACCAGCGGCGCGCGTACCGACGACACCACGCCAACCCTGCACGGCGTCGGCACGCCGGGCGGCATCGTCACCGTTTACTACGGCAACTGGAATACCTTCGGCTCGGCGAAAATCAACGCCGACGGCACCTGGAGCATTACGCCAACGCGGGCGCTGTCAGCGGGCGAGCATAACTTCTTCGCCTCGGTCACCGGACCGGACGGCACCACGCTGGAATCCAGCCCGATCTTTACCCTGGATATCGCGCCATTTGTGCCGCCGATTGAGTATTTTGCGCCGACCATCACCAACGTATACGACGATGAAGGACGTCACAACTATCTGAGCAGTGGCGATAGCACGGATGACACCACGCCACGCTTCAGCGGTCGCGGCATGCCGGGCAGCACCATTGAAGTCCGTCTTAACGGAGAAAAAATTGGCGAGGCGAGTGTAACCTGGCTAGGTTACTGGGAATTTACATCTGACACGGCGCTGGAGCCGGGCAACCATCGCTTCAGCTTTGTCACCGTCGGTGCCGACGGTCAGGAATACGCCAGCGACGACTTTAACCTTGAGGTCATCAGCCATGTTGCCGGTCGCATCGATTTTGCCGAAGACAATGTTGGTGCCGCTACCGATCCGCTGACCAGTGGCTCACGCACCGACGACACCACGCCAACCCTGAAGGGCGTTGGCTCGCCAAACGGTACGGTAGAGATTCACAACGGCTACCGCTATCTCGGCTCGGCGAAAATCAACGCCGATGGCGAGTGGAGCTTCACGCCGGATGCGCTGCAGGATGGCTCTTACAGCTTCCGCGCGACGGTTATCAGCCCGGACGGCACCCGCCTCGCACAAACCCCGGCATTTGATCTGATTATCGAGAAACCGGTGGATTATTACGCGCCGACGGTCTCTGATATTGAGGATAACGTTGGCCGTAACTCCGTCGGCTCACGCGGCGGCATGACCGACGATACCACCCCAACCTTCAGCGGCCGCGCGGTAGCCGGCAGCACGCTGCAGGTGCGCATCGACGGCAAAACCCAGTACAGCGTTGAGGTCGACGAGGCTGGCCGCTGGTCGTGGACGCCTTCACCGGCGCTGCAGCCGGGCAAACATGCGTTTACCTTTGTATCGACAGACGCAGCTGGCAACGAATTTATCAGCGACGCGATTCCACTGGAGATCATCGCCCACGTTACCGGACGCATTGTTTCCGCGGATGACAACGTCGGTGAGGTCACCGATGCGCTGACCAGCGGCTCGACAACCGATGATGCGCAGCCAACGCTGCGCGGCGTCGGCACGCCAGGCGGCTCGGTGGAGATCTTCTACGACGGCAAGTTGATGAGCTACGCAGAGATCAATGACAAGGGCGAGTGGAGCTACACGCCGAACTCAACGCTGAGCAACGGCAGCCATGAGTTTTATGTGGTGGTCACCAGCCCGGATGGCACCACGCTGCCTGCCGGCCCGACGTTCAGCCTGATCATTGATGCGCCGGTGGTTTACTTTGCGCCGGTCATTAACGGCGTGGTGGATAACGTCCATAGTCTGGCATTCCTGTCTGACGGTGACACCACCGACGACGCCACGCCATCCTTCGTCGGTAATGGGCTGGCGGACAGCACCATCGCCGTATACGTCAATGATCAATACTATGGTGAGGCGAAGGCCGATCCGTGGGGCGTCTGGACCTACACGCCATCTCCGGCGCTGGAGCAAGGGGAGCACACCTTTACCTTTGTTAGCGTTGATGACCAGGGCACCGAATACCGTTCCGGGGCGTTTACGCTGAATATCGAGCCGGCGATCCCGCTGACCATTCTCTTTGCGGATGATGATATTGGCGCGATCATCGATCCGTTGTTCAGTGGCAGCACCACCGATGATTCACAGCCGACACTGCGCGGCACCGGTATGCCAGGCAGCATCATTGAAATCTTTGGTACGGGGGGTGTATTCGGCTCAGAAAAAATTGATTCTGACGGCAACTGGAGCTGGACGCCGGACAAGCCTTTGCCTGCCGGTGATTATTCGTTTGTCGGCATCATGAAAGATTCATATGGCTTTGAGTCGGAAAGAACCGATTGGTTTGAGCTGACGATCACCGCGCCTGAAATCGATCGTTCACTCACTGTGCGTTCACTGCTGCAGGACGCTGATACACCGCTGTTCGATGAGCCGCAGACGGAACTCAGCACCACGCAACCGGTTGAACCAACGGCCTTTGTCCCGGCGTCTGCGCCGCTGGTGCAGGAGTGGGAGAGCACAACGAATCACTATTAATCGATCCGTAACAGATAGCGGCGCTCAGCGCGCCGGATAATACGCAAAGGGCCATGTTAAACGTGGCCCTTTTTTTATGGTCAGGGATTGTCTGACTAGAGCGGTAATCAATAACTATTTAATTGTTATGTGAAAAAGCATCTTCACTGAGGTAAATAAACGTCAGTCTCATCCCTTCAAGACGCTTCTCAGGGCAATAAAAAAAGCGCTAAACCACTATAGCGCTCAGCTTTACCCCTCTACATAAAATCCTAAAAAGGAAGCGTATGAAAGATTCAAAGAACACATCTCGCGCTGGTGCGACGCCGCAGGACAGCACACTGAACGGTGATATCCAACTGCTCTCCTCACCAATTCGGCCGGTCATTACCGAAATCTACAGTGATTCGGGCACCACAACCGGCGTTGTGGAACGGGATACCGCGACCGATGACGCCATGCCGCGCTTTAGCGGCACCGCCGAGCCAGGTAGCCTGGTTCAGATTTACTCGGTGGGCATTAAACTGGGCGAAGGCTATGCCGATGAAAACGGTAATTTTAGCTTTTTGGCCACCACACCGCTTCCTGTTGGAAGCCAGCGGATCGTTGCCCGAACCGAGCAGGAAAACGGGAGTTGGATTTTTTCAGAGACATATAACATCGGCTATAACCATATTCGCCACCCAAGCGACCCCGACCTGCCGGCCAATCCGGTTCCTGTCCTCAGCCGTCCGGTGATTGAAGGCGCTTACGACAACCGTAACGGTGAAGTGCTGGTTGAAAATCGCTATACCGAAGACACCACGCCGCTGCTAAAAGGCACCGCCGATCCGCACGCAATTGTTTATATTACTAACTATCTGGGCATGCCCGTGGGGAGCGTACAGGCGAATGAAGACGGCAACTGGGCGCTGGAAATCGCGGGCAGGATGTTGCCTCCCTATCAGGCCGTTGCGGTCGATCCCAATGATTCGTCCAGCGTCAGCTACGCCAGCGAAACCATTGATGTCAGAATTGGCGTAGCACCGCCACCGCCACCACTACCGACGCCGGATATCTGGTCAGTTCATGACAACGAAGGCAGCAACAGCAGACTGACTAGTGGCGATACCACCGACGATACCACGCCAACCTTTAGCGGCGGCGCTTATGCGCGGGGTATGACCATCGTAGTGCGTGATAACGGTAAAGAAATTGGCCAGACGGAAGTGAACAGCGACGGCGAGTGGACATGGACACCGTCTCCGGCACTGGAAGCGGGCAGTTACACGCTGACATTTGAAGTAGTTGATAGTGAAGGCAACGTACACGCCAGTGAACCGTTTATGCTGGAAGTGGTGATTCCGGTGGTTGCGCAAATTCTGTATGCCGATGACAACGTTGGCGATGTGACAGACGCACTGCATTCCGGCGACCGTACTGACGATGAAACACCAACCCTGCACGGCTCCGGCAACCCAAACAGCCTGGTCAAAATCTACTATCAGGGCTATTACTATCTGGGTTCGGCAAAGAGCAACGCCAACGGCGAATGGAGTTTCACGCCATCAAGCAAACTGCCGGCAGGTACACACAGTTTCTTTGCGCGCGAAGTGAATGAGCATGGCACAGAACTGACAAAAAGCCCTGAGTTCACGCTCGAAATCGTGCCGGTGACTGAGTACACCGCGCCGACCATCAGCAACGTTTACGACAACGTGCTGACGCAGAAATACCTGAGCAACGGCAGCATCACCGATGACACCACGCCGCGCTTCTCCGGCCGCGGCACGCCGAACAGCACTATCGAAGTGCGCGACAACGACAAGGTTATCGCCGAGGTGCCGGTCGATCGCTATGGCAACTGGAGCTGGACCGCAACCCAGCCGCTGGAAGCCGGCGATTACCGCTTCAGCTTTGTCACCGTGGGCGAGGATGGCCGCGAGTACGCCAGCGCCGATTTTAACCTTGAGATCATCAGCCAGGTTACGGGCCGCATCGACTCTGCCGATGACAATGTTGGCGCCGTCACCGATCCGCTGAGCAGTGGCTCACGCACCGATGACACCACGCCAACCCTGAACGGCGTCGGCACGCCGGACGGCATCGCCCGGATTTACGACAACAACCGTCTGATCGGCTCGGCGAAAATCAATGAGAGCGGCGAATGGAGCTTCACGCCGTCCTCCGCGCTGGCCGCGGGCGCGCACAATTTCTACGCCAAAGTCACCGGCCCGGATGGCACCGTGCTGGCCAACAGCCCGAATTTCGCGCTGACCATTGCGCCGCCGGTGAGCTACACCGCGCCGACCATCAGCAACGTTTACGACAACGTGCTGACGCAGAAGTACCTGAGCAACGGCAGCATCACCGATGACACCACCCCGCGCTTTTCTGGACGTGGCACGCCGAACAGCACTATCGAAGTGCGCGACAACGACAAGGTTATCGCCGAGGTGCCGGTCAACAGCAGCGGCAACTGGAGCTGGACCGCAACCCAGCCGCTGGAGACCGGTGATTACCGCTTCAGCTTTGTCACCGTCGGCGAGGATGGTCGCGAGTACGCCAGCGCCGACTTTAACCTTGAGATCATCAGCCAGGTTACGGGCCGCATTACCTCAGCCGATGACAACGTCGGCGCGGTCACCGATCCGCTGAGCAGTGGCTCACGCACCGACGACACTACGCCAACCCTGAACGGCGTCGGCACGCCGGACGGCATCGTCCGGATTTACGACAACAACCGTCTGATCGGCTCGGCGAAAATCAATGAGAGCGGCGAATGGAGCTTCACGCCGTCCTCCGCGCTGGCCGCGGGCGCACACAATTTCTACGCCAAAGTCACCGGCCCGGATGGCACCGTGCTGGCCAACAGCCCGAATTTCGCCCTGACCATCGCGCCGCCGGTGAGCTACACCGCGCCGACCATCAGCAACGTTTACGACAACGTGCTGACGCAGAAGTACCTGAGCAACGGCAGCATCACCGATGACACCACCCCGCGCTTCTCCGGACGTGGTACGCCGAACAGCACTATCGAAGTGCGCGACAACGACAAGGTTATCGCCGAGGTGCCGGTCGATCGCTATGGCAACTGGAGCTGGACCGCAACCCAGCCGCTGGAAGCCGGTGATTACCGCTTCAGCTTTGTCACCGTCGGCGAGGATGGCCGCGAGTACGCCAGCGCCGACTTTAACCTTGAGATCATCAGCCAGGTTACGGGCCGCATTACCTCAGCCGGGGACAACGTCGGCGCGGTCACCGATGCGCTGAGCAGCGGCTCACGCACCGACGACACCACGCCAACCCTGAACGGCGTCGGCACGCCAAATGGCATCGTCCGGATTTACGACAACAACCGCCTTCTCGGCTCGGCCAAGATCACCGACAGCGGCGAATGGAGCTTCACGCCGTCCTCCGCGCTGGCCGCGGGCGCACACAATTTCTACGCCAAAGTCACCGGCCCGGATGGCACCGTGCTGGCCAACAGCCCGAATTTCGCCCTGACCATTGCGCCGCCGGTGAGCTACACCGCGCCGACCATCAGCAACGTTTACGACAACGTGCTGACGCAAAAGTACCTCAGCAACGGCAGCATCACCGATGACACCACCCCGCGCTTTTCTGGACGTGGCACGCCGAACAGCACTATCGAAGTGCGCGACAACGACAAGGTTATCGCCGAGGTGCCGGTCGATCGCTATGGCAACTGGAGCTGGACCGCAACCCAGCCGCTGGAAGCCGGCGATTACCGCTTCAGCTTTGTCACCGTCGGCGAGGATGGCCGCGAGTACGCCAGCGCCGACTTTAACCTTGAGATCATCAGCCAGGTTACGGGCCGCATTACCTCAGCCGAAGACAACGTCGGCGCCGTCACCGATCCGCTGAGCAGCGGCTCACGCACCGACGACACCACGCCAACCCTGAACGGCGTCGGCACGCCGGACGGCATCGTCCGGATTTACGACAACAACCGTCTGATCGGCTCGGCGAAAATCAATGAGAGCGGCGAATGGAGCTTCACGCCGTCCTCCGCGCTGGCCGCGGGCGCACACAATTTCTACGCCAAAGTCACCGGCCCGGATGGCACCGTGCTGGCCAACAGCCCGAATTTCGCCCTGACCATTGCGCCGCCGGTGAGCTACACCGCGCCGACCATCAGCAACGTTTACGACAACGTGCTGACGCAAAAGTACCTGAGCAACGGCAGCATCACCGATGACACCACCCCGCGCTTTTCTGGCCGCGGCACGCCGAACAGCACTATCGAAGTGCGCGACAACGACAAGGTCATCGCCGAGGTGCCGGTCGATCGCTATGGCAACTGGAGCTGGACCGCAACCCAGCCGCTGGAAGCGGGCGATTACCGCTTCAGCTTTGTCACCGTCGGCGAGGATGGCCGCGAGTACGCCAGCGCCGACTTTAACCTTGAGATCATCAGCCACGTTGCCGGTCGCATCGACTTTGCCGAGGACAACGTTGGTGCCGTCACCGATCCGCTGACCAGCGGCGCGCGCACTGACGACACCACGCCAACCCTGAACGGCGTCGGCACGCCGGACGGCATCGTCCGGATTTACGACAACAACCGTCTGATCGGCTCGGCGAAAATCAATGAGAGCGGCGAATGGAGCTTCACGCCGTCCTCCGCGCTGGCCGCGGGCGCACACAATTTCTACGCCAAAGTCACCGGCCCGGATGGCACCGTGCTGGCCAACAGCCCGAATTTCGCCCTGACCATTGCGCCGCCGGTGAGCTACACCGCGCCGACCATCAGCAACGTTTACGATAACGTGCTGACGCAAAAGTACCTCAGCAACGGCAGCATCACCGATGACACCACCCCGCGCTTCTCCGGACGTGGTACGCCGAACAGCACTATCGAAGTGCGCGACAACGACAAGGTTATCGCCGAGGTACCGGTCGATCGCTATGGCAACTGGAGCTGGACCGCAACCCAGCCGCTGGAAGCCGGCGATTACCGCTTCAGCTTTGTCACCGTGGGCGAGGATGGCCGCGAGTACGCCAGCGCCGACTTTAACCTTGAGATCATCAGCCACGTTGCCGGACGCATTGTTTCCGCGGATGACAACGTCGGTGAGGTCACCGATGCGCTGACCAGCGGCTCGACAACCGATGATGCCCAGCCAACGCTGCGCGGCGTCGGCACGCCAGGCGGCTCGGTGGAGATCTTCTACGACGGCAAGTTAATGAGCTACGCAGAGATCAATAATAAGGGTGAGTGGAGCTACACGCCGAACTCAACGCTGAGCAACGGCAGCCATGAGTTTTACGTGGTGGTCACCAGCCCGGATGGCACCACGCTGCCTGCCGGCCCGACGTTTAGCCTGATCATCAATGCACCGGTGGTTTACTTTGCGCCGGTCATTGACGGCGCGGCGAGTAATGTTCACGGGCTGACAATGCTTTATAACGGCGATGCCACCGACGATGCCACGCCATATTTTGCGGGCAAAGGGCTGGCGGACAGCACCATCGCGGTGTACATCAACGACCAGTATTATGGCGAGGCCAAAGTCGATCCGTGGGGCGTCTGGACCTACACGCCATCTCCGGCGCTGGAAAAAGGTGAGCACACCTTCACCTTTGTTACCGTTGACGACAAAGGCGAAGAATACATTTCTGAGGCGTTTACACTGCATGTCGATCCGGCGATCCCGCTGACCATTCTCTCTGCAGATGATGATGTCGGTGCGGTAACCGATCCACTGCTCAGTGGCAGCAGCACCGATGATTCACAGCCCACGCTACGGGGTACCGGCAAGCCGGGCAGCATTATTGAAATCTTTGGTACAGATGGCGTATTCGCCAAAGAAACCATTGGCCCTGAGGGCAACTGGAGCTGGACGCCGGACAAGCCTTTGCCTGCCGGTGATTATTCCTTTATCGGCACCATCAGAGATTCAGCCGGTAATGAGCTTGAAAGGACCGATTGGTTTGAGCTGACGATCACCGCGCCTGAAATCGATCGTTCACTCACTGTGCGCTCACTGCTGCAGGACGCTGATGTACCGCTGTTCGATGAGCCGCAGACGGAACTCAGCACCACGCAACCGGTTGAACCAACGGCCTTTATCCCGGCGTCTGCGCCGCTGGTACAGGAGTGGGAGAGCACAACGAATCACTATTAATCGATCCGTAACAGATAGCGGCGCGCAGCGCGCCGGATAATACGCAAAGGGCCATGTTGAACATGGCCCTTTTTTTATCTTTTAGCACCGACAGTAGTCATTAACTGCATCCTCAACCGCTTCGGGACGCTTCTCAAGGACGGTCCACGTTGGTTCGCCTCAGAATGGCCGCTCACAACAATGAGGAATAATGATGAAATCAATCCCAGCAGCCCCTTCACGACATGATGCCGATATCGCGCGTCGCAAGGCGCAGGGCGTGATGTCTGAACGTCCCGGCGCACCTGTGATGCCTGGCTATCCGCCTTTGCCACCTGAGCTTATTCCACAGCCAGAAAACCCCCCGGTGGTTCCAGAAACGCCGGTTGAGCCTGAGCGCCCCTCTCTGCCGGGCTGGCCAGACGAGCCGCCTTCGCCGCCGGTGATGCCAGAAATTCCACCAGTGCCGGTTGTTCCAGAAACGCCAGTTGAGCCTGAGCGTCCCTCTCTGCCGGGTTTTCCAGATGAACCGCCTTCGCCACCGGTGATGCCAGAAATTCCACCAGTGCCGGTGGTACCTGAAACGCCGGTTGAGCCTGAGCGCCCCTCTCTGCCGGGTTTTCCAGATGAACCGCCTTCGCCACCGGTGATGTCGTCTATTACGCCGGCGCGTACAGGACCACAAGCGCCATCCCAGCCAGGCCTGCCGGAAAACCCGCACGATCCGACCATCCCAGCCCCGCCGCCGACGACGCCGATCGTACCCATTATTCCGCCGACACCGGTTGATCCGGAAACCCCGCCGGGGCCTGCGCCACGTACGCCGGTGATCGATGGACTTTATGATCGCACCAGCGGCGATCAACCAATTGATAACTTTGGTGCCTCCTTCGACAACGCGGCGATGCTCAAAGGCACCGGCGAGCCCTCTTCTTACGTCGCTATTTTTGATGCGCGCCAGCAGTTAATGGGCTATGCGCGCGTGAATACCGAAGGTAACTGGAGCTATACGCTGCCGCAGGGGCTGACTGGCGAGCATCAGCTGTCCGCGAGGGCGGTTGATATGAAAACCTTGCAGCCGGTTGGCGAGGCGGGTAATGCCGTTGACTTCACGCTTTATCAAATGAATATCCATTTGATTTATGCCAATAACGTGGCAAACAGCGGCGAGCTGAAGGATGGCGATCGCACCGAAGATAGCACGCCACTGATCGGCGGTTTCACCACGCCAAACACCACGCTGGTCATTCGTGAAAACGGCAACCTGCTGCGCACGATACATGTGGATGAGTCAGGTCACTGGGCGTATTCACCGCGCGAACCGCTGGGAAATGGCGAACGTGAAATCACCTTCTCGGTGCTGGATCAATATGGCAATGAACACCTGAGTGACAGTACGTTTACCCTGATCATTGATGCTCCCGTGCCGGAAATCCCGGAGCCACCAGAGCTGGCACCTGGCCCGACTATCGAAGGTATTTATGACAACCGCAACGGTGAAAAACTGATTGAGAACGGCGGTGTGAGCCTTGATGCCTCGCCAGTGCTAAGAGGCACCGGCGAACCTTCAACCTTTGTGGCTATTTTTTATGGCGATCACCAGTTCTCTGGCTTTGCCTGGGTCAATGAGCAGGGCAACTGGCACCACTCGCCACAAATATCCAGCGCAGGCGAGCAACGGTTTTACGCTCAGTCGATGGATTTAAACACCGGCGAGACGATCGGCGTGCCAGGCAACAGCGTTGAGTTCACCCTCTACGACCTGAAGATTAATTTCGCCCTGGATAATATCGGCGAGGATCGCAATTTGCTGGAGAATGGTGCGCACACCGATGACACCATGCCGCAGCTTTTGGGTTACGTGACGCCAGGTACGGTTATTGTGGTTCGCGATAACGGCGATCTGCTGCACTCATTTAAGGTGGATGGTTCAGGGCACTGGACCTTTACGCCGACCTCCCCACTGCCGGGCGGACAGAACGACCTCACTTTCAATGTGAAAGACAGCAATGGTGTTGAGCACAGCAGCGATGTGCAGTTTACGCTGCACATCGACGTGCCATCGACGCTCTCAGTGAATGGCCTGCTGGAAGAGCCTGAAGCGTTGCTGTTTGCCGCGCCAGCGCCTGAGGTTAATGACGGTCAGCCGGCAGCACCGACCGGTTTTGTACCGGTTGCCGCACCGCTGCTTGATGAGTGGAATTCCGCGTCAGTCGACCAGTAACATCGGCGATAAGGGATGAGCAAAAGGGACGCCGCGGCGTCCCTTTTTTCGTTCACATCCTGCCGCAACCGCGGTCAGTAACCCGCAGTAAGATCGTCAACGGTACGCGGATCGGAGGCACCGTACAGCATGCCATCCGGCCCAATCATAATGCTCTGCGTGCTGCCCATCGCCGGTTGCACCTTCACGTGCTGGCCTTTGGTTTCCAGCAGGCGCAGCGTATCCGGGCTAAAGCCCTTCTCCACCCGCAGCTGATCCGGCAGCCACTGATGATGGAAACGCGGCGCAGCGGTCGCTTCTGCGACGTTCATACCAAAATCGATACTGTTGACCACCATCTGCAGCACGGTGGTGATAATGCGGCTGCCGCCAGGGCTGCCGGTTACCAGCCAAGTTTTGCCATCTTTCGCCACAATGGTCGGTGACATGGAAGAGAGCGGACGCTTGGCAGGTTGCACCGCATTGGCCTCGCCGCCGACCAAACCGTAGACGTTTGGCGTGCCCGGCTTGGCGGAAAAGTCATCCATTTCATTGTTCATCAGGATGCCGCTGTTGCCCGCCACGATGCCGCTACCAAAGTTGGTGTTCAGCGTATAGGTCACCGCTACCGCATTGCCTTTGCTGTCGACCACCGAGAAATGGGTGGTTTGATTGCTTTCATACGGTGCCAGCTTGCCGGGTTTGATCTCACTGGAGGGCCGCACTTTGGCCAGGTCGATCTGCTGCGCCAGCGATTTCGCATAGGCTTTGCTGGTCAGCGCCTGCACCGGCACCTTCACAAAATCGGGATCGCCAAGGTATTCAGAGCGATCGGCATAAGCATATTTCTCCGCCTCAGCGACCACCTGAATGGCATCGGCGCTGCCAAAGCCCATTTTCGCCAGATCAAAGTTCTCAAGGATATTCAGAATCTGCACGATGTGAATGCCGCCTGATGACGGCGGTGGCATAGAGAACACTTCATAGCCGCGATAGCTGCCGCTGACCGGCTTACGCTCCACCGCGCGATAGGCCGCCAGATCGGCTTTGCCAATCAGGCCGCCGTTGGCCGCCATCTCGCTGGCGATCTGATCGGCAATCGCGCCTTTATAAAAGGCGTCCGGCCCCTGTTTGGCAATCAGCGACAGGCTGTGCGCAAGGTTCTTCTGCACCAGCTTTTCGCCTTTTTGATACGGTGCGCCGTCGGCCTTAAAGAAGATCGCTTTGCTGTTGGGATGGGCGAGCAGTACCTCTTTGCCGTAGGTGTTGAGATCGTCGGCCAGCGCCTCGTTGACCACGAAGCCATCGCGCGCCAGTTTGATCGCCGGTGCCAGCAGACGGCTCAGCGGCAGCGTGCCATATTTCTGCGCCGCCAGCGCAAAGCCCGCTACCGAGCCGGGCGTGCCGGTAGCCAGATGCGAAGTCAGGGAGCGTTTGCTGTCGGCATTGCCGTTGGCATCAAGGAACATATCGCGGCTGGCGCGCGCGGGCGCCATCTCACGGAAGTCGATGGCGGTGGTACGGCCTGAAGCGGTGCGCAGCATCATAAAACCGCCGCCGCCAAGATTACCCGCCTGCGGATGGGTCACGGCCAGGGCAAACCCCACTGCCACCGCGGCGTCGACGGCATTACCGCCCTGTTTGAGAATATCAACGCCGACCTGCGTGGCCAGCGCATCCACGCTCGCCACCATGCCGTGCTGCTCTTTTACCGGGTGAAAGGTGTCCGTTTCCACGCCGTACGAGACCGGTGAAGGCGCCGCACTTGCGCCCTGCACCAGGCTAAAACAGAGCATAACTGACCAGCTCAGCTGGCAAAACCGTGTTGTTATCATCCGCGACCATCCCTTTTTATTTACATTTTGTTTACTGTTTTTATACGCCTACAAATACAGCAACAAATTGCACGCTAAGTCAAATTCGGTTAACTCCTGGGGTCGCAGGCTGTGA
This sequence comes from Duffyella gerundensis, assembly GCF_001517405.1. Classification (NCBI taxonomy): domain Bacteria; kingdom Pseudomonadati; phylum Pseudomonadota; class Gammaproteobacteria; order Enterobacterales; family Erwiniaceae; genus Duffyella; species Duffyella gerundensis. The sequence continues at coordinate 301,383 of NZ_LN907827.1, read as the reverse complement.
GCTACACTAAAGTAAACCAGACAGCCGCTGGCCTTTGTCAGGCCAGATGCACTGTCGCAGCAATGGAGGAAAGAGAATGAAGAAGTGGCTAACGATGTGTGTTGCCCTGCTGCCGCTGGCGGCGTCGGCCAACATGCTGAACAACAATAACGATGCAAATCAGCCGGGCTACAATCCGAGCCAGCAGCGCATGCAGAATCAGATGCGCAATCAGTCGCAGCAGCAGAAACAGCAGCTCCAGCAGAGTCAGCAGCGCCAGAGCCAGGATATGCAGCGTAAATTACAGGAACAGCGCAACAGCACCCAGCAGCGCGTGTTGCAGTCGCAGCCGGGACAGAGCCGCGTGCCGTCGGTGAATCAAAACAGCACGCAGTAACTCAGGCGAAGTCAGGTCCGATAGTGTCGATGCGGTCGGTACAGATCGCATCGACACCCCAATTCAGTAACTCTCTTGCCCGTTCAGGTTTATTCACGGTATAGACAAACACGCGTAAGCCTGCGGCTTTCAGCTGTGCCGTGCGCTGAGCGTCCAGCAGTCGATGGTTAAGATGCAGAGACACACAATCCAGCGATGCGGTCAGCGCCTGCCAGTCGTCATGCCACTCATCCAGCAGCAGGCCGCGCGGCAAAGCGGGCACGGCCGCCATTGCTGCTTCCAGCGCCGCGGATGAAAAAGAGGAGAGCAGCGGTGCCGGCTGGCCCTGCCACAGCTGTTCGGCCGCCAGCGCCACAGCGCGGCCCGTTTCGCGATCGGTGCCTGGCGAAGGCTTGATTTCAATATTGGCAAACAGCGCATGCTGGCGGCATTTTTCCGCTACGTCACTGAGCAGCGCCAGCTTTTCACTGGCAAATTCACCGCTGAACCAGCCGCCGGCATCAAAGGTTTTTAGCGTTTGCCACGGCAGTTCGCCCGCCACGCCGTAACCGCTGCTGGTGCGATCCAGCGTGTCGTCGTGCAGCAGAAACGGCAGGCCGTCCTGGCTGAGCTTAACGTCAAATTCGATCATCGTGTGGCCGAAACGCACGCCGACGTCAATCGCCGCCAGCGTGTTTTCCGGTGCCAGTTTGCCGCCGCCACGATGGGCGACCACGGCAGGATAAGGCCAGGATTTGTTCATGATTATTCCATTCGCATGCCAGTGTTAGCGTCGAAAAAGTGTAGCGTTTTTGGCGGCAGCTGCAGCCAGATCGGCGATCCGGCGGCCGGTCTGACGGCGTGTGGCAGCCGCGCTACCACGCGATTAGTGCCCCATTTGCCGTGCGCAAGGTTATCTGCGCCCAGCAGTTCCAGCGTCTCCAGCACCAGCGGCACGCCGCCGGTGTCACGCGTTGCCAGCTGAATATGCTCTGGCCGGACGCCCAGCGTCAAGGCGCGATTGGCCCAGCGGGTGCGCGGCGCACCCAGCGGGATCAACATGTCCGGCGCGACGATAAAACTGCTGCCGTCGGCGCTGACCTGGCCTTCCAGCAGGTTCATCGCCGGCGAGCCAATAAAGCTGGCAACAAAGCGCGTCGCCGGACGTTCGTACACCTCGACCGGCGTGCCCATCTGCTCGACCACGCCTTTGTTCATTACCATTACGCGCTGCGCCAGCGTCATCGCCTCAACTTGATCGTGCGTGACGTACAGGCTGGTGGTGTTAAGACGGCGATGCAGCTGCTGTAACTCCAGCCGCATCTGCACGCGCAGGCGCGCATCGAGGTTGGAGAGCGGCTCATCAAACAGAAACACCGCCGGTTCACGCACGATGGCGCGGCCCATCGCCACACGCTGACGCTGGCCGCCTGACAGCTCGCGCGGCTGGCGATCCAGCAGCTTATCCAGCTCCAGGCTACGGGCGGTTTCCAGCACCCGCTGGCGCACCTGCTCTTTACCCATGCCGCGAATTTTCAGGCCGTAAGCCATGTTCTGTTCCACCGTCATGTGCGGATAGAGCGCGTAATTCTGGAACACCATGGCGATGCCGCGATCTTTAGGCTCCAGCTCGGTAACGCGCTGGCGATCGATCCAGATATCGCCGGAAGAGACGCGCTCCAGCCCGGCGACCATGCGCAGCAGGGTCGATTTTCCGCAGCCCGACGGGCCGACCATCACCATAAATTCGCCGTCATTGACCGTGACATTCAGCGGCTGGATGATCTGATTTTTACCGTCATAGGATTTTGTTACTGCCTGAAGTCGGACGCCTGCCATTATTTTTCACTCTCCACCAGCCCGCGCACAAAGGCGCGCTGCATTACCATTACCACCACCACCGGTGGAATTAACGTCAACAGCATCGCTGCCATCACCAGATTCCACTGCGTTGAACCGTCACCGAACGAAATCATGCTACGAATGCCTGCGACCGCCGTGCCCATGTGCGCATCGCTGGTAATCAGGATCGGCCAGAGATACTGGTTCCAGCCGTAGATAAAGATGATCACAAACAGCGCCGCCAGATTGGTGCGCGACAGCGGCAGCACAATATCCCAGAAGAAGCGCATCGGGCTGGCGCCATCGATGCGTGCCGCCTCCATTAGCTCATCGGGCAACGACATAAAGAACTGGCGAAACAGGAAAGTGGCGGTAGCCGACGCCATCAGCGGCAGCGTCAATCCACTGTAACTGTCGAGCATATTCAGCCGCGCAATCACCTCGACGGTAGGGAAAATACGCACCTCAACCGGCAGCATCAGAGTGATGAAAATCATCCAGAAAAAGAGGTTACGCAGCGGAAAGCGGAACCACACCAGCGCAAAGGCCGAGAGCATAGAGACGCTGATTTTGCCGATGGTGATCGCCAGCGCCATCAGCGTGCTGTTGAGCAGCAGCACCGCCAGCGGCGGACTGTTGCTGTTCACGCCGTCGCGCCAGATGGTTTGCAGGTTCTGCCATAAATGGCCGCCGGGAATCAGCGTCATCGGCACCTGATAAATCTGCTGGTTATCCAGCGTCGCCGCGACAAAGGCGACATAAAGCGGAAACAGCACCGTCAGCACGCCCAGCCAGAGCACGGCGTGGCTAAAAAAGGTCAATCCGGGACGGTTTTCAATCATTGGTAACGCACCTTACGTTCGACGTAACGGAACTGAATGATGGTGAGCACAATCACCAGCAGCATCAGCACCACCGACTGCGCGGCCGATGAGGAGAGATCGAGCCCGGCAAAGCCTTCGCGGTAGATTTTATAAATCAGCGTGGTGGTCGCCTGCACCGGTCCGCCCTGCGTCGCCGCATCAATCACCGGGAAGGTATCGAAGAAGGCGTACACCAGATTGACCACCAGCAGAAAGAAGCTCACCGGCGTGATCAGCGGCAGCGACAGCTGAAAGAAACGACGCACCGGTCCGGCGCCATCGATCGCCGCCGCTTCCACCAGCGAACGGGGAATGGATTGCAGCGCGGCGAAGAAAAACAGGAAGTTGTAGCTGATTTGCTGCCATACCGACGCCAGCACCACCAGAAACATCGCCTGGCCGCTGTTCTGCGCCACGTTCCATTGATAGCCAACCAGCTGCAACACGTGAGTAATCAGGCCGAGTCCGGGATTGAACAGAAACATCCACAGTACCGCGGCGATGGCCGGTGCCACCGCATAGGGCAGCAGCAGCAGCGTCTGATAAAAACGGCGCAGGCGCAAAACGTAGTCAACCAGCGCGGCAAACAGCAGCGAAATGCTCAGGCCAAAAAAGGTCACCAGCGCGCTGAATTTCAGCGTGGTCCAGAACGAGGCGAGATAGTAGTCATCGGCAAACAGGCGGCTGAAGTTTTCCATGCCCACAAAGGTGCTGGAGATGCCGAAAGGGTCAACGTTTTGCAGCGAATACCAGAGCGCTTCACCCGCGGGCCAGATAAAGAAGATTACCGTGATGCAGAGTTGCGGCAGCACCAGCAGATAAGGCAGCCAGCGGCTGCGAAATACGGGGCGGGCTGAAGACATAGCAAACCTTACGCAGAACAGAGAACAGGGGCGGCGAAAACCGCCCCGAAGGAGGATTACTTCGTTTGTTGTTCGAAGCGGCGCAGCAACAGGTTGCCACGTTCAACTGCGGCATCCAGCGCGGCCTGTGGCGTTTTCTTGCCGGTCCAGACGCTTTCCAGCTCTTCATCCACTGCGGTGCGGATCTGCTGCATGTTGCCAAGGCGCAGACCTTTGGTGAACGGCAGCGGCGCCTTGTTCAGCATCTGGCGGGTGGCGATATCAGCACCGGGATTTTTGTCGTAAAAGCCCTGCTTGCGCGTCAGCTCATAGGCAGCGGTGGTGATTGGCAGATAACCGGTTTTCTGGTGCCATTCGGCGGCGATTTCCGGCTGGGCAAGGAACTGCATAAACTGCGCGATACCTTTGTAGGTCGCGTCATCTTTGCCTTTCATCGCCCACAGGCTGGCGCCGCCGATGATGGCGTTTTGTGGCGCTTCTTTCACCGTATCGTCGTACGGCATCATGCCCACGCCGTAGTTAAATTTGGCGTAATGGCGGATATCGGCCAGTGAGCCAGATGACGCGGTGGTGATGGCGCAGTCACCGTTATAAAACTTCTCGGTGGATTCGTCTTTGCGGCCAAAATAGGTAAACGTGCCTTTTTTATTCATCGCTTCCAGCAGCTGAATATGGCGCACCTGCACCGGACCGTTGAACACCAGCTTCGCGTTGGTGCCGTCAAAGCCGTTGTTTTCCGTGGCCACCGGCAGCGCATGCCAGGCGCTGAAGTTTTCGATCTGAATCCATCCCTGCCAGCCGCTGGCGTAGCCGCAGCTCACGCCCGCTTTGCGCAGGGCATCGGTATCTTTTTCCAGCTGCTGCCAGGTTTTCGGTGGCTGCTCCGGATCGAGGCCCGCTTTTTTGAAGGCGTCTTTGTTGTAGTAGAGCACCGGCGTCGAGCTGTTAAACGGCTGCGACAGCAGGTGTCCGCTTTTCGCATCGGTGTAGTAACCGGCCACCGTTGGCACAAACTGTTTCTCATCAAACTGAATGCCCGCATCCTTGAACACCTGATACATCGGCTTGATCGCCTGCGACGCCATCATGGTCGCCGTGCCGACTTCATACACCTGCAGCAGCGCAGGCGCTTTACCGGTACGCACGGCGGCAATGCCCGCCGCCAGGTTCTGCTCGTAGTTGCCTTTATAAACCGGCACCACTTTGTAATCGGGATGCGTCTGGTTAAAGCGCTGCGCCAGCGAATCCACCTCTTTCCCCAGCTCGCCGTCCATCGAATGCCAGAACGGTATCTCGGTCGCTGCCAGCGCGTGACCGCTCAGTGCCAAGCCCAGCGCCAGACTCAGCGCGCGATAACCCAGTTTGCAAGATGACATATCGGTTTCCTGTGACATGGTAGGTGCGTGCAACAACACGCTTTTTTCCTGTTCGCGAAGTAACATGACACGGGAAAATGACAGAATAATAACCACGACATGACAACCCGGTGACAGCCAGATTGCAGAGATGACGGCAAGGTTTCACTACGCCAGCCATAAAAAAAGCGGCCGCAGCCGCTTCACGCTTACTTATGTTTCAACGCGCGTTAATCGCGCCCTTCGACGTGGCCCTTTGCCCTTGCCCTTCCCCCTCGATCAAGGCCGTCGGCGTCGAAGAGAGATCGCGGGCGGACAGCGCACAGCAAGCGGAGCGTACTGAAGTACGTGAGCATTGCGCGCACTGCCCAACCGCGAGCTATCGAGCAAGCCAGGCCGTTACCCTTTCACCTACGAGTAAGCCAGGCCGTTACGCCCCCAAATACGCGCTACGCACCGAATCATTGGATAGCAACGCTTCGCCGCTATCTTCCAGCACGACGTGGCCGTTTTCGAGCACATACCCCCGGTCCGCCAGCTTCAGCGCCTGATTAGCATTCTGCTCCACCAGGAAAATGGTCATGCCTTCAGCGCGCAGTTTTTCGATGGTGTCAAAAATCTGCTGGATGATAATTGGCGCCAAACCCAGCGACGGTTCATCGAGCAGCAACAACCGCGGCTGGCTCATCAGCGCACGGCCAATGGCCAGCATCTGCTGTTCGCCACCGGACATGGTGCCAGCACGCTGCAGCCGACGCTCCAGCAGACGCGGGAAGAGATCGTAGACGCGCTCAATGCGCTCGTGATACTGCGGACGGCTGGCAAAAAAACCGCCCATCGCCAGATTCTCTTCCACCGTCATGCGCGAGAAGACCCGGCGCCCTTCCGGCACGATAGCGATCGCCTCGCGCATAATGCGGGCGGTTTGCCAGTCGGTAATGATTTTGCCATCAAAGGTGATTTGCCCCTGGCTGGCACGCGGTTCGCCGCATAGTGTGCCGAGCAGCGTGGTTTTGCCTGCGCCGTTGGCGCCGATCAGGGTCACAATTTCGCCCTGATTGATATGCAGGCTTACCGAGTGCAGCGCCTGAATTTTTCCGTAATGGGCGCTGACATTCTCCAGCGTTAACATGGGATCGGTCATTTTACGCCTCACCTAAATAAGCACGGATCACATCCGGGTTGTTACGTACCTGCTCTGGCGTACCGCTGGCCAGCGGCGTGCCCTGATTGACCACGTAAATGCGATCGGAGATGCCCATCACCAGTTTCATATCATGTTCAATCAACAGCACCGATACCTTGTGTTCATTACGCAGTTCCGCAATCAGTTCATCTAACTCATGCGTCTCTTTGGGATTGAGGCCCGCGGCGGGCTCATCCAGCATCAGCACTTCCGGCCGCGTCACCATGCAGCGCGCTATTTCCAGACGACGTTGCTGGCCGTAAGCCAGGTTGCCCGCCTGACGATTAGCCAGCTCCAGCAGGCCGATGCGATCCAGCCAGCTGGCGGCGTGATCCAGCGCTTCTCCCTCGCTGCGGCGAAACGCCGGGGTTTTCAGCAGCCCGGCAAACACGCCGCTTTTCAGATGCTGATGCTGCGCCACCAGCAGATTTTCAATCACCGTCATTTCACGAAACAAGCGCACATGCTGAAAAGTACGCACGATGCCCATGCGGGCGATTTTCTGCCCTGGCAAACCGGCCAGTTGACGGCCGCGCAGCATAATGTTGCCGCCGGTGGGTTTGTAGAAACCGGTGAGACAGTTAAACACCGTGGTTTTGCCGGCGCCGTTTGGGCCGATCAGAGAGACAATCTCCTGCGGATGCAGCTCCAGCGCCACGTTATTCACCGCCAGCAGGCCACCAAAGCGCATCATCAACCCATCGACTGCTAATAACGGCTGGCTCATGATGGCTCTCCTTTTTGCCGGGTTTTCAGCTTCAGATGTGGGCGCTGCATCGGCAACAGCCCCTGCGGCCGCCAGATCATCATCAGCACCATCAGGCCGCCGAGCACCAGCATGCTGTACTCATTCAGGTCGCGCATTAATTCGCGGGAGACCACCAGCAGCACCGCAGCCAGAATTACCGCGAACTGCGAACCCATGCCGCCCAGTACCACAATCGCCAGCACAAAGGCGGATTCGGCGAAGGTAAAGGATTCCGGGCTGACAAAGCCCTGACGCGCAGCAAACAGGCAACCGGCAAAACCGGCGAAGGCGGCGCTGATGGTAAATGCGGTCAGCTTGATGCGCGTAGGGCTAAGGCCCAGCGAACGACAGGCGATCTCATCTTCGCGCAGCGCTTCCCACGCGCGGCCCAGCGGCATGCGCAGCAGGCGATTGATGACAAACAGCGTCAGCACCACCAGCAGCAAGGCGACCAGATAGAGAAAAATGATGCGGTCGCCGGGATCGTACTGCAGACCGAAAAAGTTATGGAAGGTGTCCCAGCCGCCGTCGCGCGCGCTGCGGTTAAACTCCAGGCCAAACAGGGTAGGTTTCGGGATCTGGCTGATGCCGTTCGGGCCGCCGGTGATCGCCGTGTTGTTCAACAGCAGAATACGAACGATTTCGCCAAAGCCGAGCGTCACGATAGCCAGGTAGTCGCCGCGCAAGCGCAGTACCGGAAAGCCGAGCAGCAGGCCAAACATCGCCGTCATCAGGCCCGCCAGCGGCAGGCACTGCCAGAAGCCAAGGCCGTAATAGTGGTTCAGCAACGCGAAAGTGTAAGCGCCGATGGCATAAAAACCGCCGTAGCCAAGCACCAGCAGGCCCGACAGGCCAACCACCACGTTGAGGCCAAGGCCGAGCATCACATAAATCAGCGTCAGCGTGGCAATATCTACGGTGCCGCGTGACACCATAAACGGCCAGGCGACCGCCACCACAATCAGCGCCAGCAGAAACAGTTTCTGCTTCGCGGTGGAGCCATCAATGCTTGGCAGGATAAACGTCGGGCCAGAGATTTTTTTCATGCCCTGCTGAAACAGCGGACGCGCCAGCTGGAAGCAGAACACCACAACGCAGCCGATGGCAATCCAGTTCCAGCGTACGCTGCCAGCGTTGTTTACCACCAGCTGCGTGCCGTCCAGACTCAGGCGCATACCCATAAAGAACGACGCCAGCACCAGCAGCATCAGCGAGGAGATGAGAGCGTTAAGCAGCAGCTTCATACTTTCTCAACCTCCGGACGACCCAGAATGCCGGTTGGCATTACCAGCAGCACCACAATCAGCAATGCAAACGAGACCACGTCTTTATATTCCGTGCTGAGATAAGCAGAGGTTAAGGCTTCGGCAATACCCAACACCAGGCCGCCGACCATCGCGCCAGGGATGCTGCCGATGCCGCCCAGTACCGCGGCGGTAAAGGCTTTCATGCCCGCCATAAAGCCGATATAGGGGTTGATTACGCCGTAGAACTGGCCCAGCAGCACGCCCGCTACCGCCGCCATCGCCGCGCCGATAATAAAGGTCAGCGAAATCACCCGATCGGTATTGATTCCGAGCAGGCTGGCCATTTTCAGGTCTTCGGCACAGGCGCGACAGGCGCGACCCATGCGCGAATAGCGAATAAACAGCGTCAGCGCCAGCATGGCGACAAAGGTTACGCCCCAGATCACCAGCTGCATGGTGGAGATGGTGGCGGCAAAGCCGTTGCTTTCGCCCAGCGTCCACTGGCCAGTGACCAGCGCGGGCAGCGCGATATCACGCGAGCCCTGCGTCAGGCTGACGTAGTTCTGCAGAAAAATTGACATGCCTATCGCCGAGATCAGGGCGATCAGCCGCTTGGAAGAGCGTACCGGCCGATAGGCAACACGCTCAATGCTCCAGCCCCAGGCGCTGGCGATCACGATAGCCACAATAAAACCGGCGCCAATCAGCATCCAGCCGACATCGATGCCCATCATCATCAGAGCGGCGATGACGATAAACGACACGTAGCTGCCGATCATATAGACCTCGCCGTGGGCGAAGTTGATCATGCCGATAATGCCGTAAACCATGGTGTAGCCGATGGCGATCAGCGCATAAGTGCTGCCAAGCGTGACGCCGTTGAACATCTGCTGGATAAAATAGAGGAACTGCTCGGACATACCTGAACACCTTACACAACTGCTTGCGGGAAGAAGCAGCGAAACCGCAGGAACAGGCTGGCAGAATGGCTTCTGCCAGCGTTACGTTTTACATCATCAACGGATTGGCGGCTGGCTGACGGCGCAATACATGCGCCGTTTGCACCCGATCAACCTTGCTGTTTATCGCTAACGCGTTCGGGGCGCATGTCAGTCGATGCGCCCCGCGCCTTATCGGGCACCAGAAGCGGTTATTTCACTGCGGTAGAAGAGCCGTCCGCATGCCATTTGAACACGCCAAACTCAAAGCCTTTCAGATCGCCTTTCTGATCCCAGCTCAGGTCGCCCATCACCGTTGGCACCGGAGCGCCCTCTTTCAGATTTTTAACGATGTCAGCTGGCTCTTCGCTTTTGCTGCGCTCCATGCCGGTTACCAGCGATTGCAGCGCCGCATAGGTGGTCCAGACGAACGGGCCGGTTGGATCTTTCTTATCGGCTTTCAGCGCATCAACGATAGTTTTGTTGGTTGGCACCTGATCGTAACGTTTTGGCAGCGTGACCAGCATGCCTTCTGACGCGGCACCGGCAATGTTAGAGAGCGAGGAGTTGCCGACGCCTTCCGGACCCATAAACTGCGTTTTCAGACCGGCGGCGCGCGCCTGGCGCAGAATCTGCCCCATTTCCGGGTAGTAACCGCCGAAATAGACGAAGTCGACGTTCTCTTTCTTCAGGCGTGCCACCAGCGTGGAGAAATCTTTATCGCCCGCGGTAACCCCTTCAAACATCACCACGTTAGCGCCCGCTTTTTTCAGGCTATCCTGAACAGAACGCGCCAGACCTTCGCCATACTGCTGTTTGTCGTGAATCACGGCGATGCGCTGCGGCTTGATATTATCCATCACATACTTCGCCGCCGTTGGGCCCTGATCGGAATCGAGGCCGGTGGTGCGCATGATCATTTTGTAGCCGCGAGTGGTGAGATCGGCATTGGTCGCCGCCGGGGTGATCATGATGATGCCTTCATCTTCATAGATATCAGATGCTGGCTGTGTGGAAGAAGAGCAGAGGTGGCCAATGACGTAACGAATATTGTCATTGATCACTTTGTTGGCAACGGCCACCGCCTGTTTTGGATCACAGGCGTCATCATATTGTACGCCGACCAGTTTGTTGCCGTTGACGCCGCCTTTGGCATTAATGTCCGCGATAGCCTGCTTGGCCCCGGTGAATTCCATGTCGCCATACTGCGCAACCGGACCGGAAAGTGCGCCAACAATCGCCACTTTGATATCTTTCGCCAGTGCCGCATGGCTCATCGCCAGTGCTACGCAACCCGCCAGAAACGCATTACTTTTACCGATCTTCATCCACACTTCCCCATCTGTTGTGCTTGCCAGGTAGTCATACTTGCGCCGGTAAATTATTAAAAATCGTTGTTGTATAACGAGTTAGGGTAATTATCCGGCGGTTATAAGTAATAACACTTTATTTTTCAGATCATTAAACAGGAATTTTCTGCTGCAAATCAAATGACACATCCAGAAACTGTTGGGGCTCGCAGCATATTTATCTGGCGCTTTAATGACATTAATTGGTCATTTGCCAGCGCGTTATGCTGCCTCTCAGAAAGAAGTATGGGTGTTTGCTCGGAAATTGCGCGCTGTAAAAATCACTTTGCTCTGTTTTTGTACAAAAAAACTTACAGATGATTTTGTGCGCCGGTTCGCTACACTAGCCAGGTCTTTTCCAACTGATGGCGGCCGCATGAAACTGACTATTCTTCCTCTACAGCACTTCAGCGCACAGGACAGGATCGATCTGCAAAAGATCTGGCCGGATGAAGATATTTCCGCGCTGGCGGCCCGACTGAATTCCACGCATCGCGTCTACGCTGCGCGCTTCAACGATCGTTTACTGGCGGCTTTGCAGCTGGAGATTGCTGGCACGCAGGGAAAAATTCGGCGGCTTAACGTGCGCGATGTTACGCGCAGGCGCGGCGTAGGAGGCTATTTACTGGAAGAGACGCTGACGCAAAACCCGTCGGTGGATCACTGGTGGGTGGCAGATGATGGCTACGATGAACAGCAGGTGATTGCCGCCTTTATGCAGGCGTGTGATTTCAGAGCGCAGGCGGATGGCTGGGTGAAAAACGTCGAGCACGACTAAACCGCGCGCAAAAAAAAGCGGCCCGTTAAGGCCGCTCTCTTCATATTATTATCGTTGCCGTCAGGCTTCGATCGCCATACGCAGTTTTTTCATGGCATTTTTTTCCAGCTGACGCACACGCTCTGCGGAAACGCCGTAGGTATCGGCCAGTTCCTGCAGGGTGGTTTTATTGTCGTCATCCAGCCAGCGGGCGCGAATAATATGTTGGCTACGTTCATCCAGCCCCAGCATTGCGTCGCTGAGTTTGTCCGCCGCATGGCTTTCCCAGTTATCCTCTTCAATGCCGTCGGCAAAGTCAGAGGTTTTATCCTGCAGGTAAAGCACCGGCGCCATGGACTTGCCTTCGCTGGCGTCGTCATCGGCTGACATATCAAACGTCATATCCTGCGCCGCCATGCGTGATTCCATCTCGCGGACATCTTTGCTGGAAACGCCCAGCTCGCGGGCGACCATTTCCACTTCGTCCTGATTAAACCAGCCGAGACGCTGCTTGGTTTTGCGCAGGTTGAAGAACAGCTTGCGCTGGGCCTTGGTGGTGGCAACTTTCACGATGCGCCAGTTACGCAGCACATACTCGTGAATTTCCGCTTTAATCCAGTGCACGGCGAAAGAAACCAGACGCACGCCCACTTCCGGATTAAAACGACGCACCGCTTTCATCAGGCCGATATTGCCTTCCTGAATCAGGTCCGCCTGCGGCAAGCCATAGCCCGAATAGTTACGAGCGATATGAACAACAAAGCGTAGGTGAGACAGGATCAGCGTCTTAGCCGCATCCAGATCGCCCTGGTAATGCAGCCGTTCAGCCAGCGCTTTTTCCTCTTCTGCCGTTAACATCGGCCAGACATTGGCAGCCCGAATATACGATTCCAGGTTACCAAGAGGAGCAATAGCTAAAGTTTGCATTTCTTTGGTCATTCAAACCCTCTCAATATAGTGATGTTGATGCACAATCCTTGTCAGGTCGATTACATTACGTCAATCGCCATCCCGTGCTGAAAGCTTTCTGTGCTACTTTGACCGCAAAGTTATCCACAAGTTCGCGTACTATTGTGGATATTTTAAACACAATTGCAAGTGGGGAAAAGTCTGAGTTGGAAGCTTCCTCTGCGGCCACTCTCGCGCAGCAGAGGAAGATTATAGCAAAAAAGATGACGATGGGTTACTGAGGTGTAAATCGGCGTAAATGTTGTACCGTTGCCAGCCATGCAGCAACCCAGCCAATGATCGCGGCGATCAACAGCAGCAGCAGGCACTCATCCCACGACAGCCCTTTCAGTACGAAAGAGGTGCCAAATACGGAAGCCACCTGCAACACCACCGATTCCAGTCTGAACACCAGAATTTCTGACAGCAGCAGCGAGAACAGCGCGCCCGCAAAACCGAGCAGCGCGCCGCCATACAAAAACGGACGCAGGATAAAGCCGTCGGTGGCACCAATCAGCTTCTGCACGTTAATGGTATCGCGCCGTGAGAAAATGCTCAGTCGCACGCTGTTGCCGATCACCAGGAACACCGCCACGATCATCAGCACGCCAATCATCGCCGCAACCTGACCGACCAGACCGGTCAGCGCCGCCAGACGAGCAAACCAGCTGTCATCCATACGTACTTCATCAACGCCATCCACTTTTTCTACCCGCTCGCGCAGGCTCTGCATGGTGTTGTCATTCTGGAAGTTCAGCTTCGGCGTGATGATCGCCACCGCTGGCAGCGGATTCTGCTCTAACATATCCAGCGACCCGCCAAAGCCGGACCAGTTACGGAATTCGCCCATCGCTTCATCGCGGGTTAAGTAGTTAACTTTATCGACGCCCTCTTCCTGCTTCAGCTGCGTCACTACTTTTTCCGCGGCGTCGTCATCCAGCGTCTTCGACAGATAAACGGTCAACTGCGGCGCCGGATACCATTGTTCGGCCGCCTGGCTGACGTTTTTCCACACCATGTAGCAGACGCTGGGCAAGGTTAACGAAATGGCGATCACCATCACCGTCAGCAGCGTAGCCAGCGGCTGACGCCACATATCCGACAGCGTGCCGCGCCAGGCATAGCGCCACTGTTCCTGCCAGCCGCCTTTCAGCGCCTTGCTCTTTGACTGTACTTTCGCTTTGGGTGCTGGCGCGCGCTTGTTGCGTTTATTGACCATCGTTGCCTCCGTGCAGCCGTCCCTGTTTCAGGTTCATCAGCCGATAGTTGCGGCGGGCAATCAGGCCCAAATCGTGCGTTGCCATTAAGACCGTTACGCCCACGCGGTTAAATTCCTCAAACAGCCGCAGAATATCCTCTGACAGCGCGTTATCAAGGTTACCGGTAGGTTCATCGGCCAGCAGCACCGCCGGCTTGTTCACCACCGCACGCGCAATGCCTACACGCTGCTGTTCACCGCCGGAGAGCTGAATAGGAAAACTTTTCGCTTTGTCGAGCAGGCCCACTTTATCCAGCGCTGCTGAGACGCGACGGCGAATATCTTCTCCGCTGGCGCCCGAAATAATCAGCGGAATCGCCACGTTGTCATACACGCTGCGATCCATCAGCAGATGGTGATCCTGAAAAATCATGCCGATCTGCCGACGCAGAAACGGCACTTCGCTGTTTTTCAGTCGGCTGATGTCATGGCCACCGAACCAAATCTTGCCCGCGCTCGGCCGCTCAATGCCGCAAATCAGCTTAAGCAACGTACTTTTACCGGCGCCGGAATGGCCGGTCAGAAACGCCATCTCTGCCGGACGCAGATGAAAATCTACGCCCTGCAACGCTTGTCGGCCGCCGAGATAAGCCTTACTGACCTCTTCAAAGCGAATCATCCTAATTAGTCCTCTCGGGCAAACAGTGCCTCAATAAAATCCTCAGCCTTGAAAGGCCGTAAATCTTCGATGCCTTCACCGACGCCGATATAGCGGATCGGAATGCTGAACTGGTCAGCTACCGAGAAAATCACGCCGCCTTTGGCCGTGCCGTCCAGCTTGGTCAGGGTGATGCCGGTCAGGCCCACTGCTTCATGGAACAGTTTGGTCTGGCTGATGGCATTCTGGCCGGTGCTGGCGTCAATGGTCAGCATCACTTCATGCGGTGCATCGACATCGAGTTTCTTCATCACGCGCGTGATCTTTTTCAGCTCTTCCATCAGGTGCGCTTTGTTCTGCAAACGCCCGGCGGTATCAGCGATCAACACGTCCACGCCGCGCGCTTTGGCCGCCTGAATGGCGTCAAAAATCACCGAAGCGGAATCTGCGCCGGTATGCTGAGCCACCACCGAAATATTGTTGCGCTGGCCCCACACCTGCAGCTGCTCGACCGCCGCGGCACGGAAGGTATCGCCTGCCGCCAGCATCACCGATTTGCCTTCAGCCTGATACTGACGTGCCAGCTTACCGATGGTGGTGGTTTTACCCACGCCGTTCACGCCAACCATCAGGATCACAAACGGCGCTTTGCCTTCGACGTTCAGCGGCGCTTCTACCGTTGCCAGAATGCCCGCCATCTCGGTTTTCAGCAGGCCATACAGCGCTTCAGCGTCGCGCAGCTGCTTGCGGTTCGCCTGCTGCGTTAAGTTAGTGATAATCCGGCGCGTGGTTTCTACGCCAACGTCGGCAATCAGCAGCTGCTCTTCCAGCTCTTCAAACAGCTCGTCATCAATTTTCTTACCGCGGAACAGGCTGATAAAGCCCGACCCCAGATTTTGCCGGGTTTTGACCAGGCTGCGCTTGAGGCGGGCAAAGAAGCCCTCTTTGGTTGGACGATCCTGTTCAACAGGCAGCACAACCGCTTCCGCTTCTTCAGCCGGTTCGATCTCTTCGACAATCGCGTCAGGATGAGCAGCAATCGGCTCAAGGTCCGCCACGATCACGTCATGATGAACGTCAACCGGCTCAACGTTTGTGGCAATTACGTCAGGATGTGCGTCAACCGGCTCAACCTCTGCGACAATCGCTTCCGGATGAGCGGCAGCCGGTTCAGCCTCTGCGGCAATCGCTTCAGGATGTTCATCGGCCAGCGCCAGCGCCGCCAGTTCGTCGTCGCTGAGCGGCGCATCAGGCTCAATCTCAAGCTCGCCGATGGCCAGCGCGGTTAATTCTTCTTCTGAAATCGGCGCTGCCGTTGGCGGCACCGCGATTTCGTCATCCGGTGCGCCGGTTTGCACAGAGAAGGCTTCAGCATTCACCGTCTCGTTATCTCGCGGCGGCGCTTCTTTTGCTACCGGCTCTGACTGGACTTTCTCCGCCTCGGCCACCTTTTCAGTGATAGCAACGATCTCTTCGGCCTGAACCTCTGCTGGAGTCTCAACGTGCTCGGGTGCGAGCTGTTCAGTTTCCTGCGTTTCTGCTGGCTGTTGCGGCGTTTCTTCCTTACCGAAACCCAGCCAGGAGAAAAAGCCACGTTTTTTATCTTTTGCCATGGTGCGACCAAACTCCTTGATGGCTAAAACCCGGACAACGGTGCGCCAGGCTGCGAAAACAAGCATATAATAAGCCTGTTAGTCTAACACTTTCCTGCCAACGCGACACAGCACCCTTTTTACGTTTCCTCCGCCGGTTTCGCCCGTTAAACTACGCAACAAATTATGACGAGTTGTGAGCAAGATGATTAAGAAAACACGCAGCACCGGACAAATTCGTATTATTGCCGGACAGTGGCGCGGCCGTAAGTTACCGGTGCCTGACAGCGCCGGTCTGCGCCCTACCACCGATCGCGTCCGCGAAACCTTGTTTAACTGGCTGTCAGCGGATATTCAGCAGGCGCGCTGTCTGGATTGCTTCGCTGGCAGCGGTGCGCTGGGGCTGGAAGCGCTGTCACGCTATGCCGCGTCGGTCACGCTGCTGGAACTGGAGAAGCCGGTTGCTCAGCAGCTGCAAAAAAACCTCAGCGCGCTGAATGCCCAGAATGGCCGCGTGGTGCAGGCCAATGCGCTGAGCTGGCTGGCACAGGCCGGCGAACCGCATGATGTGGTGTTTATCGATCCGCCTTTTCGCAAAGGCCTGCTGGAACAGACGCTCAGCCTGCTGGAGCAGCATGGTTGGCTGGCAGAGAACGCGCTGATTTACGTGGAAAGTGAAGTGGAAAATGGCATGCCGCCCGTGCCGGTAAACTGGAATCTGCACCGCGAGAAAATTGCCGGTCAGGTTGCGTATCGTCTTTATGCTCGTCAGGCATCACGTCAGGAGAAGACGCATGTGGCTTAATATCGGTCGGCTGTTAATGCTGTTTGTTTGGGCCTTTTTATTGTTAAACGTGGTTCATCCCTTTCCGAAACCGCTGACCTACTTCGTGAACGTGGCGCTGTTTTTCATGGTCATTATGCATGGCTTGCAACTGGTGCTGCTGCGCGCAACGCAGCCCAAAGATGCGCCAAAGCTCAGTGGCCTGACGCAGGCGAAGATCTTCTTCTTCGGCGTATTTGAACTGCTGGCGTGGCAGAAAAAGCACTATCCCAAACAGTAACAAGGGCGCCGCGGCGCCCTTTTTTTAACGTGCGGAGTGCAGCTGGGGCGTAAAGCTGACGAAGCGCGACCCCTGTACCTTCAGCTCGCCTTTCACCCCTTTATCCATCTGATGATAATCACTGGCGCACAGCGGCAGCTTAAAATCACCGGCGCCGTTCAGCGGATGGAACCAGGCTTCATAGCGCATGGTTTCACCGGCGATCACTTCGCGCTGCCGCGAATGGCGGTTGGGAGAGGGGAACTCCTGCTTGTTTTTCACTTCGACCGGCAGTGAACGTACCGGCGATGCATTGTTGATCACCGCCTCGCGACGCTGCTTGATAAACTGCCGCGTAGCCAGAATCGCAATGCATGCCAGAACGATAAAAAAGAGGATCGGTGGCTTCATAATATCTCTCACGCTATTCAGGAATCGGGTAATGGCTTTTTCGCCGGCCAAAAGGATACATCCAGAGTACGCCCATTGTCACATCGCGATCTCATCTCCTAAACTTGAGGCGACATTATGGGAATTTTATCTGACTCACCGGGCACACCGCCCTGCTTAAAAGGAAATGGTAATGCTGTGGTCTTTTCTTGCCGTACTTTTCTCCGGATGGCTCTACGTTGACGCCTCTTACCGCGGGCCACAATGGCAGCGCTGGGTTTTTAAACCGGTTACGCTGCTGCTGTTAGTGGCGCTGGCCTGGCAATCGCCGACGCTCACCACCACCGATTATTTAATCATCTTTGGCCTGGTGGCGACGCTGGCAGGCGATGCGCTGATGCTGCTGCCGCGCCAGCGTATGCTGTGGGCGCTGGGCGCGTTCTTTCTTTCGCACCTGTTTTACACCATCAGTTTTGCCGCCAACATGACCGTGACCTTCTTCTGGCCGATTCCGCTGGCGCTGCTGATCATCGGTGCGCTGCTGATTGCCACCATCTGGACACGACTGGAAGATCTGCGCTGGCCAATCTGTACTTTTATCGGCATGACGCTGGTGATGGTCTGGATGGCGGCCGAACAATATACCTTCCGGCCTACCGACTACACCTTCACGCTGGTTGCGGGCGCGTCACTGCTGCTGCTGGCCAATATCATCTGGTTCGGCACGCACTTTCGCCGTCGCTTTACCGCAGACAGCGCCATCGTTGCCGCCTGCTATTTTGCCGGCCACTTCCTGATCGTGCGTTCCCTCTACCTGCTGTAATCTCACCAGGCGGCCCTGCGCCGCCTTATAATCCCTTCTTCAGCAGATAACGATACGGCAGGCTGTCGGTATGCTGCGCAATCAGCTGGTGCTCCATAAACTGACAAAATCCGGGAATATCGCGCGTGGTAGCTGGATCGTCGGCGATAATCAGCAACGTTTCGCCGTCAGCCATCTGGCGCACGGTTTTTCTGACCATCATGACCGGCTCCGGGCAGCGCAGCCCAAGCGCGTCCAACGTCTTATCAGCATCGGCGAAAATATCGCTCATCATCTCTCTCTCGCAGGGGGAATGGCCGCACATTTTACCCCTGACGCCACCGGGCGCAAGCCGTGTGGTCAACGATATCGTTTGCGCTAAAATTAACCATTGCATTAGCGCCCTGTCGCGGTAAGATGCGGCGCGTTTTATGAGCAATTGTGCTGTTATGCGCAGGCAGCAACCGCTGCGCTGGCTTATAGATCACGTTATCCATAGCTGGCGATGTCACGCCGCAGCAACGTCGTTGCCGCGCGATATCGCAGACAATGACCAATGGGTTCCCTAACCCCACTTAAAAAAGGCTTATCATGATTCGTTTCACCGAACGTCAGCGTATGCATGCGCTGATTGGGCTCTCCCTGTTCCATCTGTTAGTGATCATCTCCAGCAACTATCTGGTGCAACTGCCGATCGCTATTTTCGGCTTTCATACCACCTGGGGCGCGTTCAGCTTTCCGTTTATTTTTCTCGCTACCGACCTCACCGTGCGCATTTTTGGCGCGCCGCTGGCCCGTCGCATCATTCTGGCGGTGATGATTCCGGCGTTGCTGATCTCCTATTGTGTCTCCGCCGCCTTTTATGAAGGGCAGTGGCAGGGGTTCGCCGCGCTGAAAGAGATGAACCTGTTTGTTGCGCGTATCGCCTGCGCCAGCTTTATGGCTTATGCGCTGGGGCAGATTCTGGATGTGCACGTCTTTAACCGTCTGCGCGCGCTGCCGCAGTGGTGGGTTGCTCCTGCCGCCGCCATGTTCCTCGGCAACATCAGCGATACGCTGGCGTTCTTCTTTATCGCCTTCTACAAAAGCACCGATGCGTTCATGGCGCAGAACTGGGTCGAGATCGCCCTGGTGGATTACAGCTTCAAGGTGCTTATCTGCATGGTGTTCTTCCTGCCGGCTTACGGTGTGCTGCTTAATGCGGCGCTGAAGCGTCTGGCTGAACGTTCCGAGCGGCGTGCGCTTAATTTCAGCTAGCGGAGCATGGTGAAGCCGCGCGTCAGCAGCTAAGATTCTGTCACTCATGGCGAGTTGCTTTTAGTGGCTGATTCAGATTCTATAGCTGCAGCAACACACCTGTTCGCAAACTGATAAAGGGATCCTGATGCGTAACGTAGCGAAATATATAGGAATTGGTTTACTGGTGGTCGGTCTGGCCGCCTGTGATCAAAAAACGGACAAGGCTGCCGCTGATGATAATGGCGCCAGCGCCAGTCAGGCGTCGCAAAATGTCACGTTAATGGATGGCAAACTGAGCTTTACGCTGCCAGCAGGCATGTCTGACAAGAGCGGCAAGCTGGGCACGCAGGCGAATAATATGCACGTTTACGCCAATGAAGGCGGCGAAAAGGCGATTATCGTCATTGAAGGCGATGCCACCAACGATGGCCTCGACGTGCTGGCGCAGCGACTGGAAGCGCAGCAGCGCAACCGTGACCCGCAGCTTCAGGTGGTCAGCAACAAGGCGATCACGCTGAAAGGCCAGCCAGCACAGCGTCTTGATTCTGTGGTGTCTGCCAAGAACCAGTCTTCCTGGTCATCGGTGATTTTAGCCAAAGTCGACGGCAAGCTGTTGACCATGCAGATCAGCCTGCCCGCTGACAACCAGCAGCAGGCGCAGACCGAAGCGGAAAATATCGTTAATACCGTGACGCTGAAGTAATAAAAAAGGGCGGCATTATGCCGCCCTTCCCACGTTTTATCTCCGCATCACCCGATTAGATCCCGGCGGTTTCACGAATATATTTTCGTGCTTTTACCGCATATTCAAACGGGTTGGCCAGCGCCGGATCCTGCTCAGCTTCCACCACCATCCAGCCAGTGTATCCACGCTCATCCAGCAGCGCGAACACCGGACGGAAATCGATCACGCCATCGCCAGGCACGGTAAACGTACCGGCGCGCACGCCATCCAGAAACGACTTCTTCTCGTTGCGAATCTGCGCTACCACATCATCGCGTACGTCTTTCAGGTGCACGTGATTGATACGCGGCAGGTAGCGATCCAGAATCGCTAACATCTCCTGCTGGCTGCCCTCGGAGTAATAGGCATGGCCGGTATCGTAGAGCAAAAAGACGTTGTCGTTGGTTTCTGCCAGGAAGCGATCGATCTCAGCGCGCGTTTGAATGCCGGTGCCCATATGATGATGCAACGCCACCTGCATGCCTTTTTCTGCCGCGATTTCAGCTAATTCGTTATAGCCTTCGGCGGTTAGCCGCCACTCTTCGTCGGTGAAATGCGGCTTGTCATCAAACACCGCCAGCGTGGTGCCCTGAATGCTTTTGCTCTGTTCAGAGCAGCCGATCACTTTGGCGCCCATGGCGTGCAGAAAGTTCATGTGATTGATGAACTCATCAATGGTTCTGGCCTTATCGCCATTAGCAAAGAAGGTGCTGAACCAGGCGTTGCAGATCTGTATGCCGCGGATTTCCAGCATCGGTTTTAACACCGCCGGATCGCGCGGATATTTGCTGCCCACTTCGCTGCCGGTGAATCCTGCCAGCGCCATTTCACTGACCGTTTGCTGGAAAGTATTTTCGCTACCCAGCTCCGGCATATCGTCGTTGGTCCAACCAATAGGCGCAATGGCCAGCTTTACCCGTTCACTGTTCATGATCGTTTCCTGAAGACGCAAGCGTCCAGAGAGAGAAATTAGCGGTTATAAAACTCAGGGCGCGGCGGCATTTCGACCGTCTCAATGATGCCGCTGTTCTGCGCTTTCAGGCAGGCATCAGCCGCTACCGAAGCGGCAAAACCGTCCCAGGCTGAAGGCCCGGTGAGCTGGCCAGCATGCACATCGTTGATAAAGGCCTGCAGTTCAACGTCGTAAGCATCGATGAAGCGATCTTTCCAGTCGGTCAGAATCGAAGTGGAGAGGCGCGCATCTTTGCGCAGCTGCACGCTGGACGGCTCCGGCAAGCGAGCGATGCCGTTTTCACCCACGACTTCGCATTGAATGTCATAGCCGTAGGCGCAGTTCACAAACACTTCAACATCAATGCGCACGCCTTTCTGCGTTTCAAACAGCACAATCTGCGGATCTTTCAGGCGAGCATGCGTTTTAGAGGTCACGCGTGGATAGACCACCTGCACCGATTTAAAATCGTCATCGGTCAGCCAGCGCAGCACGTCCAGCTCGTGGATCAACGTGCTGGTGATCGCCATATCGGTGGTATAGCTTTCCGGCACGGTTGGGTTACGGTGCGCGCAGTGCAGCATCAGCGGCTCGCCAATCTCGCCGTCGACGATCACTTTTTTCAGCGCGCGGTAACCGGCATCGTAAGGGCGCATAAAGCCGACCTGCACCAGACGTTTGCCGTGCTCAATCTCCGCGTCAACGATGCGGCGACAGCCTTCAGCGCTCAGCGCCAGCGGCTTTTCACAAAACACCGGCTTGCCTGCGGCCACAGCGGCGAGGGTAAAGGCTTCGTGGGTAGGATCCCATGAGGTCACCAGCACCGCATCGACATCCGGTGAATTGATCACCTCAAAGCCGTCGGCGTAAACTTCCGCCTGCAGATCAAGCCTGCGCAGCGTTTCGCGTGCGCCATCAACGTTGATGTCGGATACCGCCACTACGGTGGCACCCTGCAGCACTTTGCTGCAGCGACGAATATGTTCCTGGCCGATTGCGCCAGTGCCGATTACGCCAAGTTTGAGCGTCATAATGACTCCAGATTACAGGGTTCAGAGGGTTATCCGGGGCCGTTGCCAGCCCCTGTCGGGAAAATCAGTATTTGCGCGCCTGGGCAATGTGCTCATCGAGCATGGTCGCCACGGCATCAACACGTTCAGATTGTGAAACGCGCGCACCGCCGACGTTCCACCAGCTGAAATATTTGTGAATCATGGTTTTCGGCAGCACCTTGACGTCAATCAACGTGGAAACCGTCTGTTTTTGCGCATCTTCCAGCGCCTGTTGCAGCTGCTCCAGCGTGCTGACGCGGTAGGTTTTGCAGCCGTAACCGGCGGCGATAGCGGCAAAATCCACCGGCACAAAACCGCCGTTCAGCGCCTGCGTTTCGCTGTCGCGGAAGCGGAATTCGGTGGTGAAGCTGTCCATGCCGTGCTCCATCTGCAAATTGTTAATGCAGCCGTTGGTCATGTTGTCGAACAGCACCACGTTGATTTTTGCCCGTTCCTGGATAGAGGTCACCAGCTCGGAGTGCAGCATCATGAAGGAGCCATCGCCAACCAGCGTGAACACCTCGCGCTGTGGCTCTGCCAGCTTGACGCCCAGCGAGGCGTTAACTTCGTAGCCCATACAGGAATAGCCATATTCCACGTGATAGCCGTTGTAATCCTGAGTACGCCACATGCGCTGGAGATCGCCCGGCAGGCTACCGGCTGCCGCGACGATGACCGCGTCCTTTGGCAACTGCTCGTTAAGCGTGCCGAGGACGCTGCTTTGCGTAAGAAAAGAGTTCGTCAGGCGATTAAACTCCGCCCACACCGCCTCGCGATCGAGATGATCATCAATTTCCGGCACAAAGCCTTCGCCGCTGTAGACCGCGGCGTAAACGCGCTGCGTCTCCTTCAACAGCTTGCTCTGCGCCTGCTCAATCTGCGCGCCCCAGCCGCTGTTGAAACCCTGAGCCGCCAGCCGCGTATCCAGTGCGCTTAGTCCTTCCCGCGCATCAGCCAGCAGCTGCACGCCATCCAGCTTGTAGCTGTCAAAATTACTGACGTTGATGTTGAGGAAGCTCACGTCCGGATGTTGAAAAATCCATTTCGAGGCGGTGGTGAAATCGGTGTAGCGCGTGCCCACGCCAATCACCAGATCGGCCTCTTTGGCCAGCAGGTTGGCCGCGAGACAGCCGGTTTCGCCGACGCCGCCTACGTTAAGCGGATGGTCAGAAATCAGCGTGCCCTTGCCCGCCTGCGTTTCTGCGAAGGGTATTTGATGGCGTTCGGCAAAGGCGCGTAGTGCATCGCCCGCACCGGAGTATTTCACCCCGCCGCCGCAAATAATCAGCGGCTTACGTTTTGTCGCCAGCAGCGCCAGCGCATCCTGTAGCTGCGCCTCAACCGGCAGGCGGCGATCCAGACGGTGCACCCGCTTCTGGAAGAAGTAGTCTGGATAATCCCAGGCTTCGCCCTGCACGTCCTGCGGCAAGGAGAGCGTTACCGCACCGGTTTCTGCCGGATCGGTCAGCACGCGCATGGCATTAATGCAGGCGGTCATCAGCTGCTCCGGACGGCTGACGCGATCCCAGTATTTGCTGACCGCACGAAAGGCGTCGTTGGTGCTGATGCTCAGATCGTGGCTCTGCTCAATCTGCTGCAATACCGGATCGGGCTGGCGGGTGGCAAACACGTCGCCCGGCAGCAGCAGCAGCGGAATGCGGTTGGCGGTCGCGGTGGCCGCCGCGGTAATCATGTTGGCCGCGCCCGGTCCGACAGAAGAAGAACAGGCGATAATCTGACGACGTAATTTCTGTTTGGCGAAACCGATCGCCGCGTGAGCCATTCCCTGCTCGTTACGGCCCTGGTAAACCATCAGCTCACCACGATCCTGTTCCAGCGCCTGTCCCAGTCCCAGCACGTTGCCATGACCGAAAATTGCGAAAATGCCGTGGACGAATTTGCTCTCCACGCCATCAACGTTGATGAATTGGTTATCGAGGAATTTCACCAGCGCCTGTGCCGTGGTTAATCTGATGGTGCCCATGGGATTATCCTTTACGAGTAAGTCACCGCCTGCCAGCAGTGAGCGTCAGGCCGCCTGATGAGACGGCTTAAAAGTGAAACGTGAGGCGATTATAAACAAATATTTTTTTCATAAAATACGATTACAGAAGAAACATTTCATTTTGCGAGTGAGATCAAATATTGAAATGAAACGGTGATCTTCGTCGGTATCAGTACGCTTCTGATGAAACAGACCATTCAATCATTGTGATTAGCTGAAAAGCATTTCATCCGCTCATGCCGCGCCTTGCCGCTGCTTTAGCGGCAAAACTGGCTGATTTGTTGTCTTCTGCCGCCTTTTGTTCCAGGTAACAAACGACCTGCTGCTGCGTGAAGAGTTTTAGCTTACTCACACTTTTGAGGTGAACATTTCATTCCATATTGTTTTTGGAATATTTATTCCTCATACTCCCTGAACATAATTACGCCTGGCCAGTCAGGCAACAGCTCTGGATGTCCGGGCTGGCGATGTCTGCTTATTACAGAAGGAAATCACAGGTATGAGTACACAACAGAAGCGGCTTGATGTGATCTGTATTGGCCGCATAGCCGTTGATCTTTATGGTCAGCAAATCGGTGCGCGGCTGGAAGATATGAGCACATTCGCGAAATATCTCGGCGGCTCGTCGGGCAACGTGGCCTATGGCACCGCGATTCAGGGTCTGAAATCCGCCATGCTGGCGCGGGTTGGCGATGAGCATAATGGCCGCTTTTTGCGCGAATCGTTGCAGCGCGTCGGTTGTGATACCGAATACCTGATTACCGATCCGGCGCGGCTCACCGGGCTGGTCATGCTGGGCATCAAAGATGAAGAGACCTTCCCGCTGATTTTCTACCGCGATAACTGTGCCGATATGGCGCTGAAGCCGGATGATATCGATGAAGAGTATATCCGCTCAGCCCGTGCGGTGGCCGTGACCGGCACCCATCTTTCCCATCCGGACACCCGCGCGGCGGTGGTTAAAGCGCTGGATATTGCGCGCCGTCACGGCCTGCGCACCGCGCTGGATATCGACTATCGTCCGGTGCTGTGGGGATTAACCTCGTTGGGCGACGGCGAAACACGCTTTATCGAATCGCAACAGGTGACGCAGCAGCTCCAGGAAGTGATGCACTACTTCGATCTGATTGTCGGCACCGAAGAGGAGTTCCATATCGCGGGCGGCAGCACCGACACGCTCACCGCGCTTAAAAACATTCGTCAGTCGAGCAACGCCACGCTGGTATGTAAACGCGGCCCGCTTGGCTGCGTGGTATTTGAAGCGGCAATTCCCGACAGCTGGGAAGCGACCACGCTACACAGCGGCGTGCGCGTTGAGGTGCTGAACGTGCTGGGTGCTGGCGATGCCTTTATGTCTGGTCTGCTACGTGGTTGGTTGAATGATGAAGGCTGGACGCAGGCCTGTCGTTATGCCAACGCCTGCGGCGCATTAGTGGTCTCGCGGCACGGCTGCGCACCGGCTATGCCAACCAAAGAAGAGCTGGATGATTATCTCAGCCGCGATCGCGACGTACCGCGTCCCGACCGTGATGCACGGCTCAATCATCTGCACCGCGTGACCACTCGCCAGCGTCAATGGCCTGAACTGTGCGTATTTGCCTTCGACCATCGCAAACAGCTGGCGGACATGGCGCGTGAAGCGGGGGTGGATGAAACACGTATTCCGCAGCTGAAACTGCTGCTGTTAAAAGGCGCCGAAGCCGCCGCCAGTGAAGCGGGTCTCGGCGATCGCAGCGGTATTCTGGCGGATACCACTTACGGCCAACCCGCGCTCAATGCCATCACCGGCAAAGGGTGGTGGATTGGTCGCCCGATCGAATTACCCAGTTCACGGCCGCTGCGCCTTGAGCATGGCAATATCGGCTCACAGCTGATCGACTGGCCGCAGGAGCACGTGGTGAAGTGCCTGGTGTTCTATCATCCACAGGATGCCGCCGCAATGCGTCAGGAGCAGGACGATCTGGTGCTCGACGTCTGGCGTGGCTGTAATAAATCGGGTCATGAACTGCTGCTGGAAGTGATTCTGCCGGAAGATAACGCCGATCGCGATGAAGCGCACTATGTTGAAATCATCCGTCACTTTTACCAGCTCGGCGTACAGCCCGACTGGTGGAAGCTGCCACCGATGTCCGCGCCGCGTTGGCAGCAAATCAGCCAGCTTATTGAGCAGAACGATCCGCACTGCCGCGGTATCCTGCTACTGGGCCTTGATGCGCCAGAAGCCCAGCTCAAAGCGGGTTTCGCCGCCGCCGCCCAGGCACCGTGGGTGAAAGGTTTTGCCGTCGGTCGTACCATTTTCGGCCAGCCGTCACGTCAGTGGCTGCAGGGTGAGCTCAGCGATGAGGCGCTGATTCAGCAGGTGAAAGAGAATTACCTGACGCTGATCGGTTACTGGCGGGAAGCAAGGGGAACGGTTTAGGGGTGCCTTAAGCAGGCAGGGCTTTAAGGTCAACGGCTGTTGAGTTGTGCCCGGAAGCGGGCGGCCTTTTTAAGGTCAACATCTTTAAGGTCAACGGCCATTTCGTTCTGCCTTGCTGGCGGCTCTTAAGGTCAACGTCTTTAAGGTCAATGTCTTAAGGTCAATGTCTTAAGGTCAACGGCCATTTCGTTCTGCCCTTCGGGCCGCCCGAGCAGGGGCAGCATGCGCCCCGCCCCTGCACCCCGGCTATCCGGCAAACACAACCGCCCGCCGCAGGCGGGTACCTTCGTCGGTTCACATTTCTTCACGGACCGCTCGCGATTCGCTCCTGCTCAGCGCTCCCTTGTCCCGCCATCCATGGCGGGACATCCTAAAATGTTCACCTCCTCAGCGGTGGTGATGCCTCCTCAAGGTCAACACCCAGGTCAACCCCCACGTCAAAAACCAAGTCAAAAACCAAGTCAAAAACCAAGTCAAAAACCAAGTCAAAAACCAAGTCAAAAATCAAACATCTAAGCTAAAACCAAAGACAGAGGCAGAAGCAGAAGCAGAAGCAGAAGCAGAAGCAGAAGCAGAAGCAGAAGCAGAAGCAGAAGCACTTCAATTTTTAGTTGCGGATATCAGATTAAGCATCACGGGTTCTGGGTTCTGGGTTCTGGGTTCTGGGTTCTGGGTTCTGGGCTTTGAGTTTTGAGTTTTGAGTTTTGAGTTTTGAGTTTTGAGTTTTGAGTTTTGAGTTTTGAATTGTGTGCTTTGAACTTTGAACTTTGAACTTTGAACTTTGAATTGTGGGTTGTGGGTTTTGGGTTTGGGTTTTGGGTTTTGGGTTTTGGGTTTTGGGTTTTGGGTTTTGGGTTTTGGGTTTTATTTAGAATTTGAGGTTTTATTCAGAATTTGAAGTTTTATTCAGAATTTGAAGTTTTATTTAGAATTTTATCTTTTCGGTTTTGACCTGGGTGTTGACCTTTAGAGGCATCACAACCGCCGAGGGAAAAGCGTTTTCCAGGATGAGCCGCAGGGATGCGGCGAGAAGGTGCGCTGAGCAGGAGCGAATCGCGCCTGGTCCGTCAGGAAAACGCTTTTGCTGAGGGCACCCACGAAGTGGGCGGTTGTGTTTGCCGGATAGCGCGGGTGCAGGGCCGGGGCGACTGCCGGCCCTGCTCGGACTGCCTTCAGGCAGAACGAAATAGTCTTTGACCTGGCTTTTGACCTGGCCCTTAACAGGCCGCCTGCAAGGCAAAGCCCGCCCGCTTCCGGGCAAAACACCCTCGTTGCTGACCTTAAAAGCCGCCTGCCGCCAGGCACATCCCCCCTTCTGTGAACCATTTCATAAAGCGATGAAATATCCTCCACGCTTTTAGTATTCAAATGAAATTTTCCATTCATCTGGTACAATGACGCTTAACTTTTGACCCTCCTTTTCTCTTTTTTTGCGAGCATAGTCATGTCAACAAACCCAACACAACTCTCTTTGTTGCAGGAAGATATTCGCCGCCGCTATGACACGCTCAGCAAGCGATTGAAGCAGGTGGCTCGCTATATTCTTGATAACAGTAACAGTATTGCTTTTGATACCGTCGCATCGATTGCCCAACACGCCGATGTGCCGCCTTCCACGCTGATCCGTTTTGCCAATGCCTTTGGTTTCAGCGGTTTCAACGAAATGAAACAGGTTTTTCGTCAGCACCTGATGGAAGAGACGGTGAACTATACCGAACGCGCTCGCCTGTTCCGGCAGACCGCCACAGAAGATAACGCCGTATCGCCGGAAAGCCCGGCCGAAATCCTCAACGTGTTCAGCATGGTTAACTCGCAGGCGTTGCAGCAACTGGTGATGCAAACCAGCCCGGAACAGCTCGATAAAGCGGTAAGCCTGCTGGATGGTGCGGAAAATATCTATATCATCGGCCTGCGCCGCTCGTTCAGTGTCGCCTCTTACCTCACCTATGCGCTGCGCCATCTTGAACGCCGGGCTTTTCTGATCGATGGCCTGGGCGGCATGTTTGCCGAGCAGCTCAGCATGGTCAATCCCAAAGATGTGGTGATTGCTATCAGCTATTCGCCGTATGCCCGCGAAGCGGTCGAGCTGGTGGAGTTAGGCGCTAAACGCGGCGCGCAGCTGATCGCCATTACCGACAGCCAGGTCAGCCCGCTGGCAGCGTTTAGCGACGTCTGCTTTGTGGTACGCGAAGCGCAGGTTGATGGCTTCCGCTCACAGGTCGCCTCTTTGTGCCTGGCGCAGACGCTGGCGGTGTCGCTGGCGCTGACCAACGCCGCCACGTAACACCTGTTGCGCGCAATAAAAAAGGGCAGCTTTCGCCGCCCGCTTTATTCTGCTGTTATCGATTAACCATTACTTAGCTCTCGCGCGGATAGCGCTCGCTGTTAACCCAGGCGTGATCCTGCTCCCAGCTAAACTTCCACAGTCGTACCGGCCCCGCCATCACGTTTAAATAGTAATTATCGTAACCCGCAATGGTCGCTACCGGATGGTAACCGCGCGGCACCGTGACTACATCGCGATTGTAGGCAGCCATGCACTCATCCAGTGAGCGATCGTCGGTGTAGACGCGCTGCATGGCAAACCCCTGCGGCGGATCGAAGCGGTGATAGTAGGTCTCTTCCAGATAGGTTTCGTTTTCCGTCTCTTCATCATGCTTGTGGCTGGGATAGGAGCTGGTATTGCCCTCATCGGTATAGACTTCCACCACCAGCAGGCTGTCTGCCACTTCGCTGTCCGGCAGAATGTTGTGCACCAGACGCTTGTTGTTGCCTTTGCCACGCTGCTCCACGCCCACGTCCGCCGGTGCAATCAGGCGAGCGGGCAGACTGCCCTTGCCCGGCGCGCTGCATACGGCCAGCTCCAGATCGCTGTCGGCGTGCACCTCCACACTGTCGTGATGCGGCACGTAAACGGAATACGGCGGCGTGCGCTCAAACGGCGACATACGCTGGCCGAGGCCCGGAAAATCAGCCTGCTGCGTTTTCACCGAGGCGAGCCCCGCCACCAGCACCAGGCAAAGCTCTTTATCGCCGCTTTCCAGACGCAGCGTTTGCCCTTTGGTCAGCAGATAGGCTTCGAAGCCAACGTGGCCCCAGCCGGCGCTTTCCGGCGTGACCCGTTGGATACGGCCAGAATCATCCGGCTGCTGGCATTTCGAGAGTAACGACATGCTGCTCCTCCTGTTTGATATCCTGCGCGAGCCAGCCACGCTGGCCCGGCAGGCAACGAATTAGCTCAGCGTTGGCATGCTGAATTCAGACACGATCGGCTGACCGCTCGGCCAGCGCGTGGTGGCGGTTTTCATACGCGTGTAGAAGCGCACGCCGTCCGGCCCATGCACATTCAATGCGCCAAACACCGACCGTTTCCAGCCGCCAAAGCTGTGGAAGGCCATAGGCACCGGCACCGGCACGTTGACGCCGACCATGCCCGCCTGCACTTCCTGTACGAAGTCGCGTGCGGTGTGGCCGTTGCTGGTAAAGATGGCGCTGCCGTTGCCAAACTCATGGCTGTTCACCAGCTCAAGCGCGCTCTGATAATCTGGCGCACGCATGATGCTCAATACCGGTCCGAAGATCTCTTCGCGCCAGATCACCATGTCGCGCGTCACGTTATCGAACAGCGTTCCGCCAACGTAATAGCCTTCAGCGTGCCCGTCGACCTGGAAATTGCGGCCATCCACCACCAGCGTTGCGCCTTCCTGCTCGCCGGTGTCGATGTAGCCCAGCACTTTTTTCTGATGCGCCGCAGAGACAACCGGCCCCATCTCATTCTCGTCGCTGCCTTTGTGCATGCCGGGTCCGACGCGCAGCGCCTTGACCAGCGGCGTCAGGCGCGCGATCAGCGTATCGGCGGTCTCGTCACCAACGGCCACCACTACCGGCAGCGCCATGCAGCGCTCGCCCGCCGAACCAAAGGCACCGCCCATGATGGCATTTACCGTGGCGTCCAGATCGGCATCGGGCATAACGATAGCGTGATTTTTCGCCGCGCCAAACGCCTGCACACGTTTGCCGTGGGCGCTGGCCGTTTTATAAATGTGTTCAGCGACGCCTGAAGAACCGACAAAGCTCACCGCCTGCACGCGCGGATCTTTGTACAGCTGCTCAGCATCTTCATTGGAGCTGTGCACCACATTGAAAACGCCATCAGGCAGGCCCGCTTCGGTCAGCAGCTCAGCCATGCGCACCGCCACCGACGGATCCAGCGCAGGCGGCTTGAGCACAAAGGTGTTACCGCAGGTCAGCGCAATCGGGAACATCCACAACGGCACCATCGCCGGGAAGTTAAACGGCGTAATGCCCGCCACCACGCCCAGCGGCTGCATCAGCGAGTAGCTGTCCACGCCGGTACCGACGCTGGCGGAATACTCACCTTTCAGCAGGTGCGGAATACCACAGGCAAATTCCACCACTTCCATGCCGCGCGTCAGCTCACCCAGCGCATCAGACCACACTTTGCCATGCTCACTGACAATCAGCTCAGCCAGCTCATCACGGTGTTTCTCCATCAGCGCCTTGAAGTTAAACATGATGCGCGCGCGGCGCAGCGGCGAGGTTCGCGACCATTCAGGAAAGGCGTTATGCGCGACTTCAATCGCCTGCGCCACTTCCTGCGCGGTGCTTTGCGTCAATTCACGCACTACTTTGCCGCTGGCGGGATCGTAAACCGGAATGGTTTCGTTGCTGCTGCTCAGCGTGATTTTTCCGCCGATGAAGTTTCCTGTGATATTCATGCTGATGCCTCTGTAGAGTTAGGGTCCTGCTGGCCATTGCCCGAACAGGCAAATCGAATACGTTCGAAAAAACTATAATATTGAAATAAATTTTTCAATTATTAGTTAATGAAAGTTTTGTGTTTAGCGAAGAGGATCGCATTTTTACCCTGTGTTGCCCGGCATCATCCAACAAACCAGCCGTGCGTAAGCCGTCCTGCGTCACAGACGCGCTAAATATTTGCGAGAGACATCTAAAAATTTTAATTTCACATTTAACTTGAAATGAAATTTATGTTTTCAATGAGCGCTATTCTTCTCTCATTCACCTTATGCAGGAGTTCGGCTCCATGGCCATCGATCCCACCCGAATTTGTATCAACCGTAAAATTGCGCCCGCGCTCTCTATCGACGCGTTTTTTGCCCTGGTGGCAAAGCTTGGCTTGCAGCATGTTGAACTGCGTAACGACATGCCGAGCGGCAAGGTTACCGACAATCTCAGTCATGCCGAGGTCGTGGCGCTGGCGAAAAAATATGGTCTGAATATTGTGACCATCAATGCGCTTTATCCTTTTAATCAGGCCGATGATGCCCTGCTGGCAAAAGCGGAAGCCTTGCTGAAAGAAGCGCAGGCGCTGGGCGTAAGCGCGCTGGTAATGTGCCCGCTCAACGACGGTACGAAAATCAGTACCGACGAGACCGTTGCCGCCCTGCAAAAACTGGCCCCGCTGTTCGCCCGTTATGGCATTAAAGGATTGGTGGAGCCGCTGGGCTTCCCGATCAGTTCATTACGTTCGGCGGTGCAGGCGCAGGCGCTGATTAAACAGGCCGGTGCGCCGTTCGAGATTTTGCTCGATACGTTCCACCATCATCTGTATGAACATGCGGAAGAGGAATTTGAACAGGGCATTGATATCAATGGCATTGGCCTGGTGCATCTCTCTGGCGTGGAAGATGCGCGGCCGGTGGCGGAGCTGACCGATGAAGAGCGCATCATGCTCTCCGCAGCGGATCGTTTGCACAGCGTGCAGCAGGTTGCCCGCCTTGAGCGCATGGGCTATCGCGGCCTGTACGCCATGGAGCCGTTCTCCTCGGTGATGGAAAGCTGGCAGGCGGCAGATATTGAACGTGAAATCCGGCAGAGCATCGCGCTACTGCAGGCGTAACCCTTTCTCTTATCTGTGTCGATGAGATGTTGGCCTCCGCTGGAGGCCTTTTTTATGCGGCAGCCCGATTGGGCTGCTTCAGCCGCAGAATCATATAGAACGCCAGACAGACCAGTAGCGCCGTCAGCAGATAAACCACCGGCACGCCAGCCACGCTCATGATCAGCCCGGCCAGCGGCCCGGTAATGCCCAGCGACAGATCCATAAACGCCGTATAGGTTGCCAGCGCACTGCCCTGATTCTGGGTTGGCACCACTTTTACCGCCTCGACGCCAATGGCCGGGAAGACCAGCGAAAAACCGGCGCCGGTCAGCAGCGCGCCGGTTTTGGCGATCAGCGGATCCCACGCGCCCCACACCAGAAACAGCCCCAGTGCTTCAACCGCACAGCACACCATTGCCACAAACAATCCGCCACGCCGGTTGATAGCGTTGGGAAACAGCAGCCGCGTGCCGACAAAGGCGGCGCTGAACAGCGTTAGCGCAAAGGCGGCACCCTCCCAGCCTTTATCCTGATAGAACAGCGTAATAAAGGTGGCAATCACGCCAAAACCCGCCGAGGCCATCGCCAGAATCAGCCCATAGGGCAATATTTTGCCCAGCACATCGCGAAACGGAATCGGTTTGCCTTTGCTGCCTTTCACCGCCGGGCGCGGCCAGGCCAGCGCCACCGAGACCACGATAATGGCGACAATCGTTTCCGCCAGCAGCATCAGCCCGCCATAGCGATAAAGCACCACGCCCAGCGGCGCGCCAATAGCCATCGCGCCATAGGTAAAAATGCCGTTCCATGAAATCACCCGACCAATATGCAGCGAGCCCACCGCACCCACGCCCCACAGCGTTGATCCGGTGCCGGCAAAGCTCTGGCCGATGCCCAGAATCAAACGCCCCACGCACAGCAGCGTCAGGCTCAGCACGGCGTTATCGCTGGTCAACGCCGCAGCGCCATAAAACAGCCCGCTCAGCAGACAGCCGAACAGGCCGAAAATCACCACTTTTTTCGGGCCCCACAGGTCGGCATAACGGCCCGCGTGCGGGCGGCTGATCAGCGTGGAAACGTATTGCAGACTGATCACCAGCCCGGCCCAGAAGGCGCTGAACCCCATAACGTCATGCACATAGCCGGGCAACACCGCCAGCGGCAGGCCAATCGTCAGGTAGCTGGAGAAGTTGAAAATCACGGTAGAGATAATGCGCAGATTTAGCTGAATCCCGCTGATGGCCGTTTCCTTTGCAGGCTGGTCAGGCATGAAGCAAGTATCCCGTAGTAAATAGTTAGCAGACTTATTTTTAATAATACGCGTTTTTAGTTCGCTCGCATCAGGCAAACGCCCAATAATCAGCGGCCCGCATCGCGCTAACACGCGGGCCAGGGATAGCAGGTGTAAAACCCTGAAAGTGCCGCTAAAATCAGAAAGTTAGTGCCGTTCAGGGTAAACTAGCCGGATATATTACTAATCAGGAGCCTCTATGAGCTTACCGTTGCAGGAAAAGATGGGGCAGAACATCTTAATTAAACTGGCCATGCTGGTCATTGTGCTGGCCGGCATTCGTGCCGCCTCAGAAATTATCGTGCCGTTTCTGCTCGCCACTTTTCTTGCCATTGTATTGAATCCGCTGGTTACCATGCTGATGCGCCGGGGTCTGCGCCGCAGCTGGGCGATTTCGCTGGTGATTACCGCCATCATCCTGGTCATGATGGTGCTGGTCGCGGTGATCGCCAGCTCGGTCAATGAATTCAGCAGCATCTACCCACAAATTCGTACCCTGCTGGAACAGAAGCTGGTGGTGGTGCAACATCTGGCAGCCAATTTCCATATCAACATCTCTACCGAGAGAATGGCTTCCCGCCTCGATCCTAACGCCATTATGAACATGGCGACCGTGGTGCTGGCGCAGTTCTCCGGTGCCATGACCAACGTGTTGCTGCTGATTCTCACCGTGGTGTTTATGCTGTTTGAGGTGCGCCATCTGCCTTACAAACTGCGTAACGCGCTGGTTAACCCGAAGATTCGTATTGCCGGGCTACATAAGGCGTTGAAAGGTGTGACGCACTACCTGGCGCTGAAAACGGTCATCAGCCTGATTACCGGCGTGGCGGTCTGGCTGTCGTTGATGCTGCTGGACGTGAAATTTGCGCTGTTTTGGGGCGTGGTCGCCTTTATCCTGAACTTTATCCCTAACATCGGTCCGATTATCGCCGGTATTCCGCCGGTGATTCAGGCGCTGGTGCTCAACAACGTTTACGATGCCGCGCTGGTCGCCGCGCTGTTCAGCGCCATTCATATGATATTCGGCAATATTCTTGAGCCGCGCATCATGGGACGCGGGCTGGGGCTGTCGACACTGGTGGTGTTTCTGTCACTGATATTTTGGGGCTGGCTGCTTGGTCCGGTGGGCATGCTGCTCTCCGTGCCGCTGACCAGCGTCTGCAAAATCCTGATGGAAACCACACCGGGCGGCAGCCGACTGGCGATCATGCTCGGCAACGGCAGGCCCGCGCCGAAAACCTTGTTAAAGCGCAAATAGCCGATCGCATACGTGCTGAAGATGCTGCTCCATGCTCGCCCGGGCCTGGAGCGCATCACCATCAACAATCGCCTGCGCAATACGCTGATGATCCTGATTCATCTCGCGAGCAAAATCGGCGTCGGCATAGTGCTGCTCCAGTCGGATAAACCGCGCGCTGTGCCGCTTATTCCACAAATACTCCATCATATCGCGCAGCAGATCGTTGCCGCTCATCGCGCTGATCAGCAGATGAAACGCCTTATCCTGCTGTAAAAACTGCGCGTCATTGTGCTGCAATTGCAGCAAGCTTTCGGTTAACGCCAGTAGCGCCGCGCGCTGTTGCGGATTGCCGTGCCGCGCCGCCAGTTCAGCGGTCATGCCCTCAAATGCCTGCCGCGCTTTCAGCAGATCGTGCAGGCTGAACTCATCATCGCCGGAGGTAATGATATCCTGCGGCAGAGGGTTAGCGACAAACACGCCGTTGCCGGTGCGGATTTCTACCCAGCCGGTGACCTCCAGCGCGATCAGCGCCTCGCGAATCGACGAGCGGCTGACGCCCAGCTGCTTAGCCAGTTCACGTTCGGCGGGCAAGGCGCCGCCCGGCGTAAAATCACCGCGACGGATAGCGTCGATCAGCTGATTGGAGATCTGCCGATAGAGCCGTTCAACTTTCACCTGAGATAAAGACATTGTTGCTCCATGCTGCTGCATCCTGTGACGCGCTTACGATAGCCGCTTCAGAATCACTTTTCCTGAGAACCGTTACCGCGATCACAACATTGCGATCTGCTTCACGGCGGGCGACGACGTTTCTGGCATAGCATTGGTCCAGCGGCCTGACCAGAAGGCTAATTATTACACAAAGGAGCAGCAATGGAACACACATGGCGTTGGTATGGCCCAAACGATCCGGTTTCCCTTGATGATGCGCGCCAGGCAGGCGCAACCGGCATCGTGACCGCGTTACATCATATTCCTAACGGTGAGGTCTGGCCGGTTGAGGAGATCAAAGCGCGCCAGGCGCTGCTGGCGGAGAAAGGCCTGGTCTGGTCGGTGGTGGAAAGCATTCCGGTGCATGAGTCGATTAAAACCCAGCGCGGCGACTATCAGCGCTACATTGCCAACTATCAACAGTCGCTGCGCAACCTCGGTGCCTGCGGCATTGATACCGTCTGCTACAACTTTATGCCGGTGCTCGACTGGACGCGCACCGATCTGGCGTGGACGCTGCCCGATGGTGCCAAAGCGCTGCGCTTCGATGCCGTCGCCTTTGCAGCATTTGAACTGCATATTTTACAGCGCCCCGGCGCCAGTGGTGACTACAGCACCGCAGAACAGCAGGCGGCAGCGGATTACTTTGCCGCCATGAGCGATGAGGCAAAGGCCACGCTGACGCGCAATATTATTGCCGGCTTGCCCGGTGCCGAAGAGGGCTACACGCTGGAACAGTTTCTGGTGCAGCTGGCGCAGTATGACGGCATCGACAAAGCCCAGCTGCGCGAGCACATGGCGACCTTTCTGCGGGCAATTGTGCCGGTGGCTGAAGAGGCGGGCATTGTGCTGGCGGTGCATCCGGACGATCCACCGCGACCTATTCTCGGCCTGCCGCGCATTGTTTCCACCGCCGAGGATATGCAGTGGCTGAAAGAGACCGTCGACAGCGTGCACAATGGCTTTACCTTCTGCACCGGCTCGTACGGCGTGCGCGCGGATAACGACCTGGTCAGCATGGCGCAAACCTATGCTGACCGCATTCACTTCGCTCATCTGCGTGCAACCCTGCGCGAAGAAAACCCGGCGAGTTTCCATGAAGCGGCCCATCTGGCGGGCGATGTTGATATGGTTGGCGTGGTACGCGTGATTTTGGCTGAGGAGCAGCGGCGTCGGCAGCAGGGCAACCCGCGGGCCATTCCGATGCGGCCCGATCATGGCCATCAGATGCTGGACGACCTGCACAAGAAAACCAATCCTGGCTATTCCGCCATTGGTCGCCTGAAAGGCCTGGCGGAAGTGCGCGGCGTGGAAGTGGCCCTGAAGCAGCTGTTTTTCAGCGAGTAACTTGCCGGGCGGGCAGCCAACGTGCTGCCCGCCATCATCGCGTTTGCCGTTTACCCGCCGCATGAACGACACAACGATCCGCTGGCCCGGATCTGTCACCAAATTTACTTCTGCTTTATGCTACTCTGCACGCGTTTGGCGCAGCGAGAATGTCGATCACCTTCACCGCGCGTTAATCAGTAGTCAATATCTGTCGCCGCGCGCCGATAACCGATCGACGCCGTTATCGTTTCGACGGCTACCCGGCGCCAGACGCACGCAGGCCGTGCCATATCGCTGTTTATACGTTGCTGCGCCATCTTCAGGGGATTATCTTGCCGTCGTCACTTTTTCTGCAACGCCATCAGCGGTGGATGTTAATTCTCGGCGCAGGTTTAGTGCCAATCATTCTTGGTATGTTATTTACCGCAGTTGAAGCGCGCCACAGCCTGCGCAATCAACAAACGGTCACCGCCAATGCGCTGATTACCCAAACCGAAACGCTCAGCGACAGCGCCATGCAAATCACCCGCACACTGCGCGATTTCAAAGGCCAAACCTGTTTGTCACTTGAACGCCCTTTGCAGCGGCTGGCCTCGCGTTATCCCTATTTTCGTGCGCTCGGCGTATTAAATGGCGCACACGTCAGCTGCTCATCGGCCTACGGTCACGATCCGGGTGAACTTAACGTGATGATTCAGCATGCGTTGCCGCAATCCACTGGCAACTGGGGCATTTCCATCGCGGGTACCGCCGCCGTGCCTGAACGCCCGGCTATCGCCTTTGTGTGGATGAATCCCGGAGACTTCGGCGTTTACGCCATTGTTGAAGGACAATACCTGCTCGACTTTATGCGCGCGGTCAGCGAAGCGCGCCATTATCAGCTAAAAATCAGCTTCAACGGCGGCTACACCTTCGTGACCGGACAGGCTCAGCACGCACCGTTGCTGCCAATTGATCCGGTTATCTGGCACGCCGCCTCTGCGCGTTATCCTTTTGACGTTACGGTGATTACGCCCGCCAGCGAAGCGCTGCGCACCTGGCGCGATATTTTTCTGATCTTCCTGCCGATGATCGCCATTCTGTCGCTGCTGTTTATGGTCATCACCGCCAACTGGATAAAACGCCGCGTGACCTGGCGCGACAGAATTAAAAAGGCGATGCAGCGCGATGAATTTAGCGTTGCCTACCAGCCGGTTTGTCAGGTGAGCAGCGGATGCTGTAGCGGTGTGGAAGCGCTGATGCGCTGGCAGCGGCGTGACGGTGAATGGGAACGGCCCGATATTTTTATCGCCGCGGCGGAAGAGGAGAACATGATTATTCCGCTGACGCGCCATCTGCTTAGCCTGCTGGCACGCGACGTTGAAAGCTGGCCGGTGACGCCCGGTTTTCATCTGGCGCTCAACGTGGCCGCGGAGCATTTGCAGCACGCTGATTTCGTGCCGGATATTGAGCGCTTTGCCCGCCAGGTCGCGCATAAGCAGTTTCAGATCACGCTGGAGCTCACCGAGCGTAGTCTGATCAAAGAGGGTGAAGCCGTGGCGAAAAAACTCGCCTGGCTGCGGCAGTGCGGTATCAAAGTCGCTATTGACGATTTTGGCACCGGTAACTGCTCACTCTCCTATCTGCAAACCTTTGAGCTCGACTATCTCAAAATCGATCGCGGATTTATTAATCCCATTGAGTCGATTGAAGGCGAAACGCCGGTGCTGGATGCCATTATCTCGCTGAGCCACAAGCTGGCGCTGAACATTCTTGGCGAAGGCGTGGAAACAGAGATGCAGTATCGCTATTTGAGCCAGCGCGGCGTCGGCTTTATTCAGGGCTGGTATTACGCGCGCCCGATGCCCTCAGACGCGTTACGCACCTGGTTAACCACCGACGGCGCTCGTCCCCTGCAGCATCCCACGCCTTAGCGGCGTTGTCGTTTCAACGCCGCGCGCAAGGCGATGCTGACCGTATCGCCGCTGGCATCAGGCGTCATGAGCGGCACACCGTTGCGCTGCGTACGCACATTGACCCGTGCCAGCGTGGCGTTTACCTCTTCCGCCAGCTGCTGATAGTGCTGCAGCGTTTCCGGCGTCGGCAACGTTTTCTTTGTCATCGGCACGCTCGCCGTCGGCAGCGTGGCTGGCGCTGGCTTACTGGCAGCCAGTTTACGCCCCATCGGCAACGTTATGGGCAATAGCATCGGTTTCAACCAGCCAGAGATCGCACCCACGGCCTGGGTCTTAGCCTCGTCAGTTACCCGATTTTTTTCTGTGCTTTCCACCATCAACAGCCACGGGTTGTTGAACGGCAGACATTTTTTATTATTCATCTTTACCCCTTCCCCTGAAAAACGACGCGCAACAAAAATGCCGTCAACGGTGACGCGCTTCAGCTGCGCGCTGCATTGGCGGTAAAATCATTAAAAAATTTGAACTGTTGCGAGACGGAAGTGACATTTTATCCTGGCCGTCAGGCTTTAAAGGGGTGAAAAACGCACAATTTATAGGCCAAATCGCCTTGAAACGACGCAACAACAGCCATTTTGACGAAAAATGACAAAGGGAAAGCACTAACGGTATAATAAGCGTAACGCCAGAATGGTTTACCTCAGAAATTATTTTGTTTTCCGGGGGTAATTATCATGACTTTCCTGGCTATGCTTAAATTTTCTCAACGCAGCGGCCTGACACGATTCAGCTCGGTCCGCGCCGTTGAGAACTTTATCAACAATGGTAATAGAGACAGGGCAATTTTCATGAAGTTACGTAGGAAACGTGTCAAACCTATCGCGTTGGATGATGTCACCATCATCGACGATGCCAGGTTACGCAAGGCGATTACCGCCGCATCGTTGGGCAATGCGATGGAGTGGTTCGACTTTGGTGTTTACGGCTTTGTCGCCTATGCGCTGGGTAAAGTCTTTTTTCCGGGAGCCGATCCCAGCCTGCAGATGATTGCAGCACTCGGTACCTTCTCCGTGCCGTTCCTGATTCGTCCGCTTGGCGGGCTGTTCTTTGGCCGACTGGGTGACAAATATGGTCGCCAGAAAATTCTCTCCATCACCATCATCATCATGTCGATCAGTACCTTCTGTATCGGGCTGATTCCGTCCTACGCCTCGATCGGCATCTGGGCACCGATTCTGCTGCTGCTGGCCAAAATGGCCCAGGGCTTTTCCGTTGGCGGTGAATACACCGGCGCATCGATCTTCGTGGCGGAATATTCGCCGGACCGTAAGCGCGGCTTTATGGGCAGCTGGCTCGACTTCGGCTCGATTGCCGGTTTCGTGCTCGGTGCGGGCATAGTGGTGTTAATCACTGCGGTAATTGGCGAAGCGCGCTTCCTCGAATGGGGCTGGCGTCTGCCGTTCTTCCTGGCGCTGCCGCTGGGCATGATTGGACTCTACCTGCGCCATGCGCTGGAAGAGACCCCAGCCTTCCAGCAGCACGTTGATAAGCTGGAACAGGGCGACCGCGACGGCCTGCGTGAAGGGCCAAAAGTGTCGTTCAAGGAGATCGCCACCAAGCACTGGAAAAGTCTGCTTTCCTGTATTGGTCTGGTGATCGCTACCAACGTCACCTACTACATGCTGTTGACCTACATGCCGAGCTACCTCGCGCATAACCTGCACTACTCTGAGGATCATGGCGTACTGATTATCATCGCCATCATGCTCGGCATGCTGTTTGTGCAGCCGGTGATGGGCCTGTTGAGCGACCGCTTTGGCCGCCGTCCTTTTGTGATTATCGGCAGCATCTCGCTGTTAATTTTCGCTATCCCGGCCTTTATGCTGATTAACAGTAACGTGCTCGGCCTGATCTTTGCCGGTCTGCTGATCCTGGCGGTTATTCTTAACTCCTTCACCGGCGTGATGGCTTCATCGCTGCCAGCGATGTTCCCAACGCACATTCGCTACAGTGCGCTGGCCAGTGCCTTTAACATTTCGGTGTTGGTTGCCGGTCTGACGCCAACGCTGGCCGCCTGGCTGGTGGAAACGACCAACAATCTCTACATGCCTGCCTACTACCTGATGGTAGTGGCGGTAATCGGTTTAATCACCGGTATCACCATGAAAGAGACGGCGAACAAACCGTTGAAAGGAGCCACCCCGGCGGCATCGGATATCGGCGAAGCGCGTGAGATTCTGCAGGAACATCACGACAACATTGAACAGAAAATCGAAGATATCGACAGCGAGATCAAGCGTCTGGAAAGCCAGCGCAGCAACCTGATCGATCAGCATCCGCGTATCAACGAGTAATCTGCCTCTCCCCTTGCCGCTGGCAAGGGGATTTTTTTGCCTGCCGCACCGATTCTTCCCGCCTTATTCGCCGCTAAACCGCTCAAATTGTTTACTCTCTCCGCAGTCGGGGCTAAAAACCCTGGGGTAAAAGGAGTAGAATTATTGCTACTTTTTACCGACTACAGTGACTCTCCTATGTCTGAATATTCCCCTGTTTTGCGCCCAAGAAGATTGCGTAAAACCCCTTCG
Source organism: Duffyella gerundensis (assembly GCF_001517405.1). Classification (NCBI taxonomy): domain Bacteria; kingdom Pseudomonadati; phylum Pseudomonadota; class Gammaproteobacteria; order Enterobacterales; family Erwiniaceae; genus Duffyella; species Duffyella gerundensis. The sequence continues at coordinate 259,941 of NZ_LN907827.1, read as the reverse complement.
CTGCGCGCGATGTTCCAGGAAAGCGAGCTAAGCCTGAACGATCTCGCCCTGCCGATTTTTGTCGAAGAAGGCGTCGATGACTACAAAGCCATTGAAGCGATGCCGGGCGTGATGCGCATTCCGGAAAAGCGTCTGGCGTATGAAATTGAGCGCATCGCCAAAGCGGGCATCCGCTCGGTGATGACCTTCGGCATTTCGCACCACACCGATGCCACCGGCAGCGATGCCTGGCAGGAAAACGGCCTGGTGGCGCGCATGTCGCGTATCTGTAAAGAGACAGTGCCGGAGATGATCGTCATGTCCGACACCTGCTTCTGCGAATACACCTCCCACGGCCATTGCGGCGTGCTGTGCGGTCACGGTGTGGATAACGATGCCACGCTGATTAACCTCGGCAAGCAGGCGGTGGTCGCTGCCCATGCCGGTGCCGATTTCATCGCGCCGTCCGCAGCGATGGATGGCCAGGTGGCGGCAATTCGTCAGGCGCTGGACGCCGCCGGATTTACCGATACCGCCATCATGTCTTACTCGACCAAGTTTGCGTCATCGTTCTATGGTCCCTTCCGCGAAGCGGCAGGCACGGCGCTGAAAGGCGATCGCAAAACCTACCAGATGAACCCGATGAACCGTCGTGAAGCGATCCGTGAATCCCTGATTGACGCCGCCGAGGGCGCTGATTCGCTGATGGTAAAACCGGCGGGTGCCTATCTGGATATCCTGCGCGATATTCGTGAGCGCAGCGATCTGCCGCTGGCGGCTTATCAGGTCAGTGGCGAATACGCGATGATCAAGTTCGCCGCTCAGGCTGGCGCCATCGACGAGCGCAACGTGGTGCTTGAAAGCCTGGGAGCCATCAAGCGCGCCGGTGCCGATGTGATTTTCAGCTACTTTGCGCTGGATCTGGCTGAAAATAAGGTGCTCTAACCTCCCCTCTGTGCGCCGCTGTGCGGCGCATTTTCAGCATGTTATGCTGCTAATTCAGACCACTCGCCTTTACGCCTCACCCGTCGATCACTAAGGTAAGCGACCATAACGCTTATAAAGCTTGACGATTTTTTGCAGTACGCCAGTGAGGACACGACGTAACGCCATGAAAACGCCAGAGATTCCTGCCGACGAGGACCAGCGCCTGCGTGAAGTTCGCGCGCTCAATATGCTCGATACGCCCGCTGAAGAGCGCTTTGATCGCCTGACACGACTGGCGAAGCGGCTGTTTGACGTGCAGATTTCCTACGTCGGGCTGCTCGAAGACGATCGGCAATGGTTTAAATCTGTCGACGGCATGGCGTTTACCGGCACCGCACGCGCCGTCTCTTTTTGCGGCCATACGATTTTGCAAAATGAAGCGCTGGTGATTGAAGACGCCCATGCAGATCCGCGTTTTCACGATAATCCGTTGGTCACCGCCAACCCCCACATTCGTTTTTATGCCGGTTGCCCACTGCGCACGCCCAACGGCGCCAAAGTCGGCACTTTCTGCATTATCGATGATAAACCGCGTACTTTTAGCGCAGAAGACCGCATTTCGCTGCACGATCTCGCTTCGATGGCCGAAGCAGAGCTGCTGGCTTTTCAGACCGCCACTTCAGATGAACTAACCAAAATCACCAACCGCCGCGGCTTCAAAACGCTCTCTGAAATGCTGCTGACGGAAAGCGTGGTGCAACGCCAGTACGCCTGCCTGGCGTTTCTGGATTTGAATAAGTTCAAGCAGATCAACGATACCTTTGGCCATCAGGAAGGGGATCGGGCGCTGGTCGACTTTGCCGAGGCGCTGAAGCTAAGCTTTCGCCGCTCCGATCTGTTCGCCCGTCTGGGCGGCGATGAGTTTGTGGTGCTGCTAAGCGATACGCGACAGAGCGACGCCGAGCGTCGGGTAACGGCCTTTCGGCAACAGCTGGAAGAGGTTATTGCCCGACTGGATCGCCCTTATCAGCTGAGCTTTTCATCCGGCATCGTGGAGTTTGATCCCGCTGCGCCGCTGACGCTTGATCAGCTGCTGACCCACAGCGACGCCATCATGTATCAGAACAAAAAACGCCATCACGCCACGGGCTGATTGCTCAGTCGCCAGCCAGTTAGCTGCTGCAACTGCCGATGCGCCGCCAGCAGGTCGTCCGGCGTCACCCGATTTTCCCGCTCCACGTCGCCACGCCACGCCGCCAGCCAGCGCAATCGGACCGATTCCTCTGCGCGAGCCATCAGCGCCTGATAGTGCTCATCAAGTTGTTGCGCATTGACCTCGCCGAGCAGCGGCGTCATCGCATGCAGGAAATCTTCGATGGCCTGCCAGAGCGCGGCATATTCCCAGTTCGGTGATTGCAGCGCAAACAGGATGCCGCTTTCGCCTGCGCAGTAATGGAAGCGACAGCTGACGACATAACCTACCTGCCGCTCCACCCGCAGCTGCTGAAAAAAATGTGGCTCATAGATCTGCGCCAGGAGCTGCCAGCGTGCCGACGCGGGCACCGGACAGAACAGCAGAATGGCGCGATCGCGGCTGCTGGTTGCTACCGCGCGTGCAACGGCTGCATGGCGTGCGGGATGAACAGGATGATGCCAGCCTGGCAGCGGACTTAGCCGCCGGGCTATCGCCTGATGCAGCCACGCATCGCCGCCCACCAGCATGCCGCTCCAGCTGTCTGATACGTCTGCTGCCTGGGGTTGCAGCGCCTCAGGCAGCGCGGCCAGCAATGCCCGAATGGCGATACCGTCGTGCGCCTGACGTACGGCCAGCTCGGCGGGCGCTCGTCCCGCCTGCCAGTGCGGCTCTTGCATCGCCAGCAGCCGCGCCGATAACGCATCCAATACCGGCAGCAGCGCATCGCCCTGGCCGCGCAGACTCAGCAGCCAGACGCCCTGCTCAGGCTCAATACACAGATTGACGCCAGCATGACGCGCATCGCCTGCCAGCGTGCGTAACGCCATACGTAACGCTTCGCCGCCGCAGTTTGCCAGCCCCGTTTCCGGTGCCGGATGCAGCACCAGCGTCACTTCCTCGCCGTTCTGCGGCTGATGCGCCAGCGCAACCGGCACGCCACCGGGCGTTTCAGTTGTCGCCCTGTTTTGTGGTGCGCTGAAAAAGACAAAGTGCGCATCCGCATCCGCCATCGGCACCGCGCTCAGCGGCAGCGTGGTCAGCGACAGGGCAAAGCCCTGGCAGAGCGTGGGCGCGCCGGTGATGTTTTCACCGCTAAGCTGGCGCAGATGAGAAGCCGCCTGGCACTGGTGCAGCAGCGCCTGCCAGCGCGTGAGAAAGGCTTCATCGATGGACGCTGGCGGCACACAGTCGAGCACGCGGGCACGCAGCTGACGCAGCGGCGACAGCGCGCTGAACACCGTGCGATCCAGCGCGGCGTAATGCTGCAGGACGGCGTCAGGCTGCTGCATCAACTGCTGCACCCAACGGTAAAACAGCGATTCCACCTGCGTGGCCGCGTCATCGGTTGCGTTAAGCAGGGAGAAATCCACGACGATCAGGGTGGTCTGCGGCGTGACGATCGTCAGATCCAGCGCGATCGCCTGACAAAGCTGACGATCGCGTAGCTGCGCCAGCAGACTGCCGCTGGCCTCGTCGACGATCATCTGCCGTAACAGCGAAAAGGTGGTGGCATCGGCGTCAGCCACGATCCAGCCGAGGCGCAGCGCGCTGCTGGCGGAGCGCAACCGCTGGCTGGCGCCGCTGGCCTGCAAGCATAAAGGCGGCGTCTCTGCCTGGCCTGCCGGTAACAGCGTGCCGTAGCGCTGTGCCAGCTGACGCAGCGTCTCCAGCGAGTGCGGCCCTTGCAGCCACAGCGTCATGTTGCCAGCGACATAATAGCGCTGATGCAACTGCCGCAGCGCAGCCTGTAGCGCGGGCAGATCGTCACCAAACGTCGCCGCATTGCCAACCTGAAAGCGCTGCGCTTCGGCAGGCGCCGCAAGCATGCTGGTCAGGGCGGCAGCAGCCTGCGTGCGGCTCTCTTTCTGCAACAGCTGGCACTCGGCGTCGATGACCTGTGCCTCACGGCGGATATCGGATTGCTGCAGCAACGGATGCGCCATCATGTCAGTGAGCCGCGCCACGCCCGCTTCCAGCTGGTCGGCGGCAACTTCAAAGAAGAATGCGCTGCGGCAGGCGTGCGTACTGGCGTTAAGCTGGCCCTGCTGCCCCTGCACCCACGGCATCAGCCGTTGCTGGTGGCGAAAATGCGTGCTGTCGGCAAACAGCAGATGCTCCAGAAGATGCGCGAGGCCGGGTATCGGCTCATGGAAACTGCCACATTCCACCGATATCAACGCCGCGGCCTGCTGCGCCGCGGGCGTGGAGATCAGCTCAATGCGCAGCCCATTGGCTAGCCGCTCGCTGGCCCGCTGCACATCAGGCTCCGGCTTTGAAAATCAGGTTGGAGTTAACGCGATTGCGAAAACGCAGCTGATCAACGCGCAGGCTGCTGCAGTTAGCTTCTTCGCGCGCCTGTAAAATCTTGCCGTGATGGGCAGATTTATCGCAGACCGGATCGGCATTATCGGCATCGCCGGTAAGCATAAAGGCCTGACAGCGGCAGCCGCCGAAGTCCTGTTCTTTTTCCGGGCAGGAGCGGCAGGGCTCTGGCATCCAGTCGTAGCCGCGATAGCGATTAAAACCAAAGGATTCGTACCAGATATGCTGCAGGTCATGCTCCAGCACCGACGGAAATTTCACCGGCAGCTGACGAGCACTGTGGCAAGGCAGCGCAGTGCCGTCCGGCGTTACGCTAAGGAAGATCGCTCCCCAGCCACCCATGCAGCCTTTTGGCCGCGACTCATAATAATCGGGCGTAACGAACAGCAGATTGGTGAGATTACCGCTGGCCGCCATGCGTTCGCGATAGCGTTTTACCGTCGCTTCTGCGCGGGCGATCTGCTCAATCGAAGGCAGCAGGCCTTCCCGGTTGATGTGCGCCCAGCCATAAAACTGACAGGTTGCCAGCTCAACATCATCCGCTTCCAGCTCGATACAGAGATCGATAATCTTGTCGATCTGGTCGATGTTGTGACGATGCAGCACAAAGTTCAGCACCATCGGATAGCCCTGAGCTTTCACCGCTTTGGCCATCGCCAGCTTCTGCTGAAAGGCTTTTTTAGAGCCCGCCAGCGCGGCGTTCAGCGTCTCGTCGCTCGCCTGGAAGCTGATCTGAATATGGTCCAGCCCGGCATCGCCAAAGGTTTGCAGCTTTTTCTCGGTCAGGCCGATGCCGGAGGTGATGAGGTTGGTATAAAAACCGAGATCGCGTGCCGCGGCGATCAGTTCAGGCAGATCTTTGCGCACCAGCGGCTCGCCGCCGGAAAAACCGAGCTGGACGCTGCCCATGGCGCGCGCCTGACGAAAGACGGTGATCCACTGCTCGGTGGTCAGCTCGTTCTCCTGCTGGGCAAAATCGAGCGGGTTCGAGCAGTAGGGACACTGCAGCGGACAGCGATAAGTCAGCTCCGCCAGCAGCCACAGCGGCGGATTGACGGCGGGTTTATTCGCCGTCACGCAGGACGATCCATTTTTGTTCATAAGCACGACCAAAAAACTCAATAACGTCATTATCCACGCCGCCCGCATCGGGGAAGCGGGCATTCAGCGTGGCGACAATATCGGCCACGCTGCTTTTACCGTCCACCAACTGCAAGATAGCAGCGGCGGTCTCATTCAGCGTGGCCATCCCTTCCGGGTAAAGCATCACGTGGCTCTCCTGCGCGGCTTCCCATTGCAGGCGATAACCGCGTTTGAAAGCAGGCACCTGCTGCGTCGTAACAACCATTATAAAAACCTCTGATGATGCCAGACCGGCTGATCGGTCACGCAGTGATAAGGAGGACGATGCAGCGTGTACGCCATGGTCATGGCATCCAGCAGGCTCCACAGAATGTCGAGTTTGAACTGCAAAATTTGCAGCATGCGCTGCTGTTTTTCCACGGTGTCACAAAACTCCAGCGCCAGCGCCAGACCATGCTCCACGTCGCGGTTCGCCTGGCTCAGACGGCTGCGGAAATAGCCGTAGCCTTCCGCTTCAATCCACGGATAGTGCTGGGGCCAGCTGTCGAGGCGCGACTGGTGAATCTGCGGCGCAAAGAGTTCGGTGAGCGAGCTGCACGCCGCTTCCTGCCAGCAGGCGCGCCGGGCAAAGTTAACGTAGGCATCTACCGCGAAGCGCACGCCCGGCAGCACCAGCCGCTCAGACAGCAGCAGCTCGCGCGACAGCCCAACCGCTTCGCCCAGCCGCAGCCAGGCTTCGATCCCGCCCTCGCCGTCGCCCTGACCGTCGTGATCGAGAATGCGTTGCACCCATTTACGGCGCGTCGCGGGATCGGGGCAGTTCGCCATGATCGCCGCGTCCTTCAGCGGAATGCTGGTCTGGTAGTAAAAACGGTTCGCCACCCAGCCCTGGATCTGCTCGCGCGTCGCCTGGCCGTTATGCATGGCGATATGGTACGGATGATGAATATGGTAATAGGCGCCTTTGGCCCGCAGTGCCTGCTCAAATTCGTGCGGCGTCATCGCTTTTTCATGAGACATGATGATTGTCCTGCAGATTAATGGTCATTCCATCCCAGCTGACTTCGATGCCTTCACGCGTTAAGGCGTGACGTTCGGCAGAGTCTTCGTCAAGGATCGGGTTGGTGTTGTTAATGTGAATCAAAATTTTTCGTTCAGCGGGCAGCGTGCTCAACAGCTTCACCAGCCCCTGCTCTTCCGCCAGTGCCAGATGGCCCATATCTTTGCCGGTATTGCGACCGACGCCGGTATTGGCCAGTTCATTGTCCTGCCACAGCGTGCCGTCAATCAGCAGGCAATCTGCTTTGTGCAGCCAGCCCAGCAGCGCGTCATCAGGCTCACCGAGGCCGGGCGCATACAGCAGGCTCTTGCCGCTCTCGATGTTCTCAATAAACAGCGCAATATTGTGGCCTGGCAACGGGTTACCGCGATAAGGCGAATAGGGCGGCGCATTGCTGAGAATCGGCAGCGCGGTGAAGCGTAGCGCCGGGCAAACCGCGACGGTAAAGGGTTCAAGTGGCGCAATGGGATGGTGAGTCAGGCCACCATTCCAGTGCGACAGCATGGTAAAAATGGGAAAGCCGCTGGTGAGATCGGCATGCACTTCGGGCGTGCACCACACCTGATGCGGGCAGCCTTCACGCAGGTTAAGCAGGCCGGCACAATGGTCAATCTGGCTGTCGGTGAGAATGATCGAGCCGATAGCGGTGCCACGCAGCACATCCGGCGTTCTCATCTCCGGCGTTGCGGCGATCTGATGACTGATATCGGGTGAGGCGTTACACAGCACCCACTCTTTGCCGTTATCACTGACGGCAATCGACGACTGCGTGCGGGCGGTGCTTTTCAGGGTGCCCTGACGCAGGCCCTGACAGTTGTGGCAGTTACAGTTCCACTGCGGGAAGCCACCGCCAGCGGCAGATCCTAAAACTTTTATCAGCATGGGTAGACCGGAAAAAGAGGGGGAGAAAAAACCCACGGCGAACCGTGGGCGGTACAGATTAACGGTTAGAGATGTACAGCGTAACTTCCAGACCCAGACGAAGGTCGGTAAATTCAGGTTTGATCCACATAATACGGCTCCTGTTGGTGTGTTGAATAAATCACTGCGCGCCTTAAGTGCGGCAGCGAATGGGTGATTTGTCAAATCGGGGGCGAATGGTGCGCTACCCTTCCGGGGATATCAACCCCTGAAGCGTCAGGGATTATTATCGTCGAGCGGCTATTCGCCCCACGTTTGTTTTAGCACTCGTAGCCAGTTACGCCAGGCCATTTTCTGCTGGCACGCTGCGCTGAAGCCGGCAGCGGCCAGCGCATCGGCCAGCCGGGGCAATCCGGCTACGTCGTGCAGCGCGTCTGGCACGTTCACGCCATCGAAATCCGATCCCAACGCCACGCGCTCAATCCCTATTCTATCCGCGAGGTACGAGAGGTGTTTGACAATCTCTGCGACCGCCGTCTTGCCGTCGCGTTTGCCGTCGGCACGCAGAAACGCGGTGCCAAAATTCACGCCCACCAGGCCATCGCTGTCGCGGATGGCGTCCAGCTGCCGATCGGTGAGGTTGCGCGGCTGCGGACAGAGCTGATGCGCATTGGAATGGGTTGCCACCAGCGGCGCGTCGCTGAGGCGCGCGGTATCCCAAAACGCCTTCTCATTCATGTGCGACACATCGATTAGGATGCGGCGCTGATTGCAGGTTTTGATCAGCGCGATACCTTCAGCCGTCAGGCCCGCGCCGGTATCGGGCGATGCGGGAAAGTTGCCATTCACGCCCTCGCCAAAGCGGTTAGGCAGATTCCAGAATGGCCCGAGGCTGCGTAACCCCTGCGCACAGAGTTCGTCCAGCAGCTCGCCCTCGCTATCCAACGCATCACCGCCTTCCAGATGCATGACCATCGCCAGCGCGCCGCTGTGCATCGCCTGCTCAATCTCGCCTGCGGTACGGCAAATCGTCGCCTGGCCGTGGGATTGCGCGGCGATCGCTTGCAGGATCGCCGCCTGCTCGCGCACAATTTGCGCTGGCTGATGCTGCGCGGCGATCGCCTCGCCGGTCTGCTGCCGGATATGGGCGATGTAGCTCACCGGCGGCACAAACAGCGCAAACAGCCCGCCCGCCAGCCTGCCCTGTCGCGCCCGCGGCAGATCGAGGTGGCCATCAGGCGTTCCGGCAATAAAGGCCGCCGCGGGATCCTGCGCCGGGTTGATCCACAGGCGCAGCAGCGCATCGTTGTGGCCATCAAAAAAAGGATATATGTCTGACATAGCGTTCCGGTGGGTGGAGTGGCGCCTTGCAGGCGGCTTTTAAGGTCAAGGTCTTGAGGTCAAGGTCTTGAGGTCAACGGCCATTTCGTTCTGCCCTTCGGGCCGCCCGAGCAGGGGCGGCATGCGCCCCGCCCCTGCACCCCGGCTATCCGGCAAACACAACCGCCCGCCGCAGGCGGGTACCTTCGTCGGTTCACATTTCTTCACGGACCGCTCGCGATTCGGAGTATTCGCCTCATCCTGAGGCTCACCCCTTCGGGGCAGCGCAAGCGCTGTTCAAAAACGCTCCCGGCGTTTTTGTCTGCTCAGCGCTCCCTTGTCCCGCCATCCATGGCGGGACATCCTGAAATGTTCACCTCCTCAGCGGTGGTGATGCCTCCTCAAGGTCAAAACCCAAGTCAAAACCTAGTTCAAAACCCAGGTCAAAACCCAGGTCAAAACCCAGGTCAAAACCCAGGTCAAAACCCAGGTCAAAATCTCAATTAATATCGAAAGTTTAAAACCGAGGCTGAGACCTAAATCTAAAGGAAAGCCGGCTTTGGCTTTGTAGGGTTAGTATTCAGGGCAACGACTTTACTAAGACAAAACGAGAAAGCCTATTTCAGTAGACGCTGAAGACGCAGCCAAAACACCGCAAGATCGAAATTAAGTTATTCAGGGTAAAGATGATACGCCGGTCAGTTTTCATTGCGTAGCCCCAGATTTTACATTTCGGGCTTAACGCTTGAGATAACGTACCTTAGCTTAAAACCTGAATCTCAGGCTTTAATATACATGCCCCAAACCCAACCTGACTTTCACCATTCACCATTCACCATTCGCTATTCACTATTCACTATTCACTATTCACTATTCGTCTTTAGCTTCTGGCGATGGCGATAATTCTGGCTCTGTTTTTTTAGCTTTTAGCTTTTAGCTTTTAGCTTTTGGGTTTTGGGTTTTGGGTTTTGGGTGTTGGGTTTTGGGTTTTGGGTGTTGACCTTTAGAGGCATCACAAACGCCGAGGGAAAAGTGTTTTCCAGGATGAGCCGCAGGGATGCGGCGAGAAGGCGCGCTGAGCCGGGAGCGAATCGCGCCGGGTCCGTCAGGAAAACGCTTTTGCCGAGGGCACCCGCGCAGCGGGCGGTTGTGTTTGCCGGATAGCGCGGGTGCAGGGCCGGGGCGACTGCCGGCCCTGCTCGGGCAGGCTTTAGCCTGAACGAAATCGCTTTTGACCTTAAGACGTTGACCTCAAGACGTTGACCTCAAGACATTGACCTTAAAAGGCCGCTGGCCTTAGCCCTGACAGGCTTCCCCCTCCCCTCCGGGTAGCAACCCAATAAACTCATTAAGATTGATTGAGCGTGGACCCCGGCGCCAGACCAGCCAGGTATCGAGATAACGGTAATTTTCTGCCAACGGCCAGGCGCTGACGGTGCCGCTGCCGGGCATGCTTTCCAGCATCGAACGCGGCATCAGCGCTATGCCGCTGCCCGCGGTAACACAGGCGAGCATGCCGTGATAACTCTCTACCGGGTAGATTTTTCCGGGCATGGCGTTGCCATCGCGAAACCAGCTTTCAAAATGGCGTCGATAAGAACAGTTATCGCGGAAGGCAAACAGGTTTTCGCCGTTAACATCTTCTGCGCAGGCGATCGCCGGGTGCTGCTGCGTCGCCACCAGCACCATCTCTTCGCGAAACACCGGCACGCCTTCCAGTACCGGATGCAAAATCGGGCCGTCGACAAACGCCGCTTCCAGGCTGCCCTCCAGCACCCGATCCAGCATATCGCCCGAAGGCCCGGTGCTTAATGCCAGTTCTACCTGCGGATAATGGTGGTGATAACACGCCAGCAGCGGCGGAATACGTACCGCAGCGGTGCTCTCCAGCGAACCGAGCGCAAACAGCCCGGCGGGCCGATCGCCGCTGACCGCCAGTCTGGCTTCATCCACCAGGTCCAGAATGCGGTTGTTGTAATCGAGAAAATGACGGCCCGCTGGCGACAGCCGCAACCGCTGATTTTCGCGGATAAACAGCGCAACGCCCAGCTCCGCTTCAAGCTGCTTAATGCGTGTGGTGACGTTTGAGGGCACCCGATGTACGGCTTCTGCCGCCGCGCTGATACTGCCGGTGGCGGCAACCGCACGAAACATTTCCAGTTGGGAGAGCTGCATACCTTTCTCGTTATCAGAAAAACTTTCTCATTATTATTCAATTTAACTGAGGAGCGCAATCGCCTATTGTTTACCCAACGCAACGTCACTAAGAGGCACGCATGCAAAATTCAATCTCTACCCTAAATCCTGCAACCGGCGAAACGCTGGCGGTTTATCCTTTTGCCAGCGCCAGCGAGCTTGAAGCGGCATTGGCGCAAAGCAGCAGCGCGTTTTCGCTGTGGAAAAACGTGCCGATCGCCGATCGTGCCAGCTATCTGGTTCGCTTTGCGCAGGTGCTGCGACAGTATCGCGACGTGTTAGCCGATGCCATCACGCAAGAGATGGGCAAGCCGGTGACGCAGGCGCGGGCAGAAGTGGAAAAATCAGCGGCGCTCTGTGACTGGTACGCCAGCGAAGGTCCGGCCATGCTGGCACCGGAACCGACGCAGGTCGACAATGGTCACGCTGAAATAGCTTATCGTCCGCTGGGCACCATTCTGGCAGTGATGCCGTGGAACTTCCCGGTCTGGCAGGTATTGCGTGGCGCGGTACCGGCCATGTTGGCAGGCAACACTTTCCTGCTGAAACCGGCCCCCAACGTGGCGGGCTCGACTCAACTGCTGTTGCAGGCGGCGGCCGAAGCGGGTTTACCAGCGGGCGTGTTCAGCGTGATCAACGCCACCAACGACGGCGTTTCTGCCGCCATTAAAGACGATCGTATTGCCGCCGTCACTCTGACCGGCAGCGTGCGCGCTGGCACCGCGATTGCATCTCAGGCCGGTGCCGCACTGAAAAAATCGGTGATGGAGCTGGGCGGCGCAGATGCCTTTATCGTGCTGAAAGATGCCAACCTTGATGAAGCGGTGCGCGCAGCGCTGTTGGGCCGCTTTCAGAATGGCGGCCAGGTGTGCGCTGCCGCGAAGCGGCTGATTGTTGAAGAGGCGATTTTGCCCGCCTTCACCGAGACGTTTGTGGCGATGGCGCGCGAAATGAAAATCGGCGATCCCACTGATGAAGCGACTTACATCGGCCCGATGGCGCGTTACGATCTGCGCGACGAGCTGGATGCGCAGGTGCAGGCCACGCTGTCAGAAGGTGCCACGTTGCTGATGGGCGGTGAGAAAATTGCCGGTGCCGGCAACTACTATGCGCCAACCGTGCTGTCCAACGTGACGCCTGAGATGACCGCCTTTCGCGAAGAGCTGTTTGGTCCGGTTGCCAGCATTATCGCCGCACGGGATGCCGATCATGCAGTAACGCTGGCTAACGACAGCGATTTTGGCCTGAGCGCCACGATCTATACCGCCGATACCGCATTGGCCGAAGCGATGACGGTGCAGCTGGAGTGCGGCGGCGTGTTTATCAACGGCATCAGCGCCTCCGATCCACGCGTTGCCTTTGGTGGCGTGAAGAAAAGCGGTTATGGCCGCGAGCTGTCCCACTTCGGCCTGCGCGAATTCTGTAACGCGCAAACCGTGTGGCGTAACCGTAAAGGATAAGTTAGCGCTTGCTGGCGCTGACAACCGCATCATGCAAGTTCAGGCGCTGCCAGAAACTTTGTTCGGCATCGCCTGACAGCGGATAGCCCGCCGCCAGCGCACTGCTGACCATCAACTGACGGCGCTGTGCTGCATTTAACTGCGGTAACGGCGCCTCCAGCAGCACTTCTGCCCCCGCGGGGACCTGTACGCTGGACTGCTGCGTCCGCTGACGTGGCAGGCCATACGTCATCGTAAAGCGATAAAACTGCCGCATCTGCGGCGCGGCATAAGGATCGGCATCGCCCGTTGTGCGAGCGCACGCCGCCAGTGACATGCCGCACTCTTTCTCCAGCGCCCCGCGTAACTCCTGCTTTGCCTGCTCAAACAACGTCCGATACGCCGCATCATTCATAAAATGTGCCACGTTGCGTTCCGCCGCCATGCGCGAACCGATCACATCCAGAGGATAATGCACGCCGAGCACGATGCGTGAATAGCCGTAGCGCGCGCCGCGATCCAGCAGCGGCACAAAGCGTTCGGGAAGCATCTCCGCCATCAACAGCGCATCGGTGTAACCGGTGTTGGTATGCCCGCTGGGAAACGAGCCGCCATCGGCGCGATAAGGCTGATTATCTTTGACCACCGCGTCATCCGGCACGTTGTGAATGCTATTGCCCGCCACCAGGAAAGGACGCGGATAGTTGAAGTGTTTTTTCGCCGCGCTGGTACTGACCTCGCTGGCTTTAATCAGCGCCGCGGCCTTGCTCAGCTCGCCTTTGTTATAGGCGGTCAGAAACGCCTTACCGAGATCCGGTCCCATTGCATCGGCCAGAAAATAGAGAAAGTTCTGCCCTTCGGCATCTATCAATGCACCGCGCCGCTGGCCGCCGGTAGCATTGAGATTGATGCTTTCTACCGTATCCAGATTGGCCGTCATGACCGCTTTCGGTTGCGCGCTGAATTGGCTGAGCAGCGCAATGCCCGCCTGCTGATTCTCTTTTTTATGGAAGTCATAGCCGCTGGCCTGCAGCCAGGCGGTATCGGCCTGCACGCTGCTCTGCCTGGCCGTTTCAAGCTCACTGCGTTGCAAGCTGCTGGCGTTGCCCCGCAGCGCCGCAATCAGCTGCTGCTGGATCACCGCTTCGCGGGCGGCAAAGTTGGGGTTCAAATCGGCGGTGGTATTCACCGCCGTAGCGTGAATCTGCGACCACTGGGGTTCAGCGGCGTCTGCCAGCGTGCTGGCGAACAGACTAAGGGCAATAACCGAAAGCGTCAGGCGCATGGGGATTTCCATAAAAGAACGGAGTGTGCGCATCACGCTAGAAGATGAAGATGACATTTTTGTGGCAAGACATATCAGGATACAGTTTGCGCGCTTTTTTAACCTTTACCGACAGTGCGATACGCCGCGCAGTAATTGCTGTTGGCTTTCGCCAATTAAGACAACTGACAGTATGCTTAGCCTATCGGCAAGGCTGTGGTGAGAGAGGGAGAAGGATCTGATACCGGGAAAATTAGCCTCACCGCAACGGGCGATGCCACTTTTTCTGCTGCTGGTCAGCATTAGCGTGGTGCTGATCAGTGGTGGCGCCTTATGGCAATCCTGGCAGCATGAGCTGCAGGAGAACGAGCGTCTGGTAAAAAATCAGTCGCTGGCACTTTCACGTCAGGCGCAAGACACATTTCTGCAGGTGCAGATTACGCTGCAGGAGATCGCCCGCAACGCCGATGATATTTTTTCCTCACCGGGTCATTACGCCGGTACTCAGGGTCTGCTGGCACGGCAGAAGGCGCTGTTGCCACAGCTGAACGGCCTGTTTGTGTTTGACGCCAATGGCATCTCAGTAGCCAATTCAGCCCCCGGTCCGCTTCCTGCCTACAGCAACGGCGATCGCGACTATTTCAGCTGGCATCGCCGTCATGATAATCAGCAGATGCACATTGGTCATGTCATTCGTAGCCGTTCGAATAACGAGCCGGTAATTCCCGTATCACTGCGGCTGGATGACGCCGAAGGGCATTTTCGTGGCGTGGCGCTGGGCACTGTGCGGGTCGATTATTTTCGCCAATATTATGATTACTTTGAGATTGGCGAGCATGATGTGCTGGGGTTAACCCATCGCGATGCCACCATGCTCTACGTGCGGCCTTTTGCCGATCGGCTGACCAATCACAGCATGGCGCACACGCCTCTGTATCAAAAACTGCTTAAGGTGAGCCCGACCGGCAGCGGCACCTGGCGCTCGCCGATCGACGGTATTACCCGCATTTTTGGTTACGCTATGGTGCCGCACTATCCGCTGGTTGCGGCGGTAGGCATCGATCGCGATGCGCTGCGCAAAGCCTGGCTGCGCACCAATCTGGGCATTATCTGTCTGAACCTGTTAATGCTGATGCTGGTAATGCTGTTTGGCCTGCTGCTGCTGCGACAGCTGCGGCTGATGCTGGAAAATCAGGCCGAGCTGCTGCGCGCACGCGATGAGCTGACCTATGCCAACCATCGCCTGCAGGATCTCGCCCTGATTGACAGCCTGACCGGGCTGGCCAACCGAAGACAGTTCGATATTTACCTTGAGCAGTGCATCGAACGTGCCGCGACAACCGGCGTGCCGATGTCATTGATCATGTGCGATATCGACTACTTCAAGCGCTATAACGACACGCGCGGCCATGTCGCCGGTGATGCCTGCCTGCGTCGCATCGCCGACATCTTAAAATCGCTGGCGCAGCGCAACGGCGATGTGGTTGCCCGTTACGGCGGCGAAGAGTTTGCTTTTGTGCTGCCCGCCACTGATGCGTCTGCCGCTCTGGCACTGGCTCAACGTATTCTTGCCGCCGTGCGCGCCGCCGCACTGCCGCACGCCAGCACCGAACTGGCGGAGAAGATTGTCACGCTGAGCATTGGCGTTAGCACCTTTAGCATTGGCAGTAATGCCGACAGCCTGGTGCATGACGCTGACCAGGCGCTTTACGCCGCCAAGCGCAACGGGCGCAATCAAATCGTCACCCGTTCCCCCACTGTTGCTGCTCAGCGATAAACCGTTACGCTTATTCCTTGATCAATCAGCGTTTATTACGTCCGGTGAGTGCCTAAAATATTTTTGTAAAGATATGAGCGACATCTCAGTTATCACCTAGATTGTATGCTGCATGCGATTTGCGTGAAAATCAGGGGTATTGCAGTGTCTGAAATAAATAACAACAATCCAGCTTCTCAACCGAAGTCGGCGACGCAGTCTGTCGAGCCGCTGGTGAAGGTGATTGCGGTCGTTGCCACTTTAGGCGGACTGCTGTTTGGGTACGATACCGGCGTCATCGCTGGCGCGCTGCTGTTCATGAAGCATGATTTGCATCTCACGCCAGCCACCACCGGCATGGTCACCAGCTTCCTTATTCTCGGTTCAGCCTTTGGGGCCATCAGCGCCGGTCGCATGGCCGATCGTCTGGGACGCCGCAAGATCATTTTGATCATGGCGGTGGTGTTTTTAACCGGCTCGCTCGGCTGTGCTATGGCACCCAATGTTGAGCTGATGATCACCTTCCGCTTTATTCTCGGCCTGGCGGTAGGCGGCGCGGCGGCCATTGTGCCGGTCTATATCGCTGAAATCGTTCCGGCAAACCGTCGCTGGCAGTTTGTGACCCTGCAGGAGATGATGATCGTTTCCGGTCAGTTGATCGCCTACGTCAGCAACGCGACCATCAATGAAATTTGGGGTGGCGAAGAGACCTGGCGCTGGATGCTTGGCGTAGCCTGTGTGCCCGCCGTAGTGCTGTGGGTTGGCATGCTGTTCTTACCCGATACACCGCGCTGGTATGCCATGCATGGCCGTTTCAAAGAGGCACGCGACGTGCTGAAACGCACCCGCGACTCACGTTATGTTGAGCGCGAATTCAATAATATCCGCAGCGCGGTGAAGCCAAAGCGTGAAAAGAGCGCACAGCGTAATCGCACCATTTCCGTGTGGATGAAACGGCTGGTGGCGCTGGGCATCGGCATTGCCATGATCCAGCAGCTCTCTGGCGTTAACACCATTATGTTCTATGCGCCAACCATGCTGCAGGCAGCCGGGATGGGTACCAATGCGTCGCTGATTGCCACTATCGCTAATGGCGTTATCTCGGTGCTGATGACCTTTGTTGGGATTATGCTGCTCAGCCGTTTTGGCCGTCGTCCGCTGCTGCTTACCGGGCAAATTGGCTGTACCTGTACGCTGGTAGCGATTGGTCTGGTCACGCTGTTGATGCCGGAGACGGTTAATGGCGACCCTAACATGATCCGCTGCTGGCTGGTGCTGGCGGGCATGCTGGTGTTCCTCAGCTTCCAGCAGGCAGCGCTGTCGCCGGTCACTTGGCTGCTGCTGTCGGAAATTTTCCCGCTGAGTATTCGTGGTCGTGCAACCGGGCTGTCGGTGTTTGCGATGCAAATTACCAACTTCACCATCGCCCTGCTGTTCCCAACCATGCTGGATCACTTTGGCCTGCCGGCCTGCTTCCTGAGCTTTGCCGCTGTGGGCATCGCCGGGGGGATTTTCGTGATTCTCTGTGCGCCGGAAACCAAAGGCAAAAGCCTGGAGCAGTTGGAGAAGCATTTCCGCGAGGAACTGCAACCTTCAGCGCGCGTCTAGCGGTACACCTTTAGTTCGCCTGGCGAATAACCTGACGGCAGAGCTTCGGCTCTGCCGTTATCGTTTTCACCACAGTTAAACGCCCTGCCGCCAGCGTTTGCAGTAATGATATTTTTTGTCCCGCTCGCGCCTGCTGGTATTGAGCCATCATGGCGCTTTTCTGGTTCGGCAGCCCACCAGCTGCACACCTGAAGAAGGGGTGTGAAGCAGAATGCTGAATGACCAGGAATGTCTGCCCGACCGCAGACCGGCATTCAGGCAGGCTTCTTCGCTGGCCCTGCGGTTATGGTTACACTTACTAACACTAATCAAATGCTTACCAAAATATTGCTCTCGCTGCATTTCCTGCGCTGGCCTATCCTTTATCCAGCTTATCTGTAACAACCCTGGCAAAAGATTAACTTTATCGTGAGCAAAAATATGGTGGTAAACAGCGTCGTCTATCGCGCCGGAAAACGGGGCGAAGAGATAAAAATCGAGGATATCAGCGAGGCGATCCATGAACCGGACAATTATGTCTGGCTGGGATTGTATGAGCCTGATGAGCCCTTTATGCAGAAAATTCAGCAGGAGTTTGGGCTGCACGATCTGGCGATTGAAGATGCGCTGACCGCCCACCAGCGGCCCAAAATTGAACAATATGGCGACTCGGTTTTTATTGTGCTGAAGACCGCGCAAAAAAACGATCGCGACGAGATTCATTTTGGCGAAACGCATATTTTTGCCGGTAAAAACTTTCTGATTACCGTGCGTCACGGCGCTTCAGAAACCTATGCGCCGGTGCGCAAACGCGCTGAAGAAAATCAGGCGATGATGGCGAAAGGACCGGCTTACGCCATGTACTGCATCATCGATTTTATCGTCGATCACTATCTTGAAGTCACCGCATCACTCAGCGATCGCATCAATGAGATGGAAACCACCATGTTCAGCAGTGAGTTCGATCGCAGTGCGGTGCAGAACGTCTATATGCTGCGTCGTCATTTGCTGGCGCTGCGCAATGCTGCGCAGCCGGTCGACGATATCTGCCAACAGCTGATTCGACTGCATGAAGAGCTGGTGCCCAAACCGCTGCGTGCCTATCTGCGTGACGTCCAGGACCATGCGCGCCATGCGGTCACCGATGCGGAAGATATGCGTGAAATTCTCACCAGTGCCATGCAGGTAAATCTCGCGCTGGTCTCCGTCCAGCAAAACGAAGTGGTTAAAAAAATCTCCGGCTGGGGCGGTATTTTAGTGGTGCCCACCGTGGTCTTCAGCATGTACGGCATGAACTTTGATCATATGCCGGAGCTGCATCTGCTGTATGGCTATCCGGCGGTGGTCATCTTTACCCTGCTGGCCTGTTTCTGCCTTTACCGCGGCCTGAAACGCTCCGGCTGGCTGTAAGCCAACCTCCTTTCTTTGACTATTCGCGATGTCATCACCTGCACTGATGGCATCGCAATCTCTCCTGTGCTGCATCCTCTCGCCCTGTAACGGCTTGCTACCTTCGCGGCGTGCTGCAGATAATACCCGCCGTTTTTTTCCGCAACCCCCCTTTATCCCCGTTTTCCTGCCGATTCTTTCAACCTTTCGAGACATGCCGCATTTTCGCGCTGCAACAAATGAATATGCTTATTTTCAGGTGACGCCGGTGCGCTTAACGTATTACCGTGAGTAGCAGTAAAAGTCCGGGCGCCTTTCGCTGTCTTTTACGATAAGCACTAACAGGATTAATTATCGTGTGCCTGCCTGCCGCGTCGTGCAGCCAGCACGCCTTTTGCCGCAGCCTCAGCGGCGATTACGCAGGCGCGGGCAGCCTGCTTTAAATGGAGTTAACCATGCTTTTTTCTGTTCGTTCTGTCCGTTCTCTGGCTGTTGCTACGCTGCTGTTGCCCTTTTTCGCGTCAGCGCACAATTTTGTTGTCGGCGAACGGGTCTCGCCAATGGGCATTGCCGATCGTGGTGAACTGCTGGAGCAGCAGGGCAAACTGAGTTATCAACGCTGGAACAGCGCTCAGCTGACGGGAAAGGTGCGCGTGGTGCTCTATCTGGCAGGCAGAATGTCGGCAAAAGATGAAAATAATGCGGTGATTGAAGCGATCTCTGCCGCGAAACTGCCGCATGATCGCTATCAAACCACCACCATCATTAACACCGATGATGCGATTCCGGGCAGCGCCATTTTTGTGCGTAACAGCATCGAAAGCAGTAAGAAGACCTCGCCGTGGGCGCAGTTTGTGGTCGACAGCCTTGGTGCAGGTCAGCGCGCATGGCAATTGAAGCCTGGCGGTTCCACCGTGGTGGTACTGGATAAAACCGGCGCCGTGAGGTTTGCTCAGGAAGGTGCGTTGAGTCCACAGCAGGTGCAGGAAGTCACGGCGCTGCTGCATCAGCTGGTCTCATAGCTGATTGCTTAAGCACCGCAACCTGTGCTACCACATGAACCCTGGACCTAAACCGCCCGCATTGCACCGCGGGTAGCGCTAGATTTCAGCGCTTTTCATCGGGCAGCAAAGGCAAATTTTTGATAATAATCTAACCTTATCAAAGATGAAGTTTGTCTTGCCCGAGTACAACAATCACCTGTTTCTTCTGCCAAACCTGACGGTTAAGGCATTACGTCAGCCTGTCGACACAGGCGAGGTTTGGTATCAAATGCAGCTACTGGCTTCGGTGATAGTCAATTAATTACGCCTTAACGGCAAACCCGGGACAGCAACCATGACAGCCTATGCCGAAAAATTGTTAAGCCAGGAAAGCGAACTGCGGGCATTGCGCGAGGCGATACAGGTTCGTCTCGACGAATTGCTGCCCGCCGGCGGCGAACGCGATATGGTGCGCGCCGCGATGCGCGAAGGCGCACTGGCGCCGGGCAAGCGCATTCGCCCTTTGCTGTTGATTCTGGCGGCACGCGATTTAGGCTGCGAAACGCCTCATCAGGGCCTGCTTGATCTCGCCTGCGCCATTGAGATGATTCACGCCGCCTCACTGATACTCGACGATATTCCCTGCATGGATGATGCCCTGCTGCGTCGCGGTCGGCCCACCATTCACCGCCAGTTTGGCGAGAATGTCGCTATCCTCGCCGCCGTTGCGCTGCTCAGCCATGCGTTTGGCGTGGTGGCCGCGGCAGAAGGCTTATCGAGCCAGTGCCGTAATCAGGCGGTGGCTGAACTTTCCGGTGCCGTCGGCCTGCAGGGCCTGGTGCAGGGGCAGTTTCTGGATCTGAACGAAGGCAGCAACGCGCGCAGCCCGGAAGCGATCGCTACCGCTAACGATCTCAAAACCAGCGTGCTGTTTGGCGCGACCTTACAGATGGCCGCCATTGCGGCCGAGGCACCGCTGACGGTACGTCAGAAGTTGCGCTGTTTCGCTGAGGATTTAGGCCAGGCGTTTCAGCTACTCGACGATTTGGCCGATTGCCAAAGCGGAACGGGCAAAGATCTCAACAAAGACCACGGCAAATCAACGCTGGTTGCAATGCTGGGTGCCGAAGCGGTGCATCAACGTCTGCACGAACACCTGCGCAATGCCGATGAACATTTTGCTTATGCCTGCCGTGACGGCGTGGCAACGCGTCAATTTATGCATGCCTGGTTTAATCAGCAACTGGCATCATTTCGTTGATTCTTCTCTCATCGACTGACCAAAAAAGCCTTTTGTTCGACAGGATTTACCTAACGGAGAATGAATGAAGGACCCGGATCTGCTGCAACGCAAAAACGATCACCTCGATATCGTCCTTAACCCCAATCGCGCTGTGAAACAGACCACAACCGGGTTTGAACGCTGGCGGTTCGAGCATTGTGCCCTGCCGGAGCTGAATCTGGATGCCATCGATCTCAGTACGTCGCTGTGCGGACGCGCGATGCAGGCACCGATATTGATTAGCTCAATGACCGGCGGCGCAAACCGGGCGCGTGACATTAACCGTCATCTGGCTGAGGCGGCGCAAATGCTCGGCCTGGCGATGGGCGTCGGCTCGCAGCGTGTAGCCATTGAAGGCGATATGAACTGGGGGCTGGACAGCGAGCTGCGAAAAATAGCGCCCGATATTCCGCTACTGGCCAACCTCGGCGCAGCTCAGCTGCTGGGCCCGCATGGCATAAGCTATGCGCGGCAAGCCGTTGCCATGATCGATGCAGATGCGCTGATTGTGCATCTGAATCCTCTGCAGGAAGCGTTGCAAAACGGTGGCGATCGCGACTGGCGCGGCGTGCTGACGGCGATTGAGCAGGCGGTTACGACGTTGCCGGTGCCGGTGATTATCAAAGAGGTCGGTGCCGGATTATCCGTGGCGGTAGCCGAACGGCTGGCGGCAGTGGGCGTCACCATGCTTGACGTCGCGGGCGCGGGTGGCACCAGCTGGGCGGCCGTTGAGGGCGAACGAGCCGACAGCGCGCGCCGTCGCGCCGTGGCTATGGCTTTTACCGGCTGGGGCATTCCTACCGCAGACGCACTGTGCGCCATTCGTGCCCGCCTGCCTGAGATGCCACTGATCGCTTCCGGCGGCATCGCCAACGGCATTGATGCGGCAAAAGCGATCCGGCTGGGCGCCAATCTGGTGGGGCAGGCCGCAGCGGTACTCGGCAGCGCTACCACCTCCACCGACGCGGTAACCGAGCATTTTCAAGTGGTTATCGATCAGCTGCGCGTGGCCTGCTTCTGTACCGGCAGCGAGAACCTCGCCGCGCTAAAACAGGCGTCGCTGGTGCCGGTCGGATGAGCCATTATGCTGTTATCGCACCACCGCTTTACAGCCATTATCAGGCGATGCAGGCACTGGCGCAGTCGCTGATTGCCCGCGGTCATCGCATTACCTTTGTTCATCAACAGGATGCGCGCCGCCTGCTCAGCGATGCGGCCATCGGCTTTATGCCGGTTGGTCACCTTAGCCATCCGCCTGGCAGCCTGGATAAAACCCTGCGCCTTGCGGCCAACCCTTCGGGCCTGTCAATTTTCCGCCTGATCAGCGACATGTCTCGCACCACCGACATGCTGTGTCGCGATTTGCCCGCTGCTTTGCGCACGCTGGCGGTAGAGGGGCTGATTGTGGATCAGATGGAAGCCGCGGGCGGTCTGGTCGCTGAGGCGCTGGGCCTGCCTTTCGTTTCGGTGGCCTGTGCGCTGCCGGTCAATCGCGAGCCGGGCATGCCACTGCCGGTGATGCCTTTTGCCTGGGGCACCAATCCACGGGCGATGAAGCTGTTTGAATCAAGCAGCCGCGTATATGACTGGATGATGCGCCGTCACGGCAAGGTTATCGCGCAGCATGCGCAGGCCTTCAACTTACCGCCGCGCCATGCGCTGCATGAGTGTCTGTCACCGCTGGCGCAGATCAGCCAGACGCCGCCTGAACTCGATTTTCCCCGGCAGGCTTTACCGGATCATTTTCATGCTGTTGGCCCGCTGCGCGCAGAAAAAAGCGGCCAGCCTCTGGCGTTGCCGTGGCCGATCGACAACCAGCGCCCCTTTGTTTTTGCCTCGCTGGGCACCTTGCAGGGTCATCGTTTTCGCCTCTTCTCTACCATCGCGCGCGCCTGCCGTTCGCTGGACGTGCAGCTACTGATTGCCCATTGTGGCGGCCTTGATGCGGCGCAAAGTGAACAACTAAAAAACAGCGGTGCCACTTTCGTGACCGATTTTGCCGATCAGCGCAGCGTATTGCAGCAGGCGCAGGCGGTAATCACGCACGGCGGATTGAATACCGTGGTCGATGCCATTGCCAGCGCTACGCCAATTTTGGCCATTCCCATCGCATTCGATCAGCCGGGCGTTGCCGCGCGCGTTGCCTGGCACGGATTGGGCCGTCGCGTCTCGCGCTTCGCCAGCGCCGATAAGCTGGCGGGCCACCTGCAAAGCCTGCTCAGCGATGCCGCATTTGCACAGCGGCTGTCTGCCCTGCAACCGGCGCTGCAGCAGGCTGGCGGCGCACAGCGAGCAGCGATGATTGTTGAACAGGCATTGGGCCAGCATCCACAGCGGGCAGCATCATGAATAAGATATGGGATGTGATTCTGGTTGGCGGCGGCCTGGCCAACGGCCTGATTGCCTGGCGGCTTAAACAGTGCCAGCCGCAGCTCGACGTGCTATTGCTGGAAGCGGGCTCAGCACCGGGCGGCAACCATACCTGGAGCTTTCATCATCAGGATCTCAGCGAGGCTCAGCATGCCTGGCTTGCGCCTTTTGTTGCACACCGCTGGGATGGCTATGAGGTGCGCTTTCCGGTGCTGAATCGTACGCTGCCCGGCGGCTATCTGAGTATTACCTCCGAGCGCTTTGCCGAGGTCATCAGCGCGGCGCTGGGCGATCGGTTGCGTACCCACAGCGAGGCGATGGCCGTCGCACCCGATTGTGTTCAGCTGCGCAGTGGCGACACGTTACATGCACGTGCGGTGATTGATGGCCGTGGCTATCAGCCCGGGCCGCACCTCGCCGTTGGCTCCCAGGCCTTTGTCGGCCAGGAATGGCAGCTGGCGCAGCCGCACGGTCTGGTGCGTCCAATATTGATGGATGCCACGGTAGATCAGCAGGAGGGTTATCGCTTCGTCTATACCCTGCCGCTGTCGCCAGACAGCCTGCTGATTGAAGATACACACTATATTGACCGCTCCGCGCTGGATGCAGATCGCTCACGACAGAACATCGCCGATTATGCGCTGAGCCAGGGTTGGCAGCTGCGCACCCTGCAGCGTGAAGAACAGGGCAGCCTGCCGATCACCCTGGCGGGTCAGCATGACGCCTTCTGGCAGCAGGCGCAGGGCCAGCCACGCAGCGGTTTGCGTGCCGGACTGTTCCACGCTACCACTGGCTATTCTCTGCCGCTGGCCGCCACGCTGGCCGATACCATTGCCGCACAGTCCGCGGTCGATCACGCCGCGCTGTTTACTCTTATCCGCGGCGTTGCTGGCGATCAATGGCGCCGTCAACGCTTCTTCCGCATGCTTAACCGCATGCTGTTTCTGGCCGGACGGCCCGAGCAGCGTTGGCAGGTGATGCAACGATTTTATGGACTCAACGATCGGCTGATTGCCCGTTTTTACGCGGGTCAGCTAACGTTAACCGATATGGCACGGATTCTGACCGGTAAGCCACCGGTTCCGGTGCGCGAAGCGTTACGCGCCGTGCTTAAGCAAACTCCCCGGCTGCGAGCCTTTTAATGAAAAAAAATATTGTAATTGGTGCCGGTTTCGGTGGCCTCGCCCTGGCTATTCGCCTGCAGGCCGCCGGTATTCCCACGCTGCTGCTTGAGCAGCGCGATAAGCCCGGCGGACGTGCTTACGTCTATGAAGATCAGGGCTTTATTTTTGATGCTGGCCCAACGGTGATTACCGATCCCAGCGCCATCGAGGAGCTGTTTACCCTGGCAGGCAAAAATCTCGCCGACTACGTTGAGCTGATGCCGGTAAAACCGTTTTATCGCCTGTGCTGGGAAGATGGCAAGGTGCTGAATTATGACAACGACCAGCCGCGCCTTGAGGAACAGATTCATCAGTTTAATCCGCGCGACGTCGAAGGCTATCAGCAGTTTCTCGCCTATTCTCAGGCGGTGTTCCGCGAAGGCTACCTGAAGCTTGGCACGGTGCCGTTCCTCTCTTTCCGCGACATGATGCGCGCCGGGCCACAGCTGGCACGCTTGCAGGCGTGGCGCAGCGTCTACAGCATGGTGTCGAAATTTATCGAAGATGAGCACCTGCGCCAGGCGTTTTCGTTTCATTCGTTGCTGGTGGGCGGCAACCCTTTTGCGACCTCTTCAATCTATACGCTGATCCATGCGCTGGAGCGTGAATGGGGCGTCTGGTTCCCACGCGGCGGCACCGGTGCGCTGGTGCAGGGCATGGTTAAACTGTTTGAGGATCTGGGCGGCGAGCTGATCCTCAATGCGAAAGTAGAGCGGCTGGAAACCGAAGGTGAAAAGATCAGCGCGGTCACGCTGGCGGACGGACGCCATTTCCCCGCTTCGGCGGTGGCGTCCAATGCGGACGTGGTGCACACCTATGAAAAGTTACTCGGCCATCATCCGGTGGGCGTCAGCCGTGCCACCAGCCTGAAGAAGAAACGCATGAGCAACTCGTTGTTTGTGCTCTATTTTGGCCTGAATCACCACCATTCGCAGCTGGCACACCATACGGTGTGCTTTGGTGCACGCTATCAGGCGCTGATTCATGAAATCTTCAACAGCGACGCGTTAGCCGACGATTTCTCGCTTTATCTGCATGCGCCCTGCGTTACCGACCCGTCGCTGGCACCTGAAGGCTGCGCCAGCTATTACGTGCTGGCACCGGTGCCGCATCTGGGCACCGCCGATCTCGACTGGGACGTTGAAGGTCCACGCCTGCGCGATCGCATTTTTGAATACCTTGAAGAGCGCTATATGCCCGGCCTGCGCGATCAGCTGGTGACGCATCGCATATTTACGCCGTTTGATTTCCGCGATGAGCTGGGTGCGCATCTGGGTTCCGCGTTCTCTGTGGAGCCGATCCTGACGCAGAGCGCCTGGTTCCGCCCGCATAACCGTGACAGCCGCATTCCCAATCTCTATCTGGTGGGTGCTGGCACTCATCCCGGCGCCGGTATTCCTGGCGTGATCGGCTCGGCGAAAGCCACCGCAGGCCTGATGGTAGAGGATCAAAAATGAATCAGCCGCTGCTGAATCACGCGACACAAACCATGGCGGCGGGCTCAAAAAGTTTTGCCACCGCCTCGAAGCTGTTTGATGCCAGCACGCGGCGCAGCGCTCTGATGCTTTACGCCTGGTGCCGTCACTGTGATGACGTCATTGACGGTCAGGAATTAGGTTTTGCCGCGCCGGTGGTAAGCATCAGCGACGCTGAACAGCGGCTGGCCAAACTGCAAAGCCAGACTCGTCAGGCTTACGCGGGCGCGCCGATGGATGAACCGGCATTCGCCGCGTTTCAGGAGGTGGTGCTGGCGCATGACATTCCGCAACAGCAGGCGTTTGATCACCTTGAAGGCTACGCCATGGACGTGCGCGATGAGGCCTATCTCAATTTCGACGACACACTGCGCTATTGCTATCACGTCGCAGGCGTAGTTGGTCTCATGATGGCGCGGGTGATGGGCGTACGCGACGAGGCGGTGTTGGATCGGGCATGTGATTTGGGCCTGGCATTTCAGTTGACCAATATTGCCCGCGACATCGTTGAAGATGCCCAGGCTGGCCGCTGTTATTTACCGGCTGACTGGCTGGCCGAAGAGGGATTAACGCCCGCCACCCTGGCAGACGAGGCGAACCGTCCGGCACTGGCGCGGCTGGCAACGCGATTGATTAACGCCGCAGAGCCCTATTACGATTCGGCGCGTGCCGGATTACCTGGCCTGCCGCTGCGTTGCGCCTGGGCCATCGCCACCGCGCGCGGGGTTTATCGTGAAATTGGTATCAAAGTGCAGCGCGCAGGCAGCGATGCCTGGCAACGGCGGCAGGGCACCAGCAAAATGGAGAAGCTGGGCCTGCTGATCAGCGGTGCGGGGATGGCGGTGACTTCTCGCGTGCGATCGCCGACGCCGCGTCCTGCTGGCCTCTGGCAGCGCCCGCGCTAGCACCGGCTCGTGCGCGCCGACGTCCATGGCGCTGGCGCAGCGTCGCCTGCAGTTTCTCAACCGGCGGCGCATAGAGAAAACCAAACGACACACAATCTTCCTTGCCACGCACCGCATGATGTAAGCGGTGCGCCATATACAGACGCTTAAGGTAGCCACGGCGCGGCACGTAGCGAAACGGCCAGCGCTGATGCACCAGTCCGTCGTGGACGATAAAATAAAGCAGGCCGTACAGCGTCATGCCAGCACCAATCCACTGCAGCGGCCAGTAGCCTGCCGTTCCGGCGGCGATCAGCGCAATGGCCAGCCCGGCAAACAGCACCGCATACATATCGTTGAGTTCAAACCAGCCGGTGCGCGGTTCATGGTGCGAGTGGTGCCAGTTCCAGCCCCAGCCGTGCATGATGTACCTGTGTGAAAAGGCTGCTATCAGTTCCATAGCAGCAACGGTTGAAAGGACGATCAAGGTGTTCCACAGCACAAGCATAGTTAATCCCGGATTCTAATAGGGTAAGGTCAGACCGAGCCAATGAGAAACGTTAACATCGCCAGACTGCCGGGCAAAGTATAAACGCTATTTATTGCACTGTATAAAGATGGCGAATAATTCGGCACGGATTGCGGCACGCTTTCCACGCCCCAAAAGAAAAACCCGCACGAGGCGGGTTTGATCGGGGTTGAATGAACTCAGCTGCGACGCGCGTGGGCGAAGCGCAGAATCAACATACCGAAAATTGCCGCGGCGATTGATCCCGCCAGCACACCAATTTTCACCTCATCCACCAGCAGTGGCGCATGCGCAAATGCCAGGTTGCCGATAAACAGGCTCATGGTAAACCCAATACCGCACAGCACGGCCACGCCGTAGAGCTGCAGCCAGCTGCTGTTGTCCGGCTTTTTCGCCAGGCCGGTGACAATAGCCAGTAATGACAGACCAAACACACCGATCTGCTTGCCAAAAAACAGTCCCAGCGCCACGCCAATAGGCACCGGTGCGGTTAAATCGTCCAGCGTCATGCCGCCCAGCGCCACGCCCGCGTTGGCAAAACCAAACAGCGGCAGCACGATAAAGGTGACCCACGGCCCCAGCGCATGCTCCAGTTTTTCCAGCGGCGAGGTTTCATCTTCACCACCTTTTAACGGGATAAACAGCGCCAGCAGAATGCCTGCGATGGTAGCGTGCACGCCCGACTGCAGCATAAAGAACCACAGCACCACGCCAACCACCAGATAAGGCAGCAGGCGCTTCACGCCCATGCGGTTCATGATCGCCAGCAGCACAACCATCGCAGCGGCACCGGCCAGCATGGTCAGAGCGATATCACTGGTATAAAACAGCGCGATAATAATCACCGCACCCATGTCATCCAGGATGGCCAGCGCGGAGAGAAAGATTTTCAGCGACAGCGGAACGCGATCGCCCAGCAGCGCCAGCACGCCCAGCGCAAAAGCAATATCGGTAGCGGTGGGAATCGCCCAGCCTGAGAGCGTTTCCGGATTGCCGCTGTTAAACGCATAAAAGAACAGCGCCGGTACCGCCATGCCGCCTGCCGCCGCAAAGCCGGGCAGCGCACGCTGGCTCCAGCTCGCCAGCTGGCCCATAAGCAGTTCACGTTTGATATCCAGCCCGACCAGCAGGAAGAATATCGCCATCAGCGCGTCGTTGATCCAGTGCTCAACGGAAAGCCCTGCGGTTTTCCACACCAGCAACGCCTTATAGCTTTCGCCCCAGGCAGAGTTGGCAATGATAATCGCCGCGGCGGAGGCGAGGATCAACACAATGCCGCCGGCCATGGGTGAGGTAAAGAAAGCCGCAAAGGCGCGGGTAATCACAATTGGTGCTTTTTTAATGCTGTTTCCAGCCATATCGCCTCCCTGAGGGCTGTTCGGTTCACATCAGTGATGGACGTAGGTGCTTTACGACGTCTGCCGCAGCTGCAACTTTAACTGTCAACAGGCGGGCATACCAGTAGTGGGACAGCGGGCGTCATAACGCAGGGCGACGCAGCAACAGAAAAGCTTAATGTTGATGCTTATAACGACGACAGCGCTCCGAGCAGTAGCGCACCTCGTCCCAGCATCGTTCCCATTTCTTGCGCCAGGTGAACGGCAGCCCACACACAACGCAGGTTTTCACCGGAAGCTCGCTCTTTTTCACCCGTTTCTCCGTAATGGATCGTTTTAACGGCGCCGCGATAAGCCAGCCGTTATGCCACCTTTAGCCTGGCACAACCTCACAGCGCCTGCGCACAGGCCCATGCCGAGCTCCATGCCCACTGGAAGTTATAGCCGCCGAGCCAGCCGGTGACATCCACCACTTCGCCAATAAAATAGAGCCCCGGCACCTGCCGCGCCTCCATGGTTTTAGAAGAGAGCTGCGTGGTGTCGACGCCGCCGAGCGTCACTTCAGCGGTACGATAGCCTTCCGTGCCGTTAGGCTGTACGCGCCAGTTATGGAGAGTATGTACTAACTCACTCTGCTGTTTAGCATTCAGCTGCTTTAGTGTTACATCGGGCACGATCGCCAGGGTTTGCAGCACTTCCACCAGCCGTTTCGGCAACACCTTCGCCAGGCTATTTTTCAGGCTGAGATTGGGATGCGCCTCGCGCTGGACGGTGAGAAACGCGCCCAGTTCGGTGGTCGGTGATAAATTGATGGCCAGCTGCTCGCCGGGCAGCCAGTAACTGGAAATCTGCAGAATCGCTGGACCGGAAAGGCCGCGATGGGTAAACAGCAGCGCTTCTTTAAACAGCGTGCCATCTTCGGCCTCCACGGTAGCAGGCAGCGCCACGCCAGAGAGATTTTGTAGCTGATCGAGCAGCGGCTTATGCAGCGTAAACGGCACCAGCCCGGCGCGCGTTGGGAACACAGAAAGGCCAAACTGCTCGGCAATTTTATAGCCCAGCGGCGACGCGCCAAGGCCCGGCATTGATAAGCCACCGCTCGCCACCACAAGTTTGCGAGCACTAACTTCTGTACCATTGAGGCTCACTCTGTAGCCCTGATCATCGCGCGTAATGGCACCCACCTCGGTGCGCAGGCGCAGCGTTACCCGGCCCCGCTCACACTCCTTAACCAGCAGATCCACCATCTGCTGTGCAGAATCGTCGCAAAACAGCTGACCCAGGGTTTTCTCGTGGTAGGCGATGCCGTGTTTTGCGACCAGCTCGATAAAATCCCATTGGGTATAGCGTGCCAGCGCCGACTTACAGAAATGCGGATTGTGCGAGAGATAGGCCGCGGGCTCGATATACATGTTGGTAAAATTGCAGCGGCCGCCGCCGGACATCAGAATTTTACGCCCTGGTTTTTTACCGTTATCCACCAGCAGCACGTTCAGGCCACGCTGCCCCGCCTGGGCGGCGCAAAACAACCCAGCGGCGCCTGCGCCAATGATAATAACGTCAAACTGTTCCACGATGGCTCCCGGCCCGTTTTTTACGAAAGGCGCTGATTGTAGAGAGATGGCACATGATGTGCCAGCGTCATCAGAATCGCATAAATGTGTCATAATGTAACAGGCTAATAGTATTCACTTTTTTAATGAACAGCTGGCCTTTGTTGCACGGCGATGTCAAAAAAAGTCTATATTTTCCTTTCCCATCACGCGCTTTGTCGCTGATAATGCGCCGCGTTCATGTCCTCCAAAATGGCGTAACATTTATGCTACATCTGTTTGCTGGTCTCGATTACACTACCGGCCTGTTACTGGTTCTTGCTCTGCTGTTTGTATTGTTTTATGAGGCAATCAACGGCTTCCATGATACCGCTAACGCGGTGGCGACTGTGATCTATACGCGAGCAATGCGTGCGCAGCTGGCCGTCGTCATGGCGGGTGTCTTCAATTTCTTTGGCGTGCTGTTGGGTGGCTTGAGCGTGGCGTATGCCATTGTGCATATGTTGCCCACCGATTTGCTATTGAATGTCGGTTCTGCGCATGGCCTGGCGATGGTGTTCTCCATGCTGTTGGCCGCTATCATCTGGAACCTGGGTACCTGGTATCTCGGTTTGCCTGCATCAAGTTCGCATACGTTAATCGGCGCCATTATCGGCATCGGCCTGACGAATGCATTGATGACCGGCTCTTCCGTGGTAGATGCGCTGAATATCCCTAAAGTTATCAATATCTTTGCTTCGCTGATTCTCTCGCCGATTGTTGGCCTGATCATCGCTGGCGGCCTGATTTTTCTGCTGCGCCGCTACTGGAGCAATACCAAAAAACGTTCGCGTATCCATATGACGCCAGCTGACCGTGAAAAGATCGATGGCAAGAAAAAGCCGCCGTTCTGGACCCGTATCGCGCTGATCGTTTCGGCCATTGGCGTCAGCTATTCGCATGGCGCTAACGATGGTCAGAAAGGCATTGGCCTGATTATGCTGGTGTTAATTGGCGTTGCGCCTGCGGGCTTCGTGGTTAACATGAACGCTTCTGGCTATGACATCACGCGTACCCGCGATGCGGTTAACCACCTGCAGCAATATTATCAGCAGCACGATCAGGCACTGACGCACATCATTGCGATGGCGCCACCTGCGGTACCGACGCCGGAAGAGATTCCGTCTGGTCCACAGGAGTTTCATTGCGATAGCGCCCGCGCGCTGGTTGCGGTGCAACGTGCGCAAGGCCTGCTGACCAATCTGCAAAGCTACGATCAGCTGTCAGTTGATCAGCGCAGTCAGATGCGTCGTTTGCTGCTGTGCATCTCCGATACGGCGGACAAAGCCGCTAAGCTGCCGGAAACCAGCCCGGACGATCGCCGCTTCCTCAATAAGCTGAAAAGCGATTTGTTGAGCAGCATCGAATATGCGCCGATCTGGATTATCGTGGCGGTTGCGCTGGCGTTAGGCACAGGCACCATGATTGGCTGGCGTCGTGTGGCGACCACCATCGGTGAAAAAATCGGTAAGAAAGGCATGACCTATGCGCAGGGCATGTCGGCTCAGGTCACTGCCGCGCTGTCGATTGGCGTCGCCAGTTACACCGGTATGCCAGTTTCAACCACGCACATTCTCTCCTCTTCGGTGGCGGGAACCATGCTGGTTGATGGCGGTGGCTTGCAGAGCCGTACCATTAAGAATATCGCGATGGCATGGATCTTTACCCTGCCGGTTTGTATCGTGCTGTCCGGTTCACTTTACTGGATTGCGCTCAAGCTGATTTAATCGCGCCGGGCGTTTCCCTCACTCATCGGGTGAGGGAAACCCTGCTTCTCCCCCGCTTCGCCCTGCTCTGCCGCTTTCCTCACGCTCACCTAATGCCAGATCGCCAGACCAATCAGGCTGACAAATACCAGGCCGCATAGCGCGCTGGTCAGCAAGAACTGCCGACGCACCCGCTCACAGCGACGAATAAACTCTTCATCATGATGATCGCGGTAACGCTGCGCCCAGATATAGCGCACCAGCCGTACCTGCTTACTCGGCTGCCCATGAGAGGTGAAAAATCCGGCGCCATCAACATATTGATACAGCAAAGGATCGCACCCGCGCAGCACGAATAAGAGCGCGCGCAGAGAGGAGAAATAACGTGCCATGTTAATTAAGCAAATTACACATAAAGCCCAGAAAAGCGCGATGGTGCTGATCATCTGTTTCCTCCCAACTCGACTCGCGGGAACGCAAAAGGCGACTGACGCCTTTCCTGTCAGAACAATAAAGTGAATGCTGAGAAAGCAGCTATCCGAGCCGGTAAATCGATCCTGTTACTAGTTTAGGAGATTAAAAGAAAAACTTTCCAGCAATGATTCTGACTGGCCGCAAAAAGTTAGCGAATAGCGGACGATCGATATCGCATTCAGCGCTGCTTCGCTCAGCATCCGTTAACATTTGGCGCTATACTGGAGGTCATAATTAAGGCGCAGGTGAAGGGCGCCGCTGCGCACCAGGCCGATCCCGGCGGCTCAACCTGCTGGTTCGTCATGGAAAACAGATGATGGTGATGGAGCAAACTTACCTGCTAACCTAATCGCGCCTCTAACGGAAGGAGTTGTATCATGGCTTATAAACATATCCTGATTGCGGTCGATCTTTCCCCGGAAAGTAAGCTGCTGGTCGATAAAGCGGTCTCACTGGCACGCCCTTACGATGCCAAAGTGTCACTGATTCATGTGGATGTGAACTATTCCGACCTCTATACCGGGCTGATTGACGTCAACCTCGGTGACATGCAAAAGCGCATCTCTGAAGAGACGCACAACGCGCTAACCGAACTGTCGCAGAGCGCCGGATATCCACTCAGCGAAACGCTGAGCGGCAGCGGTGATCTCGGCCAGGTGCTGGTTGAAGCGATCAAAAAGTACGATATCGATTTGGTGGTCTGCGGCCATCATCAGGATTTCTGGAGCAAGCTGATGTCCTCAGCACGCCAGCTGATCAACACCGTCCATATCGACATGCTGATTGTGCCGCTGAGCGATGAAGACGACGACAACGAGTAAGGCTCGCCGTTTCCGCCAGCAAAAAGGCGCTCAGTGAGCGCCTTTTTTTATGGGTTTTCCACCAGTGGCGGATAGATATCAAAACGGTGGCTTTTGGTCTCCACCGCTGACTGCGTGGCGATGCCCGCCAGGGGCGGCGCATAGTCAGGCCGCTTCACCACGATGCGTTTTTTCGCCAGCCGACGTGCGGGTTCCAGCAGACCATCGGCGTCATCATCAGCGCCAACCAGCGTCTGAAAAACGCGCATCTCTTTCTTCACCATCGCGCTTTTCTGCCGGTGTGGATACATTGGATCGAGATAGACTACGTCTGGTTTAGGCTGCAACGTTGCCAGCGCCGCCAGGCTTGAAGCGTGCAGCAGCGTCAGCCGATCGCGCAGCCAGCCACCAATCTCAGCATCGCGATACCCGCGCGACAGCCCGTCGTCCAGCAAAGCGGCCACCACCGGATGCCGCTCCAGCATGCGCACCCGGCAACCCAGCGCCGCCAGCACAAAGGCGTCGCGGCCCAGGCCCGCAGTGGCGTCAACTACGTCGGGCAAATAGTTACCTTTGATGCCGACCGCTTTTGCGACCGCTTCGCCACGTCCGCCGCCAAAGCGCCGCCGGTGCGCCATCGCGCCAGAAACAAAGTCGACATAGATGCCGCCAAGCTTTGGCTCATCGCGTTTGCGCAGTTCCAGCCGCTCAGGCGTCATCACCAGCGCCATCATGGCATTCTCATCGTGCTCCAGCTGCCAGCGGCTCGCTAAAACAGATAAGGCGCCGTCTCCGGCGCCCGATTCATCTATCAAACAGATTTTCACCCGAAGCGTTATCCTTCGATACCGTAATGATCCAGCATCGCATCAAGCTGCGGCTCGCGACCACGGAAGCGTTTGAACAGCTCCATTGGCTCTTCGGAACCGCCGCGCGTCAGGATGTTATCGAGGAACGACTGACCAGTTTCGCGGTTGAAAATGCCCTCTTCGCGGAAGCGGGAGTAAGCATCTGCCGCCAGCACGTCGGCCCAGAGATAACTGTAGTAACCCGCCGCGTAACCACCGGCAAAGATGTGGCTGAACGCGTGTGGGAAACGGCCCCATTCCGGGCTCGGTACCACGGCCACCAGCTTCTTGATCGCTTTCAGCATCTCCAGAATCTGCGCGCCTTTTGCCGGATCGAACTCGGCATGCAGGCGGAAATCAAACAGGCCGAACTCCAGCTGACGCAGGATAAACAGCGCCGCCTGGTAGTTTTTCGCCGCCAGCATTTTGTCGAGCAGCGCCTGTGGCAACGGCTCGCCGGTTTCGTAATGACCGGAGATAAAGGCCAGCGCTTCTGGCTCCCAGCACCAGTTCTCCATGAACTGGCTTGGCAGCTCAACCGCATCCCACGGCACACCGCTGATGCCAGAGACGCCCGGCGTGTCGATGCCGGTCAGCATATGATGCAGGCCATGACCAAACTCATGGAACAGCGTGGTGACTTCATCGTGGGTGAACAGCGCCGGTTTGCCGTTCAGCGGACGATTGAAGTTACAGGTTAAGTAGGCGACCGGCTTTTGCAGCGAGCCGTCAGCCAGGCGCATCATGCCAACGCAGTCATCCATCCACGCGCCACCGCGTTTGTTTTCACGGGCGTAGAGATCGAGATAGAAGCTGCCGCGCAGCTCGCCGCTCTCATCAAACAGGTCGAAGAAACGCACGTCAGGATGATAAACATCGACATCTTTGCGCTCTTTCGCGGTGATGCCATAAATGCGTTTCACCACTTCAAACAGGCCGTTTACCGCGCGCTCTTCCGGGAAGTAAGGTCGCAGCTGCTCATCACTGATGGTGTAGAGATGCTGTTTCTGTTTTTCGCCGTAATAGGTCAGATCCCACGGCTGCAGCTCACTGATGCCGTGCTCTTTTTGCGCAAAGGCCTGTAGCTGAGCCAGCTCTTTCTCCGCCTGTGGACGGGCACGCTTTGCCAGGTCGGTCAGAAAATCGGTCACCTGCGCCGGATTTTCCGCCATTTTGGTCGCCAGCGATTTGTCGGCGTAGGAGTCGAAGCCCAGCAGCTGTGCCAGCTCATGACGCAGCGCCAGCTCTTCCGCCATTACTTCACTGTTATCCCACTTACCGGCATTGGGTCCTTGATCCGAGGCGCGCGTCGCATAGGCGCGGTACATCTCTTCACGCAGCGCCTGGTTGTCGCAGTAGGTCATCACCGGCAGATAGCTGGGAATATCCAGCGTCAGCAGCCAGCCCTGTTGTTCTTTCGCTTCGGCCTGCGCCTTCGCCGCATCCAGCGCGCTTTCTGGCATGCCGGAGAGTTCACTAACGTCGGTGATCAGCTTGCTCCAGCCCATGGTCGCATCCAGCACATTATTGCTGTAAGTCGAACCCAGTTCAGACAGGCGCGCGGCGATTTCGCCATAGCGTTTTTGTTTCTCTTTCGACAGGCCGATGCCCGAAAGCTCAAAATCGCGCAGGGCATTATCCACCGCTTTTTTCTGCGCCAGGCTCAGCGTCGCGTAATGCTCGCCCTCTTTCAGATTGCGATACGCCTGATACAGCCCTTCGTGCTGGCCCACCCAGGTGCCATATTCTGACAGCAGCGGCAGCGTTTGTTCGTAGACTTCACGCAGCTCCGGGCTGTTTTTTACCGAATTAAGGTGGCTTACCGGTGAGAAAATACGTCCCAGGCGATCGTCGACTTCAGCCAGCGGCTGAACCAGATTATCCCAGGTATAAGGAGCGCCCTGCGCCACCACTTTTTCAACCATCTGGCGACACTCATCCAGCGCAGCGGTGACCGCAGGCACAACGTGTTCAGGCTTGATGTCAGAAAAAGGGGGAAGCGTAAATGATTGGAGTAACGGATTGGTCATAGCGCAGTCCTTGTTAAGAGTGAATGAGCACGTGCAACACGCGCAATCTCTTTAACATGCGGCTAACCAAGGCGAAAATCAATGGCTGACGGGCGAACAACCCTGCTCACTGGTTACTTAATCGACAGGATATAATGAATAAGCTCATAAGGCGCGATCCACGCCGGTAACGGCTCGCGATCGGCGATATCTTTTGCCAGCGCCCAACCTTCAACGCCGCCGCCTTTGCCTGTCAGCGACATCGCCTCATACATTAACGCGGGCAACTGTGCATTGAAGGTGACATTATCATCGCTAAAATCATTAATGATTTTATCATCCCGCGTTTTAACTATTACCTGAACCGCCACCTTTTGTTCAGGCTGCAACCGGTTATTCACTGAATAACGAGTGAACCAGCGGATGCCGTGAGTGTTGCTGATCGGCTGCTGACCCACAGTTTGTTTATCCAGCTGCTGATAAGCCGCTGTTATTTTCTCAGGAAGCATCTGGCTAACCCGTTTTTCCAGCGCCTGAAAGCGCGTTGCCGTTTCATGACTGCTCAACGCCGATGTCATCTGTAAACCTGACAAAATACCCTGACCCAATTGATCCCTGTCGAGAGTAATCCCCGCATCATAAATAAGCTTGAGTTGCCCCTGAGCGTTGGCCGCGATCGATTGTCCCAGGCTGTAGCTGTCACGCTGAATATCACTCTGCGGATCGGCAACTTTGCGCTTTGCGGAAGGGGTACTGCGCTTCAGGCTGGCAATCATTGCCTGTTGCTGCTTAATCACCTGCTGTTGCGTTGCAATCTGTTTTTTTAGCGCTGCCAGTTCGCCTGCAACCGCTTTATTGTTGGCGGCGGGCGGATTGGTGACGCGAGCCGGCTGATTAATTAAGGGTTGCTGAGAAGAAAGTTGCCGGGAACTCTGACCAAACACCTCTAATAACGCCTGATCATCAGATTGTGCCTGCACGAAACCAGGCAGCATGATGCCAATAAAGC
This sequence comes from Duffyella gerundensis, assembly GCF_001517405.1. Classification (NCBI taxonomy): domain Bacteria; kingdom Pseudomonadati; phylum Pseudomonadota; class Gammaproteobacteria; order Enterobacterales; family Erwiniaceae; genus Duffyella; species Duffyella gerundensis. Next base: position 223,102 of record NZ_LN907827.1, on the reverse strand, counting down.
GATATCCGCGAGCAAGAGCAGATAGCGACATTATTTTTCATCCTGGTATAAAACCGATAAGCAAGCGGCGAAATAAGCCAGCCGGAAAGAAATAAAAATAAGCCTGTCATCAGGAACAGGCTTATTTTAACGCGATGATTAGCTCTGACGGATAATAAGCTGAGTCAGGCGCGTTTTAATGCGGAAACAGAGTTCACGAATCTGGAACTGGTAGCGTGGCATGGCCAGATCGTTGATATCGCTGCTAATTCCGCCTTTGATTTGCAGATATTTATTGGTCTGCGCGCCCACTTTCTGGAATTCAGCCAGATAGGCATCGTAAGACGCTTTGCTGTATGACTGCATGGCGTCCAACTCTTTGCGGCATTCCTGAATACGCGCCGTGTTGCCATCGGCCGCCGGTGCAGCAGACTGCGCCGGTGCGAAGGTATCCGCAGACTGAGCCGGCACAAACGCGCCGCTATCCTGGTCAGCAGGCGCCATCGAATTCTGCTGGGTCTGATCTATCTGCGGTGGCGGCGGTGTAACCAGACTGTGCGTCGGTTGTTTGCTGGCACAGCCCGCCAGTAATAACGCGCCGATCGCAAGAAGACCCGATTGTTTCAACATTTTTTCACCCATTCTGTTTTTTATCATGCGCCGTGTCGTTGCCGGTCAGGCAGGCCAGTTGCGCGGCAATGACAGTTATCGCCACTATCAGCCGGCATTCTTAAAGGTAAAACCTAAGACAGGGGGCTAAGTTACTTAAATTTCGGACATAATTCGAGCGGTAAATAATACAGTATGGAATTAAGTCATTCTACTTCGTTCAGAGCGACAGCGAAGCGTGAAACTTAAATGCGCGTTATCTCCCGCGAGTGGGCGATTCTTGCCAGCATTTTCAGGCGCAGATCGTTATACTGGCCGCATGTACGCCGTTCTGGCGTAACCGTATTGCCACCTTGATTATCGGAAGTCTTCTTCATGCTGAGTTATCGCCACAGTTACCACGCCGGCAACCATGCCGACGTGCTCAAGCACACCGTGCAAAGCCTGATTATTACCGCCCTGAAAGAGAAGGATAAGCCTTTCCTTTACCTCGATACCCATGCGGGCGCGGGCCGCTACCTGCTCAACAGCCCACACGCTGAGCGCACCGGTGAATACCATGAAGGGATTGCGCGCATCTGGCAGCAGCCCGATGCACCGGCGCTGCTGACGCCCTATATCAACAGCGTGAAGGATCTGAATCCCGGTGGCAATCTGCGTTACTACCCGGGTTCGCCGCTGATCGCGCGTTATCTGCTGCGTGAAATGGATAAGCTGCATATGACAGAACTGCACTCCAGCGATTATCCGATGCTGCGCAACGAGTTCCAGAAAGACAGCCGTGCGCGCACCGAACGTGCTGATGGTTATCAGCAGTTGAAATCGAAGCTGCCGCCGCTGTCACGTCGCGGTTTTATTCTGATCGATCCGCCTTATGAGATGAAAAGCGATTATCAGGCGGTAGTGAAAGGCATTCATGAAGGCCACAAGCGTTTTGGTACCGGCGTGTTTGCGCTCTGGTATCCGGTGGTGCTGCGCCAGCAAATTAAACGCATGCTGGCTGAACTGCAGGCCACCGGCATTCGCAATATCCTACAAATTGAGCTGGCGGTGCGCCCTGACAGCGATCAGCGCGGCATGACCGCTTCCGGCATGATTGTGATCAATCCGCCGTGGAAGCTGGAACAGCAGATGCGCGACGTCCTGCCGTGGCTGCACAAAACGCTGGTGCCGGCCGGCACCGGCCACGCGGTGGTCAACGTGATCGTGCCGGAATAACCGGCAGCTAAATATCAAATACCGCAAAATCGCGCGCCAGCTCGGTGTTGGGAAACACCGACTGGCATTCCGCCAGCAGTAACGCCATCTGTTGAAAGCTGTAGCGCGAGCTGAAATGGGTGGCGATCAGCCGTTTCGCCCCCGCCTCTTTTGCCACCGTCGCCGTCTGAATGGTCGTTGAATGGCCACGGCTATTGGCCTTCTCTGCCATCGCGTGCTCCAGCGTGGTTTCATGCACCATCACATCCACATTCGCCGCCAGCGCCAGTGCATCCGGCGTAGGACCGGTATCGCCAAAAATGGCGATCGCCTTGCCCGGCGTGGCGGGGCCAAGATAGGCGCTGCCATCCACCACGCGGCCATCCTTCAACGTCACCGTTTCGCCGCGTTTCAAACGCTGCATCCACCAGCCGCTCGGTATGCCATCGGCTTTTAACCTTTCTGCATCGAGCCAGCCCGGCTTGTCGTGCTGCTGAATGCGATAGCCGTAGCATTCGATCACATGCGCCATCGGATAAGCGGTAACGGTGAATTCCCCATCGTCCAGCACCAGCCCGGCACCAATTTCATGAATGGTCATGGGAAAGGTGACAAACGAGCCGCTGAGCCGCAGTGTGGTTTCCACAAACTCCTGAATGCCCGGCGGACCATAGATCGCCAGCGGTGTCATCGAGCCGCCCATCGAGCGGCTGGTCAGCAAACCCGGCAGGCCAAAAACGTGATCGCCGTGCAGGTGCGTAATAAAGATTTTTTCCAGCTTGCCCGGCTTTAGCGCGCTGCGCATATATTGATGCTGCGTCGCCTCGCCGCAGTCAAACAGCCAGGTATCGCCGCGCTGCGAAAACGTGAGCGCAATGGCGGTAACGTTCCTTTGCAGGCTGGGCGTGCCCGCGCAGGTTCCAAGAAAAGTCAGTTGCATAAGTGTCCTGATAATGATGTTCAATGGCAGACGAGCGCGACGCGTCCCGACCCTATTACAATCATAGATGCAAACTTTGCGGCAATTCACCGACACGCGTTACACTCTACTCCTAATTTTAGAGACTGATGGACAGGCGAAATGACCAGACATTATGACTACCTTGCGATTGGCGGCGGCAGCGGCGGTATTGCTTCAATTAACCGTGCGGCGATGCATGGCCAAAAATGCGCGCTGATTGAAGCCAAAGAGCTTGGCGGCACCTGTGTTAACGTCGGTTGCGTACCGAAAAAAGTGATGTGGCACGCGGCTCAGATCGCCGAAGCGATTCATCAGTACGGCCCCGATTATGGCTTTGATACCACGGTAAATCACTTCAGCTGGGAAACGCTGGTGAAAAACCGTACCGCCTATATCGACCGCATTCACACCTCTTACGATAACGTGCTGGGTAAAAACAACGTTGACGTGATCCGCGGCTTTGCCCGCTTTGTTGATGCCCACACTGTGGAAGTGAACGGCGAGCAGATTACCGCCGATCATATCCTGATTGCCACCGGTGGCCGCCCTTCACGTCCGACCATTCCGGGTGCCGAGCACGGCATCGATTCTGACGGTTTCTTTGAGCTGACGGCGCTGCCAAAACGCACCGCGGTGATCGGCGCAGGCTACATTGCGGTTGAACTGGCGGGCGTGGTCAATGCGCTGGGTTCCGAGACGCATCTGTTCGTCCGTAAACATGCGCCGCTGCGCAGCTTCGATCCGCTGATCGTGGAAACGCTGGTGGAAGTGATGAACGCCGAAGGCCCAACGCTGCACACAAACTCCACGCCAAAAGCGGTGGTGAAAAACAGCGACGGCAGCCTGACGCTGCAGCTGGAAGGTGGCCAGAACTTTACCGTTGATTGCCTGGTATGGGCCATTGGCCGCGAACCAATGACGGACAACCTGAACCTGGAAGCGTCCGGCGTGGCGGTGAACGAGAAAGGCTACATTAGCGTTGATAAGTATCAGAACACCAGCGTGCCGGGCATTTATGCCGTTGGCGATAACACCGGTGCCATTGAGCTAACGCCGGTCGCGGTCGCCGCCGGTCGCCGTCTCTCTGAGCGCCTGTTCAACAACAAGCCCGATGAGCATCTCGACTACAGCAACGTGCCCACCGTGGTCTTCAGCCATCCGCCAATCGGCACGGTGGGTCTGAGCGAACCGCAGGCGCGTGAACAGTATGGCGATGATGAGGTGAAGGTCTATAAATCTGCTTTTACCGCCATGTATACCGCGGTGACGCAGCATCGTCAGCCGTGCCGCATGAAGCTGGTGTGCGTCGGCAAAGAAGAGAAGATCGTCGGCATTCACGGCATCGGCTACGGCATGGATGAAATGCTGCAGGGCTTTGCCGTGGCGCTGAAAATGGGTGCGACCAAGCGCGATTTCGATAACACCGTGGCGATCCACCCCACCGGTGCGGAAGAGTTTGTCACCATGCGTTAATCACCCACGGTGTCATGAAAAGGCCAGCGAAAGCTGGCCTTTTTGCGTTTATCTCGCGGCAAACAGCGCGGCAAGCGAGCGATCCTCGATCTGCTGATAGAGCGTAAATTCATCCAGCACCGCGCAGCCCAGCGCCTGCTCAAACGCCTGTTTATTCGGGTTGCCCTTGCTGACTTTGCCGCGCTCGCTGCCGAGGTTCGACTGAAAAATACCGGCGGCGCTGACCGGCAAAAAATCCTCATAGATAATCGGCGTCACGCGCACCACATCTGTGTCGATCAGCGATTCAAGCTGCGCGATCGTGGCACCGGCAGGCACCGTGGCGCCCGGCTGCAGCGTATAGCGGAAATAGCCGAGCTGCTGCTGGCGAATGGCGGCAATGTCGTCCGGGAAGGCGCTGAAATCGGCATCATCCTGCAGCAACCGATCGTAGAGCGCACGCCCGGCGGGCGTCAGCGCCAGCCCGCGCTGCTCAATCTCGCCAAAGCGCGCGGTGTGTTTACCTGCAGCGGCGTCGGTAAAGGTGATTGTCTCGCTCAGCGCTTTAAAGCTGGTTTGCCGCAGCAGGATGGGCACCTGACGGCGCGGCGGACCTTCAATCACCTCTTTCGGCGTGATGTGATAATCGGGCATGCACGCCTGCACACGGTCGATATCCAGCGTGCGCGGCGTCAGATGGTTGATGTGCGGCCCTTTGAAGCTCACCACGTCGGCAATCAGCCGGTGATGATTGAGCAACGCCTCGTAGGTTGCCAGATCGACCTGCGCATCGCTGTGCCACTTAAAGGTTTTCAGCGCCTCGGAGACAAATTCTTCTGCCTGCGCAGCGGTTAGCCCGCCGTCGCGCTCTGCCACGGCGATCAACGCGCGGGTACGCGGGCTGAAAATATCGCGCTGCGCCAGAATCTGGCTCGCCTGTTCGCGCAGCGACAGATCGTCGATCAGATCCAGCCGCAACAGCGAGGTAAACACGCGAAACGGATTGTACAACAACGCCGCTTCATCCACGGCGCGAAACGCAGTGGAGTGCACCGGTACGCCCGCCGCGGAGAGGTCATAGTAGCTCACCGGATACATGCCCATGACGGCAAACAGCCGCCGCATGGTCGCCAGCTCGGCGGCGCTGCCAAGGCGAATGGCCCCGTGACGCTCCACCTCCAGCCGGTTAACCGCCAGCGGATTGTCCGGCGTAAAGGTATCGGGATACTGCTGAAGATAGTGCGCGTTCACCTCACAGACGATCTGCAGCAACGTGCCATATTGCGGCACCTCCTGCTGATACATGGCCGACATCGCCTTTGAGAAAGCGTCGCGGATGCTATCGGGAGAAACAGAGTGCGAATTCATGGCTTGGCCTCTTCGTCATGCGTAAACCGGGTTCAGGCGACGGCGGGAAAAGCAGACTCTATTGCATTGCGTGCAGGCGCACTAGCGGGGCGGTCACAATTGTGGGGGAAATTCAGGGCGGAGAAACGGGCAATGCGCCGCCGTGCTGCCGGAGCAGACGACAGCGGCGCATCACAACGGCAACTGATTAAAAATCAGCTTTGAGAACCACGCGGTAATTGGCTTTACCGGCGCGCACGTGCTCAAGCGCCTTGTTGATCTCTGACATCGGGAAAAACTCAACCTGTGGTGCAATGTCAGCACGCGAGGCGAGGCGCAGCAGTGAACGCAACTGGCCTGGCGAGCCGGTAGAAGAGCCGGTGACCGCTTTATCGCCCATGATCAGGTCAAATGCGCCAACCTGGAACGGCTTCATCACCGCACCCACGGTATGGAACTTGCCTTTTGGCGCCAGCGCCGCAAAGTACGGTTTCCAGTCGAGATCGACCGCAACGGTGCTGAGAATCAGGTCAAAACGGCCCGCCTGCTGCTTCAGCGCTTCTGCATCGCGGCTGTTAACCACTTCGTCGGCGCCCATATCGAGAATCGACTGCTTTTTATCCGGCGTGGAGCTAAATGCCACCACTTCAGCGCCCATGGCGTGCAGAATTTTGATCGCGATGTGGCCCAGGCCACCAATGCCGATCACACCTACGCGGCTGGTCGCGGTGATGTTGCTCATCAGCAGCGGTTTGAACACGGTGATACCGCCGCACAGCAGCGGGCCAGCAGAGGCCACGTCCAGTTTTTCCGGCAGCGGAATGACCCACTGCCAGTCGGCGCGCAGCTTCTCGGCAAAACCGCCTTTGTTCATGATGGTCGGCGTGCTGCCCTGCTGGCAGTTTACCTGCTCACCGTTGATACAGGCGTCGCAGTGCTGACAGCTTTTCGCGGTCCAGCCAATGCCCACGCGCTGGCCCACTTTCAGGCCTTTGCTTTTTGCGGCATCGCCCAGTGCAGAAACCCGGCCAATCACTTCGTGTCCGGCGATAACCGGGAACTGAGAAATGCCCCATTCGTTATCGATCATCGACAGGTCGGAGTGGCACACGCCACAGTATTCCACTTCCACTTCGACTTCTTCAGCGGCCAATTCAGCCGCGTCATATTCGTAAAGTTCGAGCGCCTGGCCCGCCTGCATGGCAGCATAGCTTTTAATTTTCATTGTTACCTCAACGTGATTATTCCCAGCCAAGTGTAACAAGCCAGGCTAAAGGCTGCCTGGCCGATCGCTGAACGCCGCACTTTGTTGTTGTTTTGACGCAAAATTAAGCTTTTTCGTGATTGCCTGACAAGGTTTGCAACACTTTCAGCTGCGCCACCGCTTCCTGCATCGCATCCATGCCCAGCGTCAGTTCACGCAGGCTGCCAAGATGTTTGGCAATATCGGCGCGCTCATTGCGCGTTTGATGGCTCATGGCCGCAATGGTATCCGCCGCGCTGATGCTGCGCTCCGCCATATCGGTGGCGGTTTTAACGGTATCACTGGCCACGCCGCGAATGTGCGAGATGGTGCTCACCGCGTCGCTGATGTTGCTGGCGGTAGCTTCTGCCTGCTCTTTTGAGGAATGCGCCAGACGACGCACTTCGCCCGCGACGACGGCAAAACCTCGGCCCGCCTCCCCGGCGCGCGCCGCTTCCACCGCGGCGTTCAGTGCCAGAATATTGGTCTGGAAGGCGATATTGCTGATGCCGTGGGTAATTTCGTTGATGCCGTTGGAGATTTTCTCCAGATCATCCAGCCCTTCGCCCAGACGACTCTGCGCCTGCTGGCTTTCGGTGGCGATGGCGCTGATAGCGCGAATGCTGTTCTCCGCCATACCCAGCGCGTCGCCCTGACTCTGCGTAGCCGCTTCCAGTACCGGCAGCGCCTGCATCAGCGGCGCCAGCTCCTGTTGATAGTTGATCACCCGATCCAGCACCCGCGTCTGTACGCTGTTCAGCGCTTCCCAACGACGCAGTGCACGCTGCGCATAGTGTGCGGCGTAACCGGCATATTCCACCGGAAACTGCGTCATCGCCTTCACGTCCTGATTAAAGAACACCAGCGCCGACAGCGTCTGGTTGATCGGCACACCAAGAATCTCACCAAAGCTGGAGAAACCGGCTGCGGGCAGGCCTTTAAAAAAGTGCGCGTTATGCAGCTGACCTTCGTTGCCGACGCGACGAAGAATACAGTCGTTCATCAGGATCGCCGCGGGCTTGCTACGTCCGGCGATAAATCGTTCCCAGTCACGACGCGTTGCCTGTTTAAAATCAGTCTCCTGCATCAGGAACAGCCGATCGCCAAACTCCAGATCGCAGAAGAACTGCACGCTGTCGCTGCTGATTTTGGCGATAGAACGAATAAAATACTCTTCGCCGACTTTTACGCCGAAGGTTAATCCTTTCAGCCGCTCGCTGAGCTGCTGCTCATTGCAGCCGATCTGCTTCGCCAGTGCCTCGGTGAAACGCTGCTGCTGGCCCTGAGCATCAAACACCGAGGTCACGGTGCGCGCCACCGGATCGGCTTCGGCAATCAGCCAGCTTTTATCCAGCGGCGTAAAGTTCTGGCTTTTAAAGGGTGCGAACGATTTGCCCGGTGCCATCTGACAGAAAACGATCACCGCTTTGCCCTGCAGGACTTGACCGCCAACGCCAATCCAGGTGCCATCAAAGGTCACTTTGCCGCCAGCAGAACCGCCGATCGCCAGGCAGGGGAAACGCCCGCTGTTATACCAGGCCTGCATCATAAAGCCTTCCGACGCCGAAAGGCCGTCGCAGTAAATCATTGCAAAAGTGCGATCGGCAGACAGCGGCATGCGCAGCGGCAGCCGCTCCAGCTCCTGCTGAATCGCGCGGATACGCTGTGCGGCGGTCTGCGTGTCGCTGACGTGCAGATCGACAATGTGCGTCTCATGCTGCGCAATCAGGCTTTTCGGCAGCCAGAGCCAGCTGCCTTCCTGACCGTTGCCTTCGCAATAGGTGGTCTGACGACCACTGCTGCTGAGCGCACCGTTGGATGACAGAGAAATAACGGTTAAATCGGCTGATGTAAAACGCTGCCAGGCCTGGCTCACCTGCTGAAAGTCAGCTTCTGGCGGCACAAAGTTCAGCAAAATACCGGCGGCATGACCCGGCAACCCGGCGTTTTTCAGCGAGGCGGGTAATTGACGACAATCAAAGGTGCCGTTAGCGGGCTGACTTCCACGCCCTGAGCGGATGCCGGGCAAACGTGAGGCGATCGCCTTAATAAGGTTCATATTATTGTTTTCGCTAGTAATTATGATAATAAGTGCGGCAAGAATTGCGCATGCTGGTGTTTTAAAGAGGGGCTAAGAGCAGATCCGTACGCGATCAGAACCCGGTATTGCGCTCAGGCTTCATCAATGAACTGAAAATCGCCATACACACAGGTTATCGCCCACAGCGGATAAATCTTTAGCTATCGCTGAGATTGGTTATATCGATGTAAAACGAGGGATTTGCTAGCAGAATATAAGCCGGGAAAGGCTCCCGGCCAGGTTATCTGTCAGATAGTATTACTCTTTTGCCAGTGCTGCTCACAACGCTCGCGCGCCTCGGCGGGCAGATCGCGCAGGTCGGGCATGCTGTCGCTGTAACCATAATCCATGGTCCCTGTTTCTTCCTGTTCATCCTGTGCCGCGAAGCTCAGCGTTTCATCCAGCTTCTGCCAGCTGTCGCCGTCGCGCCGGGAAATGACCGCATAGGTTGGCGTTTTTTCATCGTCGCCATAAATTTCATACTGCTGTACCGGTGCGTCTTCAGGAAAATGTAGCGTGTCAATCAAGGTTGAATCAGCCATTGCTCTCTCCTTTGTCGTGGAACAATAAAGGTAGCTTATGAAAAGCTGGCTTGCCGGAGCGGTTTTTTTTTGCCGCTGCGTCATATTCTATACTGTAAGCGTGAGGCAATTTTTTGCCTGCTTATTTATTGATGATAAAGGAGTGATGTTGATGTCTGATGACCTTATGCATGATATGAACCGGGTAATTGGCGAAACGGTACTGCAGCTGATTCATGAACATCAACAGCCCGGCAAAAATGCGCTGCTGGCCAAGCTGGTTTGGCAGGCTGAGCAGGAAGAAGATGAAGCGCGACTGCTGGCGTTATGGCAGGCGCGGCGCACGCTGCACCCGGCGAAAAGCCGTGGTACCGTGCATCAGTTGCATAACGCTCCCGCTTATTAATCGGCCTTTACGTCTGAAAAGAGGATGCTCGCGCATCCTCTTTTTTATGGCTCAGGAGGTATTTTCTTTATATTTCTGCAGGTAGTGCTTATTTAGCGCAGCGGCACAACGCATCATCAATTAATACGTCACGCTTGCAGCACGCTTATTTTAAGCCTGGGTTCAGCGCAATTAACCCAGCAGTGGGTTGACCTTTTCTCATGTTCACTATACTTACCTCTCCCCCTCACAACGCAGGAACCTATTATGTCGGAGAATAACCGCGATCTTATGCCTTATAACCTCTATCTGCTTGATGACCATATTCTGGCGCAGAACATCGATGGGCATATTGTGGATATTGGAACCTTTGAAAAAGAGGGCGCTGGCTTTCACTGGGAGGTGGATGGCAATGCCACAAAAGGCGAATTTTATGAATCCGCAGAGGCGGTGCTGGAAGATATTTCCCGCCAGCTCAGCTTTTTGTTCCTGGATGGTCAGTTCACCAGCCTGCCGGATCTCAGCGAAAAATACAGCAGCGAGAGGCTGGCCAGTGCGCCACGGCGCGAGATCAAACTGCACGAGCTGCGTGACGATGACGAAGCCACCGTGCGCTAGCCGCCGTGGCGGTTTGCTCCAACCTTAAAAGGCGTACAGATGGATAACTGGACACTGCACTGGCTGGAAGCCAACGGATCGCTGGCCGCCTGGCGTTCTGACGTTGTGCAACAGGCTGAAGCCGCTTACGCCACGGTTGCCGCATGGATGCCGCCACCGCCGCTGGATATTCTGCTCCAGCCCGCGCCCGGCCAGGTTATTCCAGAAATCGGCCTGCTCGGTCGCGCCTGGAGCGCTACCCTGCTCAGCATCAGCCTTGATCCACAGAACCCGGCCCTGCCAGCCGCATTGCAAGACGGCACCCTGCATCGTCAACTGCTGCATGAGGTGCATCATTGCCTGCGCATGGCCGGACCGGGCTATGGCTGGACGCTGGGCGAGGCGCTGGTCAGCGAAGGCTTAGCCGGACAATTTGTTACCACGCTGCTCGGCAGTGCGCCGGAAAGGTGGGAATGTGCGTTAAGCCTTTCACAGCTGCGCCAGTTGCCGCTTACCGCCGCCATGCTCGCTGAGCGTCATTACGATCATGCCGCCTGGTTTTTTGGCACCGCATCACTGCCGCGCTGGGCCGGTTACAGCCTGGGCTATGCCATGGCGGGCGCATGGCGCGAACAGATCGGTGCTCCGTCGGCCACGCAGTGGGTTGAGGTTTCAGCAAACGAGGTGATCGCCGCGGCGATCGTGCGCGGCGTCATCGCAGGTTAAAGCCCACCCGCTTTGCGACTGGCGTATACGATAGGTATTGGATTAACATTTTTACCCGCAGCCTGATATGCCTGATGCCTCGGGGCATGCCGCTATTCCATATACTGGCTAAAGCGCAGCAGATAGCCATCCGGATCCTGTACCAGACATTCGCGCTGGCAGACCTCGGCATCGTTAACGCGATAGGTATTGTCACGCAGCGGACGATAGAGCGGGATGCCGTGCGCCTGCAGGCGGGCAACCAGCGGCGCGATATCATCCACTTCGATTTGAAAATTAACGCCGCGGCCGAACGGCCTGATCAATTCCGCCGTATTCCAGCCGTCGTCCTGATAATGCTCCAGCATGAGCTGCGCATCGCCTAACGCAAGATAAGCAAAATCGGGCTGTTCACGCCTGATGATGATGCTGAAGCCCAGCACCTCGACATAAAAATTCAGCGACGCCGCAAAATCAGTGACGGTTAATTCCGGCACCATGCGATTCCAGACTATTTCCTGCTGAGACATGGCATCACGTCCTGTTTATTAAGGTCGTGCAAGCATAACGGAGGGGGGAATAAGGATGAAACCGGCTTGCGCTAAAAACGTGAGGATCAACGCTGGCTTTTCCGGCTGCGGCTGGCGAACTGATGCCGGGCGAAATGGTAAGTTAATGTGATTATCCGGCGTGATGCGCACTGTGCCAGCATGTTGCGCAGTAAAAGCCAGAAAGGCCAGGCAAGCAGGCTGTCGCTGGTTATTTTCAGTTAACGGCCTTTAACCAGCGGCGCTGGCTAAAGGCGAGGATCGATGTTCGGCGACTGCGATCGTCAGGATCGTCGGATTACGGCTTCATCAACAGCAGTTCCAGCGTGTCGCGCAGTACCGATTGCCTGATCGGGTCGGATTCGGTTTCAAGGCGCTCAATCACAATCGCCAACAGCGCTTTGTTGCTGACCGTGATGCCGCTGGCGATCATCTCGCCCTTCAGGCTCTCAATGGTAGTCTGCGGATTGGCAGTCTGCTCAGATTGCGCCATGTACTGACGCAGCTGTTCGTCGGTGGTGGTTTGCATGGACATGCTTTTCTCCGGTACACAAAAAAGCCCCCGACTAACGGGGGCGAAACAGGAATCATCCATCAGGTTATTGTTAATGTGCTCCTGAGGCGCTCAGTAAAACTAGCTCAACTTTGCCGCTGCGCCAGTTGCTGAGACAAATAAATCAGCGTCCTGCGACACGGCCCGGCTTATGCGCCTTTTCCCAGCGCTTTAGCGGCGCAAATCAACGCCAGATGGCTCAGCCCCTGCGGCATATTGCCGCGCCAGCCGCGTGTGCGCGTATCAAACATCTCGTTAAAGATATCGACGTTGCCGGTCTGATCGAGGCAGGCCAGAATCTCCTGCATATGCGCTTTGGCCTGCGGCTGCTGATCCAGCGCCGCCAGCGCCTCCACCAGCCAGAACGAGCAGGCCAGAAAGGTGCTCTCTTCTTTCTCCACGCCGGAATAGCGATAGACCATCGCGGAATCGTGTCCCAGCTCGTGGCGGATCGCCGCAAGCGTAGAGCGCATGCGTTCAGGATTGACCTGACTGCCATAGCGGTGCGTCAGCGTAATCGCTGCATCGAGATCGTCGCTACCGGCGTAAAAGGTGTAGGCCTGCCGTTCAGCCGACCAGCAGTGGGTCTCAATCCAGTCACGGATACGATCGCGTTCCCGCTCCCAGCGCGCCATCCATGTTGGCTCGATGTGCTCACATTTTGCCAGCACGACCGCCTGATCCAGCGCCAGCCAGCAGGCCATTTTTGAATGGGTATAATGCCGTTTGTCGGGCAGTTCCCAGATGCCAGAATCGCGTTCGCGCCAGCTGTCGGCACAGCAGTTTGCCAGCTGGCCCAACAAGCGTGACGTGTTGAGATCGAGCACGTGGCCCGCCTCAATAAACAGCCGTGCGGTCGCCAGCATATCGCCATACATGCTCAGCTGAACCTGCTGGCTGGCGTTGTTGCCTACCCGCACCGGCTGGGTACCCTGATAACCTTCCAGCGGTAAATAGCGCTCTTCAGGCACCAGCCCCCCTTCCAGCGTATAGCAGGTGCGCAGGTGTTCCACACCGTGCCGCATAATGGTGCTGGAGAGCCAGGAGAACGCTGCCTTGGAATCCTCCAGCGCGCCGAGGAAAATAAAGGCCTTGATAATCAAACAGGCATCGCGGATCCACGCGTAGCGATAGTCATAGTTTTTTTCTTTGCCCAGCCCTTCCGGTAGTGACGTGGTGGCCGCTGCGGCCAGCGCACCGGTAGGTGCATACCAGAGAAACTTCAGTGCCAGTGCCGATCGCTTTACCTCATCGGCATAACCCGCATCCCAGCTCAGTCCGTCAACCCAGTTGCGCCAGGCGCAATCGCTGGTGTCGATGCGCTCGTCGACCTTCTCAATCGGCGGCACCGCCAGCGGCTCTTTCGCCGCAGCAACCAACGCAATCACCGAACGTGAACCGGCAGAAGTGGTCAGGTAGCCGTCCAGCCCCTCATCGTTTTGTGAGTCCAGCACCACATCATCGGTGCGCAGCAGCATCGCCATCAGATCGGCGACGTGATAGAGCGGATGGCCGTGCGCGTCGGTGCGCCAGGGTGAACGGGTTTCCGCCTGCGTGCCGATACGCAGACGGATTACCATGCGCACGCTGCCTGAGATGCCTTCTACCCGCCGCGCCAGCTCATTCCACGGCAGCCGACCCGCAAAGGTGCTGTTCATCGACTCGGTCACTTTCACCACGCCAGTATCAGTTTCATAGCGCGTTTCCAGCACGTTGCTCGCCTCGCGATAGCAGCGCTGCATGCGCCACGGTGCATCCGGCACCAGTTGAAAATAGCCGCCGAGCTGGCTGTCCAGCAGGCGATCAAACAGCGCGGGGGAATCGAGGTTTGGCGCGCACCACCAGTCGATAGCGCCGTCGGGAGCAATCAGGGCCACCGAGCGTCCTTCGCCAATGGCGGCATAGTCGCCGAGCCCGGCAAAACCGGCTTCGCGAGCCGGTGAATGGTCATGCTTGTTATTCACGTTGTCTATTTTCTCCTGGCGGGCGCCGCGGTTTAACCGGCGATTTTGTCTCGATAATTAAAGCGTAGACCATCGATAAGCAGGGTTGTGACGGCAGCCGCACACTGAAAACGGCGGCGGAACAAGCGTTTACATTGAAATTAACAATGAGTATGATTCGCATTAGCATAAAGCCATGCAACGTACCGTTCGCGGTGCCGGTTATGGTTCCCGCCCTGAAAAGCCGATTCACGATGGAGTAGGTAATGAAACAACTGATTCGCACACGTCTTGCGGGTGCCACGCTGGCCGCACTGACCGCTCTGAGCCTTGCTGCCTGCCAGGCGCCCGCGGCTAAAAAAGTGGCCGAACCGGCATCACCGGTGCAAACCCAGCAAAGCAACGTGCAGCAGCGCGAACTGGGCAACGGCCTTTACGAAATTGCTTCAGCGAAAAACGCCCTGTGGGTGGCCAGCGCCGGAGATTTTAAAGACAACGGCGGCGTGATTTATAAGCTAAATCCCGCCACCTTGCAGACAGAGTTACAGACCCACACCGACCTGAAAAACTTCGCGCTGACCCGCAACAGCGACGGCACTGTGCTTTACACCACCAACTCGCTGGATGGCGGCATCAGCGCCATTGACGCCACCACCGGTAAAATCACCCAGCGCCTGAATTTCAACGAGAAAAACGCGCAGGGTTTCCCGTTCGGCACGCGTGAAGTGATCTACCACAACGGCATGCTCTGGATTGGCGGCGTGGGCGATCCCGGCGTAATTTGGGTAGTGGATGCGAAAACGCTGAAGCTGAAAGCGCGCATTAAAAATGCCGGCAAATGGGTAACCGGCCTGCTCTGGTCACCGGTTACCGATCGCATTTATGCGGCCAACGGCAGCGGAGAGATTTTGGTGATTAATCCACGTAGCCACAAAATCGAGCAGCGCTGGACGCCAGGCGACGGCAAAAGCTATCTGTTCCTCAACATGGCGGAAGATCCGGCCACCGGTCGCCTGTTTGTCACCGATAACTCGAAAGCCAAAGCGACGCTGGTGTTTGATGAGCGCAGCGGCAAGGTAATCAAGCAGCTCGATACCGGCGACAGCCTCGGCATCAAGTTCAATGCCAAACGCAATGAGATCTACATCAGCCAGCGCGAGTCCGGCAAAGTGTTGCAGCTGGACGCCACCAGCTACGCGGTAAAAAACAGCTGGGATTTCACGCCGCATCCAAACAGCCTGCTGCTGTCGGAAGATGGCCAAACGCTGTATGTCACCGTGAAGCAGGACTTCAACAAAGACCATTCCTCAAAAGGCCCGGACCGCGTCGTACGTGTCGATCTGCGTTAAGCTTTTTGCGCGCCACGGATGGCGCAATAAAGAACGACTGGCCGTACTTACTGGCGGCCATCACGCCCATTTCTGATAGCCAATTGCCTCCAGAGAGGCCTGCGCCAGCGACGCGTTTGAATCAACAATCTCCAGCCCCTGCCACACCGCACTGCCCTTCAACAGGCTCAATTCCGTACACGCCAGTATCAATGTGGTGACGCCGCGCGTCTCCAGCTGGCTGACGCAACCATAAAGCTGCGCCAGCAAGGGTTTTGGCACCCGGCGCGCAACTTTAATGGCGGCAATGCAGTCAGAAACGATCTGCTGTTCTGCGCTGCTCAGCGCAACGGTCGTGCAGCCGGTCGCGGCAAGCGCCTGCTGATACAGGCCGCTGGCGCAGAGCAGTTCCGATCCCAGTAGCGCCACGCAGGCGGCTTTTTTACGCACGGAGGATGCGGTGGCATCAATAATGCTAACCAACGGAATTGCGCTGTTCTGGCTCCAGCGCGGCCAGAGAATATGCGCGGTATTGCAGGGCACCACCGCTACCGTGGCACCCATCTCCGCCAGCGTATCAATGGTGGCCTGGATCCAGGGTGAAGGATCGCGCTCGCCGAGCTGCAAATGGCGGCCACGGCTGGGGATCTTACTGTTGTTATCGATGATAAGCCGCGGGTATTCCCACTCTTTTTCCACTTTTGTCAGCGCGTAAAGCTGCTGACAGAAATCAAGCGTTGCCCAAGGCGCGACGCCCACCACACCCAGTACGCCTTCATCAGCAGGCCAGCTCACTGCTGGATAAATGGGATCAATTTTGACCATGCTGTTTCCTGAAGCGGTAAAGGCGCAGGCGCGTTTCCGGATATTTATTCAACGGATGGCCTTCAGGAAACATGTTGTCCTGTTCGATCAGCGTAAAGCCATGACGATCGAAGAGATCCTGATACTGCTGTGTCGTACGGTAAGTGGCGGAGTAATCCGTATTCAGATGTGCAGAAAAACGGTTGTTAATTTCATAACGTTCGCCAACGCCGGTGCCGTCGCGCAGTAGGATAATGCTCTCAGGCGTGGTGTGCTGCTTCAGATGCATAACCAGCGTTTCAGCCTGATCGTCATTGAGATAGATCATTAGTCCGGAAATGAAAACCACCTCAAAAGGGTGGCTGCTGCGATAGGTTTCCGCAGCGGAATGCACGAATTCCACATTGGTTATACCGCGCTGCTGTACTTCCAGTTGGCCAATCTCCACCAGTGAGGCAGAAAACTCCACGGCAGTAATCTGCCGCGCGCCACGCTGTTGAAAACGAAACGTCCACTGACCGACACCGGCTCCCAAATCCAGCACGCTTTTTCCGGCAATATCCGGCAGCCAGCTAAAGACTTTTTGTGTCTCGTCGCGGATTTTGAGATCAAGATTTTGTGGATCCTGCTCAAGATTAGCGATGCTTTCAAAAGGCAACTGGTGATAGTACTTCGAACGACTTTCCCAAAATGCTTTTACTTTCTGTGAGTCTAACAAGGGTTTTTCCTCGATTTAATAGCGGTAGTTCCAGCGCCCATTTTCCGTCGGAAAACTGACGTCACTTTTATCGATCTGCATTACCCGGCTGTTGCACAGAAAATCGAAGTTGAATTGGGTCAGTTCGTTCACTTCTTTGCCAGGAATCGGTAGCAGGCGTACACCCAGTGGTTTAGTCAGCCTGACAGCCAGCGCTGCGGTATCGAGAATGATGGCGGCGATATCTTCCGACAGCGTTGATCCCGGTACCGGCAGCATATCAAGCCCGCAGCCACACACCGTTGACCAGGCATTCAGCGTATCCACACTCAGTGCGCGGCGATTATTAGCGCTGGCGAGCACATCATCTTCCAGTACTGAAAACATCACGCCGTTGAAGCCAACGGCCAGCGCGCCGCTGCGTGCAACCGCCGTTTTAATGGCATTGGTCAAAATGCTGGTAATAAACAGTGAACCCTGGCTACCGCACGGACGGGCACCGAGGTTTTCCAGCAGCCGCCCAACCGAAATATTGCCATCGGGAAAAGGTGCCAGCGACGCATCCAGGCCGGCATAGTCGATGCCTGTAGCAGCCTGCAATTCCAGGCCGAAAGCATTAATCTCGCCGAGCCGGGTAATCAAACGGGCAATAAACTCGTCGGAAAACTCGCCTAAACTGCGCTTTTTCTGTCTGACGAGCTCGCTCAGTTCCAGGGCGATATCGGTGGTTTCCAGTGCAAAACTGAATTTCAGCGTGTCGCCTTCATGACGAGAAAACGGGAAAAACGGTGCGTTAGCCGGGCAACACAGTGAAGCGCCGACGCGGAAATTGTCGAAACCGTTGTTGCTGCGCTGCGCCACGTTAAGCATAAAACGGGCAACATCATGGCTGGCACGGATATTAATGCCCTGCGCATCGGCCACCATCAGATTGAGAAACATCCGTGGCTGCTTAAACAGCGTGGCAAAAGCAGCATCCAGACGACGCTGATAGTTTTCACCCTGCGTCAAATCCACCGGCAGGCAGAACCAGCGGCTGCCCAGCCGTTGTGCCATTTCGCTAAAAGAAGCTAGGCGCGCAGGCAGCGCAAACATCTCTTCTTCGTGCTCTTCGCGCAGCGGCGGCAGGGTCAAACGCAACGTGCGCAGCGGCCAGTTTCTTGCTGCCAGCTGGCGCTCAGCCAGGGCGCGAAAACGCTGAAGCTGCGGCTCAGCGCTGCCGGTATCGACCATATGCGCCGGAACGCCAAGGGTAATTGCGCGGATCATGGCTGATACTCTGTCTGAACCAGCCGCCAGTAATCGGCGATGCTGTTAATTTCACAGAAGGGATGGGTGCCAAGATCGTGAGCATACAGCGGTGAGTCTTCCTGGCAGGGCAGCGTCTGACCAGCAAACAGGTTACCGAAGCGCAGGCACTGCTTATGCCAGCTTTTTAGCAGTTCACGATCGGTGATTTTGAACAGGCCGATCGCTTCCGGATGCTGTGACGCGCGAATGGGCCCGCCGTAAATGTTGCTGATCTTACCCTGCGCATCCAGCTCGCAGTGCAACGAGGTAAGCATACGGTTTTCCCGTTCTTCCGTAAGGATCAGATTGCCGCTGCGGTTATCCATCTCAGCGATCAGCGCGCCAGAGAAGAAGATATCGCCGGAAACCACATAGGTTGGCTCCCCAACCTGCGACAAGGCCAGGCCGAGGCTCATGGCGTTGTTGGTATTGGCCCAATTTTCATTAATGATGTAATGAAGCTGCGGATAACGCTCCATAATTTGCAGCGCACCGAACCCCACCACCACGGTGATGTGCTTACCGGCAAAGGCCTCAATGGCCCGATCAAGAATGGTTTTCTGGCTCTGCGGATGGCGAATTAACACCTTGTTTTTGCCATCCAGCTGCAGGCTTTTGCCAGCAGCCAGAATAATGGCGTGATCAGCTTTCATAACCTAGCGCCTCCAGCGTTAACGCGCAGGCAGGAAGTGGCGCGATAAAATTATGCTTCACCGTTTTATAGGGATAGATGTCGCCGCTCAGCGCCCGGCGCGTCACATCGAGCCAGTCGAACTGGTGTTTTTCGCGCAGCGAGTGCAGCGGCACCGCCGGATAATCAAAACGCACCACCGGGACTTTTTTCAGTCCCAGACTTAACGCCACTTCCATCCGATGCTGGCCATCCAGCACCAGATTATGGTGTAGATCCAGCGCCAACGGCTTGATCCATAAACCTTCGCGTAAAATTTTCGTGCGCAACCAGACGACGCGACGCGCGCTAAATTTTTCGATATGGCGCAGGGATGCCGGTTCAACAAACTCGATTTGCATGTGCTAATTCCTCAGTGCAAGACAATAATTTCTGATAATCATCAACGGCATGCTGATAGTCAGCGGCCGTATTAAAGGCACGGGCAAACTGACGGGAGATATCAAGCGCCACGCAGGGCAGCGCCTGGCGATGCGCCATCCACGGTGCCATGTAATATTGGTTGCAACCCTGCTTCAGGGTCTGCCTGCGCAGCCGCCGGTCGGCAGCGACCTCGTCAGGCGCCACGCTGAGCATGCCAACCATCTTGAACCAACCTTCAAAGGCTTCATCGTAAAGCGGCTGGTAGCTAATGCGATCAATAGTCAGGGCATCATCCACGACCTCAACGATGCCGCCGGTGAGTCCGGCGCTGTAGCGTCCGTGAGTGAGCCAGAAACTCGTTGAGCTGCTCTCAGCATGATGAATCTGCGGCCAGGCTCGCGGATCGATTAAAATGTCGGTCTCAATAATGCTGTAGCCTCTTTCGGGAAAACGCAGGGCATTGACACCCTTTTCCACTGAGAGAATATTGACGTCTTGCGCATAATCAGCATTGTGAACCAGCGTAATACCGGCGTCGGGATAAAAGCGATTAAGCCAGGCCTGCACCGCTTCCGCCTGATAGCCCGTTACCAGTACGATTTCTCGCTCACCTGTTTTCAACGCCTGGGGCAGCAGCGTATCGAGCACGGCCAGCTGGCCAACCGGCAATAAGCATTTGGGGTAGTGCGCGGTCAGTGCCCCCATGCGGCTGCCCTGCCCGGCAACCAGAAAAATAGCGGCGCGTGGCGCGATCATCCTTCTTCTCCTCTGAACGCTTGCTGAATAATCTCAGCAATTTCATGGCCAGCGCCACGTGGCGAAATATAAAGTTCATCACGCAGCACCTGTAGCCGTTTTTCACGGCAGGGATCGCGGTCATGGATGACGTTATCCACAAACTGCATGATTCCGGCGGCATCCGTCGCAATATCATAAGCGTCGTAAATAAAAGCAGCGCTGCTATTGATACCCAGACAATTGGGATGAGTAAGATAGAGAATAGGTTTATGCGACGGTAAATACTCCAGCAGAAAAGAGCCGGGATTAGTCATTATCGCGTCGGATTGCGCAAAGGCATGGCTGTAATCAGCAGAAAAATCCCAGCTGACGTGCGGATTATTTTCAGAGAAATCGACAAGCCGCTGAAAATTTTGCTGCGTTTTATCGCCATTGCCCGCTTGAAGGTCAACGTTTAAAAACTGTTTAAACAATGGATGCGGTCGAATAATCATATCAACGTCGTTGCGCGCCAGAATATCCAACATCGCCTGGGTGTGATAATTAAAGGTTGACCACATTTTCTCATTGCCCGGAGTAACAAAATGCGGGGTCCACAACAGCGTCTTGCGTTTGCCGTTGCTATTGCGCGTCGCATGACTACCATAGCGCTCAACATAGCGATCAAATTTCGGATGGCCAGTCAGATAGACATGCTGATTACCCGCTTCACAGTAGTGGCCATATTCTGCTTTGTGTCGTGCAGAACGTACGAATACCCAGCGGGCAAGATTGTGGCAGGGCATATTATATTGATAGACACGATTCATATCGCCATCGCCCATATCCAGCCCATAGGGAATGTAGGCGATATTTACGCCATGCTGTTGGAGGTATTCACTGGTAAAACGGCTAAGGCGTGCCTCATCGTAAGGATTCTGCAGAAAAACGACGTGTGGGCGACGTTCGGTAAGCGAATAGTCTTGATAATCAACAAAATCGATGTTTTTGCCAGCCAGCAACTCGCGCTGTGCCGCGCAGTCATGGCCGGTGTGACCTAAAGCCAGGTGTGGCATGACCACCACCTGACAATCGAAATGTGCATTATTCTGCATCGCTTGCAGTACGCTTTCGAAATTCGTCCAGTTGGGCGCCCACTGAAAATAGAAGTCGACTTTTATTTTTTCTTCGCAGCGACGCAGGGCTGAGGAGGTAATAGCGGATAGCGGTTTATCAAACAGTGCGCGATAATCAACATAATTGTTTTCAATATCACTTTTATCCGCAATCTGATATCCGGCATTGGGAAAAATACCTAACCAACGGTCACGGCGCATTAATTCGTGCCAGCTCACATCAATCGAAAAATAGCATGGTTTCCAGCCCTCGAGCAGCCTCTGCATGGCCTGCTGGAAATTATCCATCAAGATGGAATAATAGTGTTCATTAACCAGATAGGCGCAGGTGCACCACGCTTTTTCCGCCTTAATGAGATAATCAACGCTGTTAAATGCGGTAGCACTGTGGTAGTTAGCAGCCAGCAAGCCGACATCCCAGCTAATATTCTGTAGGGCTGTGAAATATTTATTCAGGCGATGTATTGTCGCTTCATCCTGATGAAACTCAATGTCATCTTCAAGGATCAGCACATTTTTCCAGTTATTCGCCTGCGCCATCTCCAGCGCACGAATATGTGACTTTGCACAGCCAATATAACCAGGAGTGTACTCTGTTGCTTCCAGACGAATAATTTTTTCGGCTGGAATACCGAGCTTTTTAAGCTGGCGGGCCATACGTACACGACGATCTTTGCGTTTATTCAGGTTGATATAAATCACCCGCTCGATCGTGTGCCAGTTAATTGGTGTCATGGTAGTCACAGGTCTGTTTAGGAAATTGATTTACTTTTTTAATACGACACAATGAGCCATTTCTTAAATACAAAGGAAAATAAAATTAAATTTAGTCGCTAAATCAGAAGAAGTGTTTATCAATCAGGAGGATAGTTTGAGCAGAATAAAATTAACGACGTGACATGAAGGATAAACCGCTGGCCTGCATGTGCGCCAGGCGGTTAAACGCTATCAACCGTGGGCGCTGAGCCAGCTGGCGTACACTTCATCCCAGATGGCGGCGGGCGTCCCGGCGCGGCCCAGACCGAAGCCGTGACCGCCACGCGAAATCTGCACCAGCTCCACCGGCACGCCCGCGCGACGGCAGGTAT
Source organism: Duffyella gerundensis (assembly GCF_001517405.1). NCBI lineage: Bacteria > Pseudomonadati > Pseudomonadota > Gammaproteobacteria > Enterobacterales > Erwiniaceae > Duffyella > Duffyella gerundensis. The sequence continues at coordinate 200,868 of NZ_LN907827.1, read as the reverse complement.
CGCGCATCAGCAGCGTGTTGTACGGATTTGAGGTGTGATCGTCTTCCGCCTGCGCCAGAAACGTTGGCGGAAACTGTTTGGTCACATAGTTTTGCACCGACCACTTCGCCTCTTCGCCCGGCGCAATATCGCGGCCGACCATCATCAGATGCGTATTGGTGTGCGTATAAGGTGGCTCCAGGGTAATCACCGGATAGATCAGGCCGACGGTGTCGACCCGCGGTACCACCATGTCGAGATCGTCCTGCGGCGCGTAGGTAACGAAATCGGGCCGCGCGGCCGCCATACCCAGCAGATGCCCGCCCGCTGAAAAGCCCAGCGCATGTACCCGACGCTCCATCGAGCGCACCAGCCGTATCGCCCGCTGCGCATCCTGCAGCGGCGCCATGTTGCCGGCGCGCCACTTCTCATGTGGCAGACGATAGCTCAGCACATAGGCGGTATAGCCGCGTGCGTTTAGCCAGTGCGCCACCGGCCAGGCTTCGCCGCCCATGCCAATCCAGCGATAACCGCCGCCAGCAGCGATCAATACCGCTTCGCCGTTGGGGTTCTCCGGCTGAAAGCGCTGAATCGTTGGGCTGACGATGTTCGACCAGGAGCCGTTCGCAGAAACGTGGAGCGCACCCGACGGGCCACCGCCGCCGGGCGGATCGTCCGGCCAGAGGGGGATAATATTATTGCGGGCAAACAGCTTGCCCGTGGTCATCGAGAGCATGGCGGCTCCGGTGCCCAAAATAAATTGACGGCGCGTAATCATCTTTTTCGGTTAACAAGTCGCTACAGGTTACGCCATACAACTGGCGCTCTCAGACATCCGATGCAAAGCCGGTGCCAGAAGCGAATTATCATATGGAGAGTCAACTGGCAGACGGCCAGCACGGATAAGGCGTTATCCGGCTGCAAGAATAAACGAAACAGGATGGGCTTGTATATCAGCATGCGCGTTAGCAACGGTAACCCGCCCTGCTGGTCTGCTCTTCTGTGGTGGCAGAAGAGCAGACTCTGACGTTTAATCTGACGGTTGCGCCTGCTCCATGATCATCTGCTGGCACTGCTGATTGTTGCTGCGCGCCAGCTTTTTGTCCTCGTCGCTCAGTGACACCCAACCCTGTGCCACTTCACCGGCCTGCTCTTTATCAAACGGCACATTGTTCATCGCATGTGGCGGCTGGCTGCGTGCGGTTAGCGTTTCCAGTTTCTGCACGTAGTTATCGACGCTGTCATTGCTTTTTTCACTGGCTACCAGCGTGCAGAGCTGACTGGCGTAAGTGCTGGTTTGATCTTCATCATCAGCCACAGCATAGCCGGAGGCACCCAGCACCGCAGCGGCGATAAGCAGTTTTGCAAACTTCATCTGTCTCTCCTTCTCTGTTCAGAAAGCTCAAGGTTACCCATTTTCTTTGTCTTGCTGACGCGCACTGAGACGCGCAGTACGCCAGTTTAATAACGGCGTAACCGTAATACCATGCACAACGATGCTGGTCACCACTAAGGTGAGCGCCATATCGACCATCGTCCGCGCTTCTTCACCCCCCATGCCGTGTACCCAGGCGAAGGCGATGTAGTTGATACTGCCGATACCGCGGATGCCCAGCCAGCCAATCAGCAGGCGGCGAATCCTGGGCATACCGGTACCGATGGTCGCCAGCCAGACCGCCAGCGGACGAACAATGAAAAACAGGATCAGCGCCAGCAGCAGGCCATAGCTGTTCCAGTGATCTGCCAGCGTAATGCCCAGTACAATCACCATGCCTGCAGCCAGCAGGCGTTCGATGGTGTCGCCAAAGAATAGCGCGTCGCTGACCACCAGCCCGACCGATTTCACCAGCCCGCCATCGCCGATGGCGCGTACATTCGGGTTAACCAGCTCTTCCGCCGGTGCGCAGCGATCGTCTTCCGGCAGATGCTCAGCGGGTGCGTTGCGAATAAAGCCGAGCTCGGCACGACGCAGCCCAACGCCAGCGGCAAAGGCGGCCAGGAAGCCGGATGCATCCATATATTGCGCGGCAGCGTAACTCAAGGCCATCAGCGCCAGTGCCAGAAAATCGTTAGGCGCGACATCCTTATTGGCATTGCGCAGATAGGTGGCGAGCACGCCAATCATGCGGCCAAGCAAAAAGCCCACCGCAAGCCCCATGCCGATCGCCCAGATAACATCGACAATCGCCCAGTGGGCAAGGAAATGCGCATCGGGCTGTTGGCCGGTAAATAGCAGCACCGCCAGCAGCAGCAACGGCAGTGCGGAACCGTCATTCATGCCCGCTTCGCTGGAGAGCGCGACGCGCAGTGAATCATCATCGCGCGCATCGTTTACTGAAATCAGGCTGGCCAGCACCGGATCGGTGGGCGCGATAATGGCGGCAAAAGCCAGCGACAGCGGCCAGTTGAATGACGTCAGTGTATGAATCACCAGCGTCATGGCACCCACGGTCAGCAGCATCGCGGGAAAGGCGAGGCGAAAACCGACGCGCCAGCTGTTATCCCGAAACGGCAAGCGCAGCTTCAGGCCGGTAATAAACAGCGAGGCGGCCATGGTGATTTCGGTAATGTGTGCGGCCAGTTCAGGCTGACCAATGATATCGACGCGGGTTAAATCGAGCACCCACGGGCCAATAATAATCCCGGCGATAAGATACAAACCAAAGGAAGTCACTGGTCCACGATGGATCCAGCTTGAAGACAACGACATTAACAATAACAGACCGCCGGTCAGGGCGGTCCACGCCAAAAATCCCATAACATTCCGCTTTTCAGAATAAAAAATAACTGCATTAAGCCTGGCACATTACCGGCCTGATGCAGAATTTCTGCTGACTTATGATGGAAACAGGGCCAAAGCGTTATTTATTACCGTTTCGTTTTTCAGCGGCTTAGTCATGCAGATGACGGCTGAAAAGACGCACCAGCAAACTCGCTGCCGCAGCCAGCGTGGCCAGCGCCACAACGCCGGTCCAGTGCCAGTGCTCCAGCGCAGCCGATCCCAGCGCGGCACCGGCGGCCATGCCGATAAACACCACGGTGAACAGCAGCGCGTTTAGTCGACTGCGCGCCTCCGGCACCAGGCTGTAAATCAGCGTCTGGTGCGCTACCAGCGTGGCCTGCACGCCTAAATCGAAGCCGATGGCGCTGATCACAATCAGCGTCAGCTGACCGGCAGGCGAAAACAGCGGCAGCAGGAACATCAGCGCAAAGGCGATCATTACCAGTGATGCGCCATATTGCGTGACCCGCGCCGGGCCGACCCGATCGGCAAACATCCCGGCCAGCGGCGCCGCCAGCGCACCCGCAGCACCGGCCAGACCAAAGGCACCCGCCACCGCGCTGTCGAGATGAAAATCGGCGTTGAGCATCAGCGCCAGCGTTGACCAGAAGGCGCTGAACGCCACTGACAGCAGGCCCTGCGCCAGCGCCGCACGCCGCAGCGTCTGGTGCTCGCGCCACAGATGCCACATTGATGCTAACAACGACGGATAGCTGACGGTGGTCGCAGGACGAATATGCGGCAGGATGCGCCACAGCGCGACGCTGATCAGCAGCACGGTGGCCGCCGCCAGAAAGTACATGCTGCGCCAGCCGAAATACTCGCCGACCGCCCCGCTGACCACCCGAGACAGCAAAATGCCCACCAGCAGGCCGGTCATTACGGTGCCGACAATTTTGCCGCGCTGCGCCTCAGGCGCCAGCGTCGCGGCGGTGGGCACGATATCCTGCGCCACCGTTGCGGTCATGCCGATCACGAAGCTGGCGAGTAACAGCGCGTTCAGGCTGCCGGAAAATCCGCACAGCAGCAGCGCCGCCATCAGCATGATGCCCTTGATCAAAATGATGTTGCGACGATCGTGACGATCGCCCAGCGGGGCCAGCAGCATGATGCCCAGCGCGTAGCCCGCCTGCGTTAACATTGGCACGCTGCCCAGCGCGCTGATGCTGGCGTGAAAATCGTCGCCCATAATGCCCAGCATCGGCTGGCTGTAGTAAATCGACGCGACGCTCAGCCCGGCTCCGGCGGCAAGCGTAAACACAACGCCAGCAGAAAGGGGATGTGGCGCAGCAGGCGTAGCGGAATCGGTAATATTGGCGCTCATGGTGATACTCCTCATTGCGGTATGGCGCTATTAGACGTCATATTATTAATACGCGGTAGACCCGTGACAGACAGAACTGTTATACGAGAGACGTATGAATACCCACTATGGCGGCGGCCCGGACCGCATTGAACTGATGCAGACCTTTATTCGCATTGTCGAAAGCGGCAACTTGTCTGCGGCGGCGATGCGGCTTAACACCACGCAACCGACCATCAGCCGACGCCTGCAGGCGCTTGAGAAGCTGCTTGGGTTGAAGCTGATTCAGCGCACCACGCATGCGTTCAAACTCACCGACGATGGCGAACGCTGTTACGCCCATGCCCGCCAGCTACTGGAGACCTGGCATGCGCTGGCGGATGAGTTAACCGGTGCCAGTGACGCTCCGGCGGGCACATTGCGCGTTCGTGCGCCGCACGCCTTTGGGCAGGATCAGATGATTGCGCCGCTGGCTGAGTATCTGCGGCGCTATCCACAGGTTAACGTCGAGTGGATGCTGAATGACCATTCGCCCGACTTTATCGCTGACGGCGTTGACTGCGCGATTCAGGTCGGTACCCAGCTCGATCCGGCGCTGGTTGCCATCCTGCTGGCGGAAGTGCCGCGCATTATCGTTGCCTCGCCCGAGTTGCTGGCGGCTCATCCATCGATTACCGGGGTGGAACAGTTAACCGATTTGCCGTGGCTGGCGCTGAGCACTTTTTATCGCAACGAAATTGTTCTCAGTCGAGGTGAGCAGGAGAAGGTGAACCTGGCGATTGCGCCGCGCCTGAGCAGCGACAGCCTGTATGCTATTCAACGCGCTGCCCGCTCCGGCCTTGGCATCGCCATCGTTTCCGCCTGGATCGTGCAGGACGATCTGGCCAGCGGCAAGCTGGTGCATCTGCTGCCCGAGTGGCAAGCCTCACCCCTGCCGGTTTACCTGATCTATCCGTGGGCAAGTTATTATCCGGCGCGCCTGCGCACGTTTCTGGCGATGATGAAAGCGGTGATGCCCGGCCTGACCGGCACCCAGGCAATCAGGGTTGGGGAGCCAGGAGGGCCGCCTGGCAGACGGCTTGTTTAACAGCGGGGCGTGAGTTTGGTTCTGCCTTGCAGGCTGGCCTTTAAGGTCAACGTCTTTAAGGTCAACGTCTTAAGGTCAACGGCCATTTCGTTCTGCCTTGCAGGCAGCTCGCTTAAAGGCCAGGTCAACGGCCAGGTCAACGGCCATTTCGTTCTGCCCTTCGGGCCGCCCGAGCAGGGGCGGCATGCGCCCCGCCCCTGCACCCCGGCTATCCGGCAAACACAACCGCCCGCCGCAGGCGGGTACCTTCGTCGGTTCACATTTCTTCACGGACCGCTCGCGATTCGGAGTATTCGCCTCATCCTGAGGCTCACCCCTTCGGGGCAACGCAAGCGCTGTTCAAAAACGCTCCCGGCGTTTTTGTCTGCTCAGCGCTCCCTTGTCCCGCCATCCATGGCGGGACATCCCAAAATGTTCACCTCCTCAGCGGTGGTGATGCCTCCTCAAGGTCAAAACCCAGGTCAAAACCCAGGTCAAAACCTAGTTCAAAACTTAGTTCAAAACCCAAGTCAAAACCCAAGTCAAAACCCAAGTCAAAACCCAAGTCAAAACCCAAATATCTAAGGCACAGGTACTTCGATTTTTTAGTTTATTAGACTTCAGGCCTCACGCCTCACGCTCCACGCTCCACGCTCCACGATTTGGGTTTGGATTTGGATTTGGATTTGGATTTGGATTTGGATTTGGATTTGGATTTGGATTTGGAGTTGGATTTGGATTTGGATGTTTAGCTCTAGCTTTAAGTTTTGAGTTTTGAGTTTTGAGTTTTGAGTTTTGAGTTTTGAGTTTTGAGTTTTGAGTTTTGAGTTTTGAGTTTTGAGTTTTGAGCTTTGAGCTTTGAGCTTTGAGCTTTGAGCTTTGAGCTTTGAGCTTTGAGCTTTGAGCTTTGAGCTTTGAGCTTTAGATTTTGTATTTTGTATTTTGTATTTTGTATTTTGTATTTTGTATTTTGTATTTTGTATTTTGTATTTTGTATTTTGTATTTTGTATTTTGGATTTTGGATTTTGGATTTTGGGATTTATTTAGAATTTCATCTTTAATCTTTTCGGTTTTGACCTGGGTTTTGACCTTGAGGAGGCATCACAGACGCCGAGGCGAAAGCATTTTCCAGGATGAGCCGCAGGGATGCGGCGAGAGGGTGCGTTGAGCAGGAGCGAATCGCGCCTGGTCCGTCAGGAAAATGCTTTTGCTGAGGGCACCCACGAAGTGGGCGGTTGTGTTTGCCGGATAGCGCGGGTGCAGGGCCGGGGCGACTGCCGGCCCTGCTCGGGCTGCCTTTAGGCAGAACGAAATCGTCTTTGACCTGGCCCTGCTCGGGCTGCCTTCAGGCAGAACGAAATCGTCTTTGACCTGGCCCTGCTCGGGCTGCCTTTAGGCAGAACGAAATCGCCTTTGACCTGGCCCTGCTCGGGCTGCCTTTAGGCAGAACGAAATCGCCTTTGACCTGGCCCTGCTCGGGCTGCCTTCAGGCAGAACGAAATCGTCTTTGACCTGGCTCTGCTCGGGCTGCCTTTAGGCAGAACGAAATCGTCTTTGACCTGGCCCTGCTCGGGCTGCCTTCAGGCAGAACGAAATGGCCTTTGACCCTAAGACATTGACCTTAAGACATTGACCCTAAGACGTTGACCTTAAAACGCCGCCTGCGTAAGGCAAAAGCCCGGCCTGCTTAAGGCCGCAGCCCCACCTGCTTACTTCTTCTCTGTCCGCGACATATTATCCAGCCAGCCCATAACAAAGGCCGACAGCACAAACGTCAGGTGGATAATCACGTACCACATCAGCTTATCGTTCGACACGTTGCGCGCTTCCATAAAAACACGCAGCAGGTGAATCGACGAAATGGCAACGATCGAGGCGGCCACTTTGTTTTTCAGCGAGCCGGAGTCCATTTTTCCCAGCCAGCTTAGCTTTTCTTTGTGTTCGTCGATATCGAGCTTGGAAACGAAGTTTTCGTAACCTGAAAGCATCACCATCACCAACAAACCGCCGACCAGCGTCATGTCCACCAGCGAAAGCAGCAACAGAATCAGATCGTTCTCTGCGATGCTGAAGATATTGGGCAGGATGTGAAAAATTTCCTGAAAAAACTTAACGGTCAGCGCCAGCAGACCAAGAGAAAGACCAAAGTAAACCGGCGCCAGCAGCCAGCGCGAAGAGTACATCAGGTTTTCAATAAAGCGTTCCATAATTTCCAGTCGGTGAGTAAACAGGTTGCGCAGTATACCGCATGAAATGTGAAGTTAATTCAGGGAATCGTCATGGCATTGCAGACAGTTATCCGTTGTCATGCTGACGGGAAAATTACCTTGCGACTGCCGCGCTAGCAGGGTGCTGCGCGGCTCTCTTGTCCATAAGCTATCGTTATAGCGGTTCAGCGTAAAAAAATAACGCAAGGGCTGAAAAGTCGATCTTCCCGCGTACCGCTTGCGCTGTAGCCAGATTTGCCGCTGCGCTTGTTGCACCTGCCGATGCGAATCCAGAGTTATCTCCCTGGTGATTTGCGTCGTTACGCGTAAACTTTTTTTTCACAGGAGAAAAGCATGTTCAAAATTATTCGATCGTTGTTTACCAGCCCGGAAAAATTACTGCAGGTGATCAATCGCAGCGAGATTGAAGATTCACTTGCTGAAGGGGAGCGTATTTTTATCGATGAAGATGGCAAAGCCACGGTAAACCTGCAAAACGAGGCGGTGCAGGCCGACTTTATGAAACATGTCAACGCACTGAAGAGAGCCTGATGAGTACAGCAATTTTTATGGTGTTAATGGTGTGCGGCTACTGGTACACCAGCCGCGATTTGTCGTCGCGCTTTAAAATCAAGCGTTCGTTCGGCTGGGACGTTTACTTTTTGGTCGCGCTCTACGGCTGCATTTTTGTGGTTCAGGGGCTGATTGCTACCGGTTTAATCTGGCTGATGCTGTTAGTCGTTTCGGTGGTACGTAACAGCTTTCCGCATTCGCAGGACGTTTACTATCACTACCAGATGGAGTTCATGAACTGGAGCTTCCTGGGCATTCAGGCACCGGTGCTGATCACGCTGATCTTTACCGTACTACTCTGCCTGTATCGCTCAAACTGGTCGGGTAGCGCGCGTCTCGATTCCAGCGGAAGACAAAAGCTCTATAAACAGCTTTCGCACACCAACGGCGTCGAAGGTTTGCTTTATCAATGTATGGAAGAGGGCGAACTGGCGTGGGTGACGCTGACTTCACGGCGTATTTATATCGGCATGATTCACACTGCGACCTTCGACAGCGGTAATCCCAATACCAACAACGTCGTGCTGATCCCGTTTCTTAGCGGCTATCGCGATAAACAAACGCTGGATCTGGTGGTGGAGCACAACTACAGCGCCTGGTATGACGAACATAATATTTCGCTGACCTCGGAGCCGAACTCGGCAATGTCGTTTCGCAAAGTGATTATGCTCGATCAGATCGAAAGCCTGTCGCTGTTTGATCCTGCCAGCGCGCTGGCCCTGAAGATAAAACCTCGCTAAGCGGTGGCGCCCACGCGCCAGACGCTGCTGAGATTAAAGCGCTGCCACAGGTTACTGTCCTCAGGCCCGATGATGCTGTCGCAGCAGAAGCTGTCTGCCAGATCCAGGGCCTCAGGGGGAATTTCACGCTGGGTACGCAACGAATAGAAAATATTGACCTTAGGGCGCAACAGGGATGTGTTGCCCACCTCAGTGACCAGCGCGACCCGCCCTGACGCCAGACGCACCAGCGATCCCACCGGATAGATCCCCAGCGACTTCACAAACATATGAAAGATGGCACGGTCAAAATGACCGCTCCAGCTGGCCATGCGGTGCATCGCCTCTGCCGGATTCCAGCCCTCTTTATAAGGCCGCATCGACGTAATCGCGTCGTATACATCGCATACCGCGGTCATCCGCGACAGCTCACTGATGCCTTTTCCCGCCAGCCGGTGAGGATAGCCGCTGCCGTCGAATTTTTCGTGGTGGTGCAGCGCAATATCAATAATGTCAGCGTCCGCCTCGGCTTCCATCAGCATCTGCGCGCCCATTATCGGATGCTGCTGCATGATGATGAACTCTTCATCGGTCAGCTTGCCGGGTTTGTTGAGAATTGCCAGCGGCACCGACGCTTTGCCGATGTCATGCAGCAGCCCGCCCATGCCCGCGCGCAGCGTTTGCTTATCGTCGTAGCCCATCTTTTGCGCCAGCGACACCATTAGCGCACACACCGCCATGGAGTGCAGCCAGGTATAATCATCGTGATTTTTCAGGCGCGCCACGCTGAGCAACGCCGAAGGATGGCGCTTCACCGATCCGGCAATATCGTCCACCAGCGCGGATGCGCTGGTGAGATCCAGCGAAGTGCCAAGGCGAGCCTCGTTAAACATCGCCATGATTTGCCCTTTCCCCTGCTGGAAAATCTGGCGAGCGCGCTCCACTTCACTGTCAAATCCGCCTGGCGTTATCTCAGGCACGCGTAGCGTCTCGCTGTTAGCGGATGCATGAGGCACGCTTTTGGCAAGATCGATCCAGACTTTCTCAATGCCGCTCTCTTTGATCGCCGCGATCTGGCGCGGATCGGTCAGCAGCATCTGGTTGCGCACGCGCGAATCGTGCACCCAAAATACTTCAAGCTTGTGGAGAAACATCCCGGGTAACAGTTCGCTGACGGGGATCAGCTTAATCACGATAGTGTTCCTGGACAGCCATTGAATACCGGATCTATCGGCAGATCGACGAAATTACTTCATTGCAATTGGGTAAAAAAAGCGTCGATCGGCTGGCTTGTTATGCGCCGCCGCATCCCCGACATAGACCACCATCGCGCCCTTTGTCTCGATCTCTGGCACAATTCCCTGTAATAACTTAGCGTTACCGTTGAATCTGTGGCGCACCGCAACTTCACTTGTGGTGGATGCCAAAATGCCCCTGTTTTCCCGCCCTGCTTTTCACCATTCGCCCAATGACCGTTGTGGCGCGCCTTCCTATATTTGCTTTTCAGCTGAAATTTCGCTGCCTCTCTCTTCCGCTCAGAAGGAATGACCCCATGCTGAAAGCCCCGCTGGCTGAGAAAACGAGTTACGTGCGCATCTGGATCCTGATGCTGATTCTGCTGCTGTCGGTGGTGGCCTACGCCGATCGCTCTATCCTGTCGATTTCCGGTTCGGCGATTAAACAGGAGTTCGGCCTGTCGCCCATCCAGCTCGGCCTGATCCTTTCGGCGTTCAGCTGGGCCTATGTGATCGGCCAGATCCCCGGCGGCCTGTTTCTCGATCGCTTTGGCACCAAACGCGTGTATGGCATTACGCTGGCGCTGTGGTCGCTGGCCACCATTGCCATGGGTTTTGTCGGTGAATTTGCGCAGGGGCTAACCGGCGCGCTGGCGCTGATGTTCGCCCTGCGCTTCCTGCTCGGCCTGATTGAGGCGCCGAGCTTTCCCGCCAACGCGCGCGTGACCATCATGTGGTTTCCCAAAGCGGAACGTGGCCGCGCGTCGTCGCTGTTTTCATCGTCGCAATATTTCGCCGTGGCGATTTTCTCACCGCTTTCCGGCTGGCTGGTGTCACGCTTTGGCTGGGAGTGGCCGTTCTTCGTGCTCGGCGGCATCGGCGTGATGACGGTATTTATCTGGATGTGGTTTATGAAAGAGCCGCGCCAGCATCCCGGCGTATCGCCCGCTGAGCTGCGCCATATCGTTGACGGCGGCGCGCTGGTGGAGATCGACAGTCATGCGGCGCGCACCGCGCCTTCACGTCTGAGCAAAGCGACGGTGAAAAAGCTGCTCAACAATCGCATGCTGTGGTGCGCCTACATCGGCCAGTACTGCATCATCGCGCTGAGCTATTTTTTCATTACCTGGTTTCCGATCTATCTGGTGCAGTCGCGCGGCATGAATATTCTTGATGCCGGTTTTGCCACCATCGCGCCCGCCCTGTTTGGTTTTCTCGGCGGTATCTCCGGCGGATATATTTCCGACCGGCTGATTACTCAGGGCTGGAGCATCTCGTGGGCGCGCAAAACGCCCTATATTGTCGGCATGCTGATGGCATCAACGCTGGTGATTGCGGCGGTGGTAAGCAGCAACGTCTGGATCATCGCCATTATGTCGTTCGCCTTCTTCGGTAAAGGCGTGGCGGCGGGCGCGGGCACCTGGGCGGTGATCAGCGATACCGCGCCGAAAGAGGCGGTTGGCCTGGCGGGCGCTATCTTCAACGGCATCGGCAATATCGCCGGGATTTTAACCCCGCTGCTGTTTGGCGTCATTGTGGCGCTGACCGGCAGCTACGGCATCGGCCTGCTGTTTGTGGCCGCACACTGCATCGTTGCCGCGCTGCTGTTCCTGTTTGTGATGGGGCCGATTCATCGCGTGGGCGATGCGCAGGACGATGCCGCCGCACCGCGCTACGCCGATGATAAACCGCAGGTTACCGGCCATGCCTGAGGATTCCGCCCGCACACATTGCGTGCGGGCGACCTTTGCAGTCGCGGCAAAACCTGCTTGACTATAGGGCTGTCCGTCAATGCTGTACGGGAGCCTGCAATGCCGTTAGTTCGTGTTACCGCCCTGTCTGAACTTGCCGCCGCCGACTGGGATCGGTTGCTGCCCGATGATAATCCTTTTTTAAGCCACGCCTTTCTCAGCACGCTGGAAGAGAGCGGCAGCGTTAGCGCCGCCACCGGCTGGCAGCCCGATCATCTGCTCTGGCAGCAGGATGGCCAGCTGCTGGCGGCGCTGCCCGGCTACCGCAAAAGCCACTCCCGCGGCGAATATGTTTTCGATCAAGGATGGGCAGATGCCTGTCGCCGCGCCAATCTGCCCTATTATCCCAAATGGCTGGGCGCGATTCCGTTTACGCCAGTCGGCGGCGCGCGCGTGCTTGGCGATGCCGCTGCCAGCGCCGCGCTGTTGAGCGCTCTGCCGGAATATCTGCTTCAGCATCAGTTAAGCAGCGCCCATATCAACTTTACCGATGCGGCCAGCAACGATCTGCTCGCCTCGCAGCCAGAGTGGCTGCTGCGCCTCGGCTGCCAGTATCGCTGGCACAACCCCGGCTACCGCGACTTTCAGGATTTCCTCGACACGCTGATGTCGCGCAAGCGTAAACAGCTGCGCAAAGAGCGTGAGCAGGTGGCGGCGGCGGATATGGCGTTTGTCTGGTATCGCGGCGATGAGCTCACGGAAAGTCAGTGGGATTTTGTCTATCACTGTTACGTCAACACCTATGCGGTACGCGGCCAGTATCCCTATTTAAGCCGTGAATTTTTCAGCCTGCTGGCGGAGCGAATGCCGCAAAAGATTCAGGTGGTAATCGCCGAACGGCAGACGCAGCCGGTGGCGATGGCGTTCAGCCTGGTCAGCGGCAGTACGCTGTATGGCCGCTACTGGGGCTGTCTGGCGGAGTTTGATCGCCTGCATTTTGAGACCTGCTTTTATCAGGGCATGGAGTTTGCCATTACGCATGGCCTGCGCGAGTTTGATGCCGGTGCCCAGGGCGAGCACAAGCTGATCCGCGGCTTTGCGCCGCAGATCACCTCATCGTGGCACTATTTGCTGCATCCCGGTCTACGCGATGCGGTGGGCGACTTTCTGGAAGAGGAGCGCGCCGCGGTGCTGCAGTGGGCGGACGACGCCCTTGGCGCGCTGCCCTACCGTCGTGGCGAGGCGTAGCTTACTCCTCCGCGACGAAGCCACCGGTCTGATGCTGCCACAGGCGGGCGTACAATCCCTGCTGTGCCAACAGCTGCTGGTGGCTGCCCATCTCCACAATCTGGCCGTGCTCCATCACAATCAGCCGATCCATTTTGGCGATGGTGGAGAGCCGGTGCGCAATGGCAATCACCGTCTTGCCCTGCATCAGCGTTTCCAGGCTCTCCTGAATCGCCGCTTCCACTTCAGAATCCAGCGCCGAGGTCGCCTCATCCATGATCAGAATCGGCGCATCTTTCAGCAGCACACGTGCGATGGCGATACGCTGGCGCTGACCGCCAGAAAGCTTAACGCCGCGCTCGCCGACGTGCGCATCCAGCCCGGTGCGGCCCTGCGCATCGGAGAGCAGCGGAATAAATTCGTCGGCGCGGGCGCGCTGAATCGCCAGCGCCAGTTCCTGTTCGCTGGCATCCGGGCGGCCATACAGCAGGTTTTCGCGAATCGAACGGTGCAACAGCGAAGTGTCCTGGGTAATCATACCGATCTGCGCGCGTAAGCTCTCCTGGCTGACCTGCGCGATATTTTGATCGTCAATCAGAATGCGGCCGCTGTTGATGTCATAGAGCCGCAACAGCAGGTTAACCAGCGTCGATTTGCCGGCGCCGGACGGGCCGATCAGGCCAATTTTTTCACCGGGTTTGATATCCAGATTGAGGTTGTTGATCACCTGACGGCTGCCGCCGTAGTCGAACTGCACCGCATAAAAACGAATGTTTCCGCGCGTCACCTGCAGGCTTTTCGCCTGTGGCACATCCTGCACGCTCAGCGGCTGGGCGATGGTTTTCAGGCCATCCTGCACCATGCCGATGTTTTCGAAGATGCCATTGACCACCCACATGATCCAGCCGGACATGTTGACGATACGGATTACCAAACCGGTCGCCAGCGCTATGGCTCCCACGCTGATCAGTGACTGGCTCCACAGCCAGAGCGCCAGCCCGCTGGTGGCCACAATCAACAGACCGTTGAGAATCGACAGCGTAACGTCCATGCTGCTGACCATTCGGCTGGCGATCTGCGTTTTCTCGGTCTGTTCGGTGATCGCTTCGCGGGCATATTGCCGTTCCAGATCGCTGTGGGCGAACAGCTTGATGGTGGCGATATTGGTGTAGCCATCAACGATGGTGCCCATCAGCTTTGAACGCGCTTCTGAAGAGACCACCGAACGCGCCTTCACGCGCGGCACAAAGTAACGCAGCGCGCTGCTGTAGCCGATAATCCACAGCACCAGCGGAATCATCAGCCGCCAGTCCGCCTGAGCAAACAGCACCAGCGAGGTCACGGCATAGATCACCACGTGCCAGATGGCATCCACCAGCTGGACCGCAGAATCACGCAGGGCGTTGCCGGTTTGCATGATGCGCTGGGCGATACGGCCGGAAAAATCGCTCTGGAAAAAGTTAAGGCTTTGGCGCAGTACGTAATTGTGATGCTGCCAGCGGATCATGCTGGTCATACTCGGGTTAATGCTCTGGTGCACCAGCAGATCATGCAGACCTATCACCACTGGCCGTAAAATCAGCGCCACAATCGCCATCCAGAGCAAAATCGGCCAGTTCTCGCTGAAAAGCGTGGCCGGTGAGGCGTGATTAACCAGATCGATAATGCGGCTGAGATAGCTGAACAGTGCCACCTCGATCAGTGAGGAAGCCAGCCCCACCGCCAGCAGCGCCACAAAGCTTGGCCAGACCTGGCGCAGATAAAACCAGTAAAAGGCCCCCACCCGATCGGGTGGCGCACCGGCGGGCGCATCCTGGAAAATATTGATGAATCTCTCGAAACGGCGATACAACATAGCGGGTCCATATTCAGTCCATTCGAAGCCTTTAGCGTAGTGCAAGATCGTTACCGCTTCCGTTATTCCCCGCGGAGATGCCGGTTTACCTGTGGCAAATTTGGTTGCAATATAATCGTTTAGCGCGCAACACGGAGAGAGGCGATGGACATTACGATCAGGGGCCGGGAAATCGACGATGCCGCGGCCTGTCAGCGCATCCACAGTTATCCTGAGGTTTATCAGTGGACGCTTCAGCTGCCCTTTCCTACCCTCGATAGCTGGCGTAAAAAGTTCGAGCGTCAGGCAAACGACGGCGCGCCCGGCTTCGTGGCGGAAATGGATGGCCAGGTGGTGGGTGAAATTAGCCTGTTCATTAACAGTAACGTGCGCATTCGGCAAACGATCGGGTTTGGCCTGGTGGTCGATCCCAACTACGGCGGGCGCGGCGTCGGCCAACAGCTGGTCGCAGCAGCGATCGATTACGCCTTTAACTGGTTTGGCGCCACGCGGCTTGAACTGGAAGCCTTCACCGATAACCAGCGCGCCATTCGGCTCTATGAACGCATGGGTTTTGAACAGGAAGGTGTACGCCGCCGTGCTGCGCTGCGGGAAGGCCAGTACCGTGACGTTACCATCATGGCCAGACTGGCGTAATCAGCAAAAAAGGTATGCATATGCGAAAAGGCTTAGTGATATTTCTGCACGGCGTCGGCAGCAACGGCGACGATTTGGCTGGACTGGGCGAGCACTGGGCGCCGCTCTTGCAGGGCGTGAGCTTTGCTGCCCCTGATGCTCCCTTTCATTTTGAACACGGCGCGGGCTTTCAGTGGTTTAGTCTGCAGGCGATTACCGAACAGAACCGTCCAGGACGGGTGCTGGCGGCACGCGAGGCGTTCGATCAACAGCTGCGTGCTCTTTTGCAGGCGCACAGCGTGACCGAAGATCGGGTCATTCTGGTGGGATTCTCGCAGGGTTCGATCATGGCGCTGGATGCGCTGGCGTCAGGCCGCTGGCAGTTTGCTGGCGTAGTGGCTTTTTCGGGTCGGCTCGCCACATCAGCGCTGTCGCCCTGCACCAACACGCCCGCGCTGATCGTGCACGGTCAGGATGACGACGTGATTCCGTGGATGGAGAGCGAAGCGGCGGCGCTGCGTTTGAAAGGCGCTGGCGTACACGTGGAAACGCAGTTTGAGCCCGCTACCGGCCATACTATTTCCGGCCAGGGTGCGCGCCGTGCCGCCACCTTTATCGCGCAGTGCCTGCACGATTAATCTTCCGGCCAGGCACGGCGTAACGCCTGAAAAGCGCGTTGCGCCGCGGCCTCTGCCGACAGCTGTTTCAGATGGTCATTAAAGACTTCAATGCCCACCGGACCGGCATAGCCGGCGCTTTTCAGGTAGTCGACAAACTCGGCTATCGGCAGATAGCCCTCGCCCGGCAACTGACGCCGATGGCGTGCAGTATCAAACAGCCGCTCCATCTCCTGCGGCGATACCGGCTCGGCGACATCGCACAACTGTACTTCATAGATGCGGTGCATCGGAATGCCCGCCAAATCGCTGACGCTGCCGCCGCGCGCGCAGATGTGAAACAGATCAACCACCAGACCGACGTTGGGCAGATTGAGCCGCTGTAAACGCTGCCAGGCCTGCGGCAACGTATAATCGATCTGGCTCCACGCCATCGGCTCATACATCAGCCGCAGGTTGTGACGCGCCGCTTCGGCAGAGAGCCAGCGCAGGTCATCATCGATATTCTCCGCCACGCACTGTTTATCTGTCGACGCGGGCGCCTGTACCGTGTCACAGCCCAGTTGTTTTGCCAGCTGGAAGAACATCCGCGCTTCTTCGCGTTTCGCCTCACGCTGCGCGGTGGGTACGCCGGTGGCATCGCGCAGCACTTGCAGATTGGTAAAACCGAGGCCGATTTCGCCTGCCAGCTGCGCCAGCGCGGCGGTATTCTGCCCGGCATCCTCCCGCCAGATTTCCACCTGCTCAAAACCGGCGGCGCTGGCCGTACGTAGCTTTTGCGCCGCATCGCCCGACAGCAGCACCAGATTTAAAAATGTTGGATTACGCATCGTCTCCTCGCTAACTCACCGGTTAATAACAGTGAGTTTAGGAAGTCTCTGCGATTAAGCCGCTGGTTTTGGTAAGAAAATGCGTAAAGCTGAGGCTCAGCCCAGCAGCGTTATCAGCGTGAATCCGGCAAAGGTCATCAGCAGTGAACCCACTACGTGCACCAGCACGCTGCCCATCGCCCAGAGATATTTGCCCGATTGCAGCATCATAAGAATCTCTGCCGAGAAGGTCGAAAAGGTGGTTAATCCGCCGCACAGACCGGTGACGATCAGCAATTTCCACAGCGGATCGATTTGCGGATTTTTCACAAACCATGCCATCGCCGCGCCAATAATAAAGCCGCCCGCCAGGTTAACGATCAGCGTCCCCGGCGGCAGGTTAGGAAACAGCGCGTTAAAGCGCAGCGAGATTAACCAGCGCAGCGTACAGCCCACGGCACCGCCCAGCATCACGGCCAGCATCGATTTCAACACAATTCAGTTCCAGCAAAACAAAGGGGCGATAGTGTTGCCTTGCAGGCGGCCAGAGGTCAAGGTCAACGGCGGTTTTGGGGTGCCCGGAAGCGGGTGGCTTTTGTCTGGCAGACGGCTTTTTAAGGTCAATGTCTTAAGGTCAACGGCCATTTCGTTCTGCCTTGCTGGCGGCTTTAAGGTCAACGTCTTAAGGTCAAGGTCTTAAGGTCAACGGCCATTTCGTTCTGCCCTTCGGGCCGCCCGAGCAGGGGCGGCATGCGCCCCGCCCCTGCACCCCGGCTATCCGGCAAACACAACCGCCCGCCGCAGGCGGGTACCTTCGTCGGTTCACATTTCTTCACGGACCGCTCGCGATTCGCTCCTGCTCAGCGCTCCCTTTCCCCGCCATCCATGGCGGGTCATCCTGAAATGTTTACCTCCTCAGCGGTGGTGATGCCTCCTCAAGGTCAAAACCCAAGTCAAAACCCAGGTCAAAACCCAGGTCAAAACCCAGGTCAAAACCCAGGTCAAAACCCAAATATCTAAGGCACAGGTACTTCAATTTTTTAATTTATTAGACTTCAGGCCTCACGCTTCACGCTCCACGATTTGGATTTGGGTGTTTGGCTTTAGCTTTAGTTTTGAGTTTTGAGTTTTGGGATTTATTTAGAATTTCATCTTTAATCTTTTCGGTTTTGACCTGGGTTTTGACCTTTAGGAGGCATCACAAACGCCGAGGCAAAAGCGTTTTCCAGGGCGAGCCGCAGGGATGCGGCGAGAGGGTGCGCTGAGCCGGGAGCGAATCGCGCCAGGTCCGTCAGGAAAACGCTGTTGCTGAGGGCACCCACGAAGTGGGCGGTTGTGTTTGCCGGATAGCGCGGGTGCAGGGCCGGGGCGACTGCCGGCCCTGCTCGGGCTGCCTTCAGGCAGAACGAAATAGACCTTGACCTTGACCTTAAAAAGGCAGCCTGCAAGGCAGAACGAAATGGTCCTTGACCTGGACCTTAAAAAGGCCGCCTGCAAGGCAGAAAGAAATCGCCTTTGACCTTGACCGGGCCCTCAAAAGGCCGCCCGCCTCCGGGCAAACCCATATCGTTGCTGATCCTCAGAAAAACACCACGCCTTTAATCAGGTTGCGGTTATTAATCACTCCCTCCTCAAACTCATCTGCCAAGCCAGCAAACGCAAAGCGATGGGTAAACATCATGTCGGCGCGTAGGCTGCCTGCGGCCATGAGCTCGCGCACCTTGTCAAAATCTTCGCGCGTGGCGTTGCGGCTGCCCATCAGGGTGGTCTCTTTCTTGTGGAAATCGCTGTCGGGAATCACCAGATCGCCTTTGTGCAGGCCGACAAACACCACGCTGCCGCCGTGGCGAATCAGGTTCACCACGCCGTTCATCGCCGCTGGACTGCCGGTGGCGTCGATCACCTTTTCTGCCAGCATGCCGTTGAACTGATCGCGTAGCGCCGCATCAAAACCGGCATCGAGCGGGTTCAGCGTCACCAGACCAAGCTGCTGTGCCACATGCTCCCGGCGAAAATCGCTGGTGTCTGCCACTACCACTTTTGCACCCGCAGCGTCGGCAATGGCGGCGACGCCAAGGCCGATCGGCCCGGCACCCACCACCAGCAGATGATCGTCCGCGACAATGGTCGCCCGGCGCACCGCATGGGCGCTGATGGCGAACGGCTCAATCAATGCCGCCGCTTCAGGCGGTAGCGCATCAACAGCCAGCAGATTGCTCACTGGCACGCTGAGGAAATCGCAAAAGCCACCATCCTGATGCACGCCAATCACCGAGATATTTTCACAGCAGTTGCTCTTGCCGCTCTGGCAGGCACCACAGCGCTGACAGGAGAGATAAGGCATCAACGCCACGCGTTGACCGACGTGAAAATCGCTGACGCCGCTGCCCAACGCCACCACTTCGCCGCAAAGTTCATGGCCCAGCACGCGTGGATAGCTGAAGAACGGCTGATTGCCGCCCCAGGCATGAATGTCGGTGCCGCAAATGCCGGCCGCCACTATTTTCAACAGCGCTTCGCCCGGCTGCGCAGTGGGTTTCTCACGGGTTTGCCACTGCATGCTGCGCGGTTCGGCACAGACCAGCGTATTCATTGTTGTCATTGTTAATCTCCTGTTATCTCTGCGCTGTTATGACCAATAATCGCCGACAGCAGCGCACTCCGTGTACAGAACTGTGACAACACAGCGTTTTTTTGGGCTTTGCATGGTTTTTAATGAATAAAAAACCGGGAACTGCCATGAGCCGTAGTCAGGATTTACGTCACAACGTCATTAATCAGATGCTGGATGGCATTGAGCAGCGCCATATTCCGTCGCCTCTGCCACCGCAGGCTGCGCTGGCAGAAATGTTTAACATCAGCCGCACCACGGTGCGCCATACACTGCACTATTTACATCAGCGCGGCGTGCTGGAAAAAGTGCATGACAGCTACGTCATCGTGCGTCAGCCTGCGGGCGAAGATCGCCTTGCCGACGTCGCTCTGCCGATTGCCGAACAGGCGGCGCGCGTTGAGGAAGCCTTTTTTCAGATGATCAATCAGCGACAGCTGCTGGCAGGCGATAACTTTTCTGAATTGCAGCTGGCGCAGACGATGAGAGTCAGCCCGGTGGTGGTACGCGAATTCCTGCTGCGTTTTATGCGCTATGACCTGCTGGAGCCGATACGACGCGGCCACTGGCGCATGAAAAAATTCGATCAGGCCTATGCCGAGCAGCTATTTGAACTGCGGGAAATGCTGGAAACCCACGCGCTGAATCGCTTTATTAATCTGCCCGCCAGTGATGAACGCTGGATACGCATTCGCGATCTGCTGGACCGTCACCGTGAGCTGCGTGACAGCATCGCCAGCAGCTATCGTCGTTTTGCGGAGCTGGATAAGGCGATGCACACGCTGATTCTGTCGGCGGCCAACAACGTCTTTTTTAATCAGTCGATGGAAATTATTTCGGTGATTTTTCATTCCCACTATCAGTGGGATGAAAGCGATCTCAAACAGCGCAACATCATCGCGCTCGAAGAACATATGGCGATCCTGACCGCAATGATTCACCGGCAGGATCTCAATGCCCAGCGGGCGCTGCATCGTCATCTCGCCACTGCCAAATCTTCCATGATCCGCTCAATCAACCAGTATCAGCGCAATTAAAAACCGATTAAAAACCGTGAAGCGGAACCTGCTGCACGGAAATGAAACAACTTAGCAACATCTCCCGTCACACTCATTAGTCTGCTTACAGCCTTCAGGCTCATGAAACGGTAAGTTCCTTACCCGACAACAACGCGTCCTACCCTGCTGGGAGATGGCAATGGAAAATATTACCGGCCGTAAAAGTGATACGGTCTCAACACCACCAGGCGATGAGTTTATTCCGGCGCGCGGCGCGCTGGTTCGTTCGCCACGCATCCGTAAGATTCAAATCACCGCCATGACGCTGCTGCTGCTGGCAGCGGTGATTAACTATCTCGACCGCAGCTCGCTGTCCGTCGCGAATATGACTATTCGTCAGGAGATGGGGCTGTCAGCCACGGAGATTGGTCTGCTGCTCTCCGCCTTTTCGCTGGCGTATGGTATTGCCCAGCTGCCCTGTGGCGCGTTGCTGGATCGCAAAGGGCCGCGCATCATGCTCGGTATCGGCATGTTTGTCTGGTCGTTTTTTCAGGCGCTCTCCGGGCTGGTAAACAACTTCACGCATTTTATCCTCGTGCGCATCGGCCTTGGCATCGGTGAAGCGCCGATGAACCCGTGCGGCGTCAAGGTGATCAACGACTGGTTCAACATCAAAGAACGCGGCATGCCGATGGGCTTTTTCAACGCGTCGTCGATGATTGGTCTGGCGATCAGCCCGCCGATTCTGGCGGCGATGATGATGGTGATGGGCTGGCGCGGCATGTTTATCACCATCGGCGTGTTCGGCATGGTACTGGCCATTGGCTGGTACATGCTCTATCGCAACCGTGATAACAACATTCTTAGTGCCGAAGAGATTCACTATTTGCAGGCGGGCAGCGTGGCGGCACGCAAGGAGCCGATGAGCTTTGCAGAATGGCGCGGGCTGTTTAAGAACCGCACCATGTGGGGAATGATGATTGGCTTTAGCGGCATCAACTATACCGCGTGGCTCTATATTGCCTGGCTGCCCGGCTATCTGCAGTCGACTTACAATCTGGATTTGAAAAGCACCGGCTGGCTGACCGCCATTCCGTTCCTGTTCGGCGCCGCGGGCATGTTGCTCAACGGTTACGTGGTGGATGCGCTGGTCAAGCGTGGCATGCAGGCGGTGAAAACCCGTAAGGTCTGTATTGTGGCCGGTATGCTGCTGTCAGCGGCCTTCACCGCGGTGGTGACCCGCGCCGACAGCACCGGCAGTGCGGTATTGATTATCGGCATGGCGCTGTTCTGTATTCACTTTGCCGGCACCTCCTGCTGGGGATTGATTCACGTTAACGTCACCGCACGCATGACTGCATCGGTCGGCAGCATCCAGAACTTTGCCAGCTTTATCTTTGCGTCCTTTGCCCCGGTGATTACCGGCTGGATCCTCGATACCACCAAATCCTTTAGCCTGGCACTGACCATCTGTGCTTGTGTGACGGTGGTGGGCGCCATGGCCTATCTGTTCATGGTGAAAAAACCGATCGTCGACCAGGTGCCCTAACCTCTTATAACGGCGTCAGCGTGACGCCAAATTTTTCGCCGTAGCGCTGGATTCCGCTAATTAGCTTATCCAGCGCCAGCGGCGGTGGCGGCGCCTGCAACGGTGCTCGCTGCTGTAGCGCCTCATCAAAACGCGACAGCGTGGCGAAATCACGCGGGTAACGTTCAGCATCCGCACCCACAAACGCCCCTTCTTCTTTGGCACAATCCAGTAGCTGCTGCCAGCGCGCAATCGGTGCCATGCCGATGCTTTCGGTGCCGTGTGAAAACAACAGCATATCGATATGGTTAAACGGTGGCTGTTTATCGAGAAAACGCTGCAGATTATTCGCCGACGGTTCAGTGCAGAACACCAGCCAGAACGGTATCGCGTGCAGCTGCTGGGTCACCCACGGGTCCATCAGCAGGAAATTATCGACCACCAGCCGCGTCGGCAGAATGCCCGCTGCGATGTACCAGTCGCGATAAATTTCCGCCGTCACAAAGCTGAGATCCTCCGGATGCTCGTAGCTCAGCTCCAGCAGCGTCCAGTTCTGATCGGCCGCCAGCTCACGCAGTTCCGGCAATAGCGCCGGATCGAATCCCCATTCCGCCTCCGGTAGCCGGGCGTTGGGTTCCGGCGGCTGCCAGCGATCGCGATCGACGCCGTAGCGCGCAAGGTATTCCGCCACACGCGGCCCACCGGTGAAATATTCCTGTTCGCTGGCCCCGCCGAGCGCACCGAACTGGAAGCAGGCGCGATCGTTGGTGCGCGTCACCGGCCAGCTCTGGCGGCAATGATTGACGATCAGCGTGGAGCCGGGCGGCAGAGAGCTGAGCAGAAACTCTTTGGTCGATAAGGTCAGGCGGCGCTGCTTGAGCCGAAAATAAGACATCTGATCGAGCATCAGTCGATCCTGATTCGGGTCCTGCATGTGATGTACGGCAAGATGCGGCGAGACCGCCAGCAGCGCATCGATCACCGGCCTGCCCTGTTCAAATCCACGTTGGGCATCATCAGGATCGTTGTCCAGCGAGCGTACCGGACAGAGAAAGGTCTGCGGCAGCCAGGGGATGCCCATCGCCGAGGCAAGATGCACCATCGCACCGTTGGAGGAACCGATAAAAGCCGCCGGATAGTCACGCTGCGGATACTGCTCACACATCCACTGATTAATGCCTTCCACATCGAGCTTTTGCGCTTTTTTCAGGGTAATGCCTTCCGCCATGCCGCCAATGGCGTAGCCCCATTCGCGCAGCGTATCGGGCAGGCGATTTAAGGCGGGCAACAGGCGATCAAGCGCAGGTGACTGGCTCGGGCTGCTGAAGGGCTGTTGATGCAGTGCCGAGGCGAGCGCCGCGACCATGGCGGCGGCAGAGTCAAAACGGGCGATGCCCCGTGGCGCTTTACTCATGATCATGCTCCCGATTAGCCATCAGGAAAGGACGAATCGCGCGGCAGAAATTCCACGGATAGACGTAGTTCAGGGTGTGCGTGCCCTGCTGCAGTGTCAGAATTTCACTGTCCGGCAGCAGCGCATCCATCTCTTCAATCCAGCGCGCCGGTGAGACCACATCACGTGAGCCACGCACCAGTAGCGTGGGCGCCTGAATATAAGGCAGCCGCTGCTCAATGCGGTCACGCATCATGATGCGTATCGATGCCAGCGCGCGAAAAACACCGGCTTTGGCGTAGTCGACACGGCTCAGCGACGCAGGAGAGTGAAATTTTTCGCGTCGGCCGTTGCGCCAGTCGCGCCACATTTGTACCGGCAGAAAACGCGCATGGCGATCCACCGTCGGGCCCTGCAAGACCAGCGCGGCCACCGCTTCAGGATGCCGCACCGCTAACGCGGCCAGCACCTGACAGCCAAAAGAGTTGCCGATAAACAGCGCGCGGGGAATATCGTTGTGCTGCATCCACTGCCAGAGCGCATCGGCCTGCTGATCGACCGTCAGCGTCGGCGACGACGCTGGCATCGCGCTGGCACCATAGCCCGGCAGATCGGGCACCAGCACGCGGAAATCCCATGACAGCGCAATGGCCAAATCCTCCATTGCACGGCCCGACAGCACCAGACCATGAATCAACACCACCGGTAAACCGGGCATCGGCTTTGCCGTCGCGCGGGTAAATATTCGCCAGCGACCTACCTGCTGATAATAACCGGCCAGCCCGGCGTGATGACTGTGAATGCCCACCGGCGGCGTCTGTTGTAATGCCCGCCACTTCTTTATTCCCCACACCGTGCCCGCCATTCCGGCCGCCATTGCCACCATCAGGGCACGCTGTTTGCCGTTACGCTGCGTTTTTTCTTTCATGCGTCGCTCCTGTCAGGGTTGCCAGTTTGAGTGTAGGAGCATTAAGCGCAGTGTGGGAAAGCAGAAAGGTGAGGCAGATTAAAAAAGCGTTATCTTCAGCATGATGCGCTCATCAGGATGAGCCATTCGCCGTGACGGCAGCCTCAGTTTTACGCAGGCATCGACAGGAGAGTACTTTGACGACAGGGCGCGTGCTGCCAGTCAGCACAGCACACACATTAACGTAGCTAACCAGCACGCAGGATTCGCCTGTGCGTAGAAATTGTGGGCACTGGGCAAGAGAGCCGATCACCTGTTGCACGGTCACATCAGGCTTTACTGGCGTCGCTGGCTGAACATGCCTGAGCCGCTGTTTATCGCTTTCTTTACGGACAACACGTTGGCTTCTTGTCATGTTTTTCACGCGAAAAACTTGTCACCTCAGCGGCTGTTGATAAAATAACCGTTTTACCCGGAGGCGCAGATGAGCATTCAACAGCAGGTTGCCCGGCAGGTTGCTGCAACACCGCCGGGTAAGATCATTGTCAGCCGTGATTTTCCGGCCTGGAAAAGTGCGCCCAACGGCCTGTCGAAAGCGCTGAGCCGCCTGGTGGCGTCCGGTGAGCTGGCGCGCTTTGCCAAAGGGCAATTTTATCGCCCGAAAACAGGTATGTTTGGCCAACAACAGCCTACAGACAGTGAAAAACTGCGGCCGCTGTTATTTGAGAATGGAAAACGAACGGGGTATATTACCGGGCTTCGACTCTTTAATATTCTTGGCCTGACCACACAACTTTCACGAACTATTGAAATATCGCGTAACAGCACAAAGCAAAATAAAAAAATTGGTGCACTGGAAATTATCATAATCCCGTCACGTGCTCCTGTAACGGATATCAATATACCTTACCTGGAAATATTGGATGTTGTGAGAGCTCTGTCACGCATTCCTGACACTTCACTTGAAACAACAATTGCAAGATTGCGATCCCTGCTCAAAAAAAATAACGCTATTGAAAAAGAGACTTTAATTAATCTCGCCCTAACGTATTATCCACCTGCAACACGATACAGATTAGCGCATATCATCTCCCCTCTTGCACCTGAACTGGAAAAGAGGTTACGTGCTTCGCTCAATCCAACATCACGGTTTCGGATCGTATGAGGGTAAGATTTAATGGATTTGCATGCAGAAAAGGATGCCTTCACGGATATTATTTCCGGCGCAGCACGATACTTTAATATATCAGAAATATACATTGAGAAAGATTATTGGGTTACTCTGCTTCTTTATCGGCTCAGCCAATATGAGAAAAAGGATCGGCTCATTTTCAAAGGTGGCACCGCACTGGCCAAAGCCTCGCGCATCATCAATCGCTTCTCAGAAGACATTGATCTTGCGGTACTCATGCCTGAGGCCAATGGAAACCAGATAAAAACGTTCATGCGTCATGCTGAAACAGCCATTACCACCGATCTTATTGCGTTACCCGGTTACAGCGGTGAAAGTAAAGGCAGTGTATTCCGTAAAACGTATTATCGCTATCCGCAGGAATTTCAGGGAGACTTTGCTCAGGCCTCTCAGGTTATTCTGTTAGAAATAAATGCCTTTAATAAACCCGAGCCTGTTTATCCGCTCCCTGTGTGCGCATTAATAACCGACTTTCTTAAGCTACATGATCAAAAACCATTAATTGATAAATATCATTTAGACAGATTTATACTTTTTACACTCGGTATTGAAAGAACGCTAACAGAAAAGCTGGTTGCGTTAATTAAGGCAGCACGTTCGCCAGATGCACTAATGCAGCTAACCATTAAAATACGACACTTTTACGATATCTGCATGATACTGCGCCATGCTGATTATTCCATTCCGCTTTATGATTTAACCCTGCTGCCGCTATTACAAAGCGTTGTAGACGCCGATCGCCAGCAGTTTACAAACGCAGGCAACTGGTTTAATGAACCACTCGACACTATTCCGTTATTTTGCCAGCCAGAAAAATATTGGCCCGCGTTAAACAGTGCTTTCAGGCAGAGCTTTGCATTAATGGTTTTCGATAATGAATTGCCAGATGATAAGGAAGTGATCGCTGCGCTCAACGCGATTCAGCGGCTGCTTACGCACTATCAGCTTCAGGCAGGAATGCGCCAGGCATAAAAGTCAGGACGTAATGCTAAAGAATGCGTGGCAGAAAAGCCGGACAGGAAGCGATGCAAAATAGCAAAAAGGTGATAATCATCGGTCGATCCCTGACCGCGATTATCGAGGGTATCTGTCAGCCGGTTACGACATAGCGCCCGGCGGTACGTGTTTGAAAGTATTCACATAAGTGCGAAACACGTATTTGATAAAACGACGCATAACAATGGCCTGATTCAAAATTTGTTAGGGATATACAAAAAAATTATACATAACGACGCTTTTATCGGCAACAAAATTTGATCCACGTCACAAAAAATCACTTCACCACGGGTGCTGGCTGCTGTGTAACCGCCCGATGTCGCGTTCGCCTCACTTCATTGCTCAACTCTCTGCGCGATCTGTTCACCTTCAGCTTCAGTTTCCCTTCCCGCTGTGGGTAGCGTTCATTACTGTTCTCACCATCATCATTGAACCCCGATGCGCTTTCGCTGACAATGTCGCCTCTCTACAACGGACAGAAAGCTATGAACAATCCTTTTGAAGCGCTGGCAATGCCCGGCTCGATTTTACTGCTGGGTTTTCTCTCAGCGCTGTTATTGCCCGCGCCCGCTTTCGGCCTTCAGCTGGCAAACCATTTGATGACGCTGTTTCACTTCAGCGATCTTGGCCAGCTCTATACCATCGTATTTGGGCTGTGGTTTCTGCTGCTCGGTACGCTTGAATTCTTCCTCATCCGCTTCGTCTGGCGCCGCTTTTTTCGGGTGTAAATTTTCTCTGCCGGAAGGAATTCGCTTTCCGGCATTGTCGCCAACTTTAAATTAACATATCCTTAACACCTGCCCGGTAAACTGTGACCGCATTATCACTTTTGCTAATGCTGAATCATTTCCGCATTTAAAATTTGAACAAATGTTTAAAAAATCTGCGGTAATGTTATATTTCCGGCTGCACGTATAACCTGTGGTTAACCCAAATAACCCGTACGGAAGCGTGAATACCTCTTACTTTTTATCTGAATGAAATGGCTCAACTCGCTCCTGAGAAGCGGGACCTTTCATCTGCAAAAAACCTGTTGGTTGATTGGCCGACAGATGGAGACGTTGCCCCATGCGTAAATCATCATCACTGCTGGCGCTGAGTATGAATGCTATTGGTGCCAGCCCGGAAGCAGTTGCCGACAGGCAAAAAGAGGTCGATGTGCTGCTGATCGGCGGCGGCATCATGAGCGCCACGCTCGGCACCTATTTGCAGGCGCTGGAGCCAGACTGGACGGTAACGCTGGTTGAGCGACTGGATCAGGTGGCCGCCGAGAGCTCAAACGGCTGGAACAATGCCGGTACCGGTCACGCTGCACTGGCTGAGATGAACTACA
Organism: Duffyella gerundensis; assembly: GCF_001517405.1. Taxonomy (NCBI): domain Bacteria; kingdom Pseudomonadati; phylum Pseudomonadota; class Gammaproteobacteria; order Enterobacterales; family Erwiniaceae; genus Duffyella; species Duffyella gerundensis. The sequence continues at coordinate 173,231 of NZ_LN907827.1, read as the reverse complement.
CGCCGCAAAACGCAGACGGCTCGGTCAACATCGATAAAGCCGTGGCAATCAACGAAGCCTTCCAGGTGTCGCGTCAGTTCTGGGCCTCACTGGTGCAGAAAGGCGTGCTGCACAATCCGCGCAGCTTCATTCAGACTACACCGCACATGAGCTTCGTCTGGGGCGATGAAAACGTCGACTTCCTGCGCAAGCGCTATCATGCGCTGCAAAAAAACTCGCTGTTTCGCGGCATGGAATATTCAGAAGACCCGCAGCAGATTGCCCGCTGGGTGCCGCTGGTAATGAAAGGCCGTGATGCGAAACAAAAGGTTGCCGCAACCCGCACCTTAATGGGCACCGACGTCAACTTTGGCGAAATCACCCGCCAGTTGGTCGCCGCGCTGTGCAAGCATCCGCAATTTTCCCTGAAGCTGCGCCACGACGTACGTGATATTACGCGCCTGGCCGACGGCCGCTGGCAGGTCACGCTGGTGGATCTGAATAACGGCGGCGCGCAGCAGGTTATCCGGGCGAAACAGATCTTTATTGGCGCCGGTGGCGCCGCGCTGCCGCTGCTGCAAAAAGCGGGCGTGCCGGAAGCAAAAGGCTATGCCGGTTTCCCGGTGGGCGGCTCTTTCCTGGTGACGGAAAATCAGGAAGTGGTGAAGCGTCATCTGGCGAAGGTTTATGGTAAAGCCGCGGTGGGCGCACCGCCGATGTCGGTACCGCATCTTGATACGCGTATGCTGGATGGCAAACAGGTGTTGTTGTTTGGCCCGTTCGCTACCTTCTCTACCCGCTTCCTGAAAAGCGGTTCGCTGCTGGATATGTTTGGCGCAATGAATGGCTCCAACTTGCTGCCCATGGCACGCGTGGGCATCGACAACGTTGACCTGGTCAAATATCTGGTAGGTCAGGTGCTGCAAACCGACGAGCATCGTCATCAGGCGCTGCAGGAATACCTGCCGGAAGCGCGACCAGAAGACTGGTATCTGGTGAAAGCGGGACAGCGCGTGCAGATCATCAAAAAAGATGAGAAAAAAGGCGGCGTGCTGCGTCTGGGCACCGAAGTTGTTGCCTCTGCCGATGGCACTATTTCAGCGCTGCTGGGCGCGTCTCCGGGCGCATCAACCTCCGCACCGATCATGATCGAGCTGATGAACAAGGTGTTTAAAACGCAGATGGCCTCGCCAGAGTGGCAGGCGAAACTGAAAACGCTGATTCCTTCTTACGGTCAGAAGCTCAGCGGCAACGTGGCGGCAACCGAGCACGTGCTGGCGACCACCAGCCGTATTCTCCAGCTCGACTACACGCTGGCTACGCTGGTGGCTAACGATGAAGATTCATCAACCGGTGCGGTGGTGGGCAAATAATCGGCCACACCGATCATCAGGGCGAACTTCGGTTCGCCCTTTTTTGTTTTTATACGTAGCCCAGCACTCGAAACCAGAGATAGTTTAGCGGCAACAGCAGCAGCGCACTGAGCACCGCCAGCCATACACAGAGGCGCACACCATCACGCGGCGAGACCTTCCCCAGCGCCATAGCCACCACAATGGGCGATGCCTGATAAGGCAGCAGCGGCGTGGCGTAGGCCAGCACCTGGATCATGATTACTGTCAGCAACGGAAACCCTGATGCCCCGGCAAACTGCTGCGCCATCGGCGTGAACATTGCCGGCACGCCGTTGGCGGTGACCACAAAATTCAGCGCCGAGGTGAGCGCGCTCAGCGACAAAAAGCTGATGAACGGCTGTTGCGGGCTGAGCGGCGTCATCGCCAGCAGGCCGTGAGCAATCACTGCACCTAATCCCGACTCCACCACCACCGCGGTCACGCCGAGGATCGCCGCGACATACAAGCAGGTGCGGAAATTGACGCCGCTGGCAAAGGCATCGCCGGAGACAAACCCGATACGCGGCAGCAAACAGACACAGGCCGCGGCCAGGCCGATCCAGGCGGGCGAAATACCGTGCAGGCTGTCGGTCATCCAGAACAGCAGCGTCAGAGCAAGAATTACCATTAGCCGTCGTTCATCGTTGCTTAAGGGCGGCTGCTTAAGCCTGCCGATCACCGGTTTGGGTCGACCGGGAAACAGCCAGCAGAGGCAAAGCATCAGCAGCACGCCCTTCATGATGCCAACCACCGGCGTATGTAAGAACCACCACGGCATCCATGCCAGATGCAGATGAAACGCGTTTTCTGCCGCACCGCTCATCACCAGATTCGGCACGTTGGCCGGTAAAATGCTGGCGGAGAGCTGAAAGGTGCCAAAGCCTACCGCCAGCGCCAGTCCTGTCCAACCGCGGCTACCCTCAGCAATGTTGGCCTGCCGTGCCAGCGCCCCGACCACCGGCATCAACAGCGCGATGCGCCCCATATTAGACGGCATGACATACGCCAGCAGATAGCTGAGAACAATGACGCCGCCGATCATCCGCGGCCAGGAGCGGCTCAGCGGCATCACCAGCAGGCTGGCAAGCCGGTCGGCCAGGCCAACCTGACGAATCGCCACGCCAAGGATAAATCCGCTCAGCACCAGCCAGAACGCTGAAGAGGCAAAACCACTGAATACCGTGGCCGCCGGTGCGATATGCAGCAGCATCGCGGCGGCAAAAAACAGCAGTGCGGTGATAAATTCAGGCAGGCGCGCGGTGGCCCACAGCAGAATGGTCATGGCGACCACGATGCCGGTTAGCCACAGGTCGGACGGAAAATGCATCAGATTATGCTCCGGGCAGAATGTCCTAAAAGGCTGCGGAAAGTGGCTTAACCCCACTTCTTCGTCCAGGGTTAAGAAGTATTCCGTTTCAGCAGATGCCGGTAAAGCCTGGCTTGCTCGCATCTGTGATGCCACTCACAGGAGAATCTGCATGTCTCAGTCACTGCCAGCTTACGCTGAATCTGACTTCACCCTGCTCGATCGCTACTGGCGCGCCGCGAACTATCTTTCGGTCGGCCAAATTTATCTGATGGATAACCCGCTGCTGCGTGAACCGCTAAAACCGGAACATATCAAACCGCGCCTGCTCGGCCACTGGGGCACCACGCCGGGCCTTAACTTCATTTATGCGCACCTGAATCGCGCCATCCGCCAGCGCGATCTCGATATGATTTACGTGTGCGGTCCCGGCCACGGCGGTCCGGGCATGGTGGCCAATACCTGGCTGGAAGGCACTTACAGCGAGATTTATCCGCAGGTCAGCGACGACGCCGTAGGCATGCAGCGACTGTTCAAACAGTTCTCATTTCCTGGCGGCATTCCCAGCCACGCAGCGCCAGAAACGCCCGGTTCGATTAATGAGGGCGGCGAGCTGGGCTATTCGTTGTCGCATGCCTTTGGTGCCGCCTTCGATAATCCTGATTTAGTGGTGCCGTGTGTCATTGGTGATGGCGAAGCGGAAACCGGGCCGCTGGCTTCCAGCTGGCATGGCATTAAGTTCCTCAATCCACGCCGCGATGGCGCAGTGCTGCCTGTCCTGCATCTCAACGGCTATAAAATTGCTAACCCCACGCTGCTCGGTCGTGCCAGCGATGACGATCTGCATCAGCTGTTTAGCGGCTACGGCTATGAGCCGCTGTTTGTTTGCGGCGACGATCCGCAAAAAATGCACCCGCTGATGGCCGCCGCGCTGGACAGTGCGCTGGATAGAATTCGTGCGTATCAGCAGCAGGCGCGCAACGGCAGCGATGCGGTCACCCTGCCGCGCTGGCCGATGATTATCCTGCGCAGCCCTAAAGGCTGGACCGGCCCCAAAACCGTGGATGGCAAAAAGGTAGAGGACTTCTGGCGCGCACATCAGGTGCCGGTGGCCAACTGCCGCGATGATGAAGGCCACCGCGAGATCCTTGAACAGTGGCTGCTTAGCTATCAGCCGGACACGCTGTTTGATGAACAGGGCAGGCTTAAACCCGAGCTGCGTGCACTTGCCCCTGAAGGTGACAAGCGTATGGGCGCCACCCCATTCGCTAACGGCGGTCGCTTGCGGCGTGAGCTGGTAACGCCCGCGCTGGCAGATCATGCCATTGCGGTGGCCAGGCCGGGCGAAACCCAGGCGCAGTCCACCGAGATTCTTGGCCGCTATCTGAGCGCGCTGTTTGCACAGAACCAGGATAATTTTCGCCTCTTCGGCCCGGATGAAACCGCCTCTAATCGCCTGACGCCGGTGTTTGACGTGACCAATCGCACCTGGATGGAGGCGATCAAACCTTACGATGAGCAGCTGGCCAGCGATGGCCGGGTCATGGAGATCCTGAGTGAGCATCAGTGTCAGGGTTGGCTGGAGGGCTATTTATTGACCGGACGTCACGGCCTGTTTAACTGTTATGAGGCGTTTATTCACATTGTCGCCTCGATGTTTAACCAGCATGCGAAATGGCTCAAGGTGTCGCGCTCATTGCCCTGGCGCGCGCCGGTAGCCTCACTGAATTACCTGCTCTCTTCGCACGTATGGCGTCAGGACCACAACGGCTACAGCCATCAGGATCCTGGCTTTATCGATCACGTTGCTAACAAGAAAGCGGACATTGTGCGCATTTATCTGCCGCCTGATGCTAATACGCTGTTGTGGGTCGGCGATCACTGTCTGAAAACCTGGGATCGCATCAACGTGATCGTCGCCGGTAAACAGCCTGCTCCGCAGTGGCTGACGCTGGATGCCGCGGTGAAGCATTGTGAGGCGGGCATGGGCAGCTGGCCATGGGCAGGCAATGAGCACGCGGGCAGCGAGCCGGATGTGGTGATGGCCTGCGCCGGTGATGTGCCGACTATGGAGACGCTGGCGGCGGTGGATCTGCTGCGTCAGTATCTGCCCGATCTCAGCGTACGCGTGGTTAACGTGGTGGATTTAATGGCGCTGCAAACGCAGCAGCAGCATCCGCACGGCAAAGCAGAGGCGGAGTTCGATGCGTTATTTACCCGCGATAAACCGGTGATTTTTGCCTTTCACGGCTATCCGTCGCTGATCCATCGTCTGACCTACAAGCGCAATAATCACCGCAATTTCCACGTGCGTGGTTTTATGGAGGAAGGCACCACCACCACGCCGTTCGATATGACGGTGCTGAACGAGCTGGATCGTTTTCATCTGGCGCAGGAGGCGATTTTACGCGTGCCGGGTTTGGCGGAGAAGCATGGCGACGTGCTGGATACGCTGGCGGAGAAACTGGCGGAACACCATCGTTACGTACGGGAATATGGGGAAGATTTGCCGGAGGTGCAGGGCTGGAAATGGCCTTCACAACGCGGTGAAGGCGCACCGGAGTAAGCGCAGTGGCGGCAGGGAAGCCGCCAGAGCGTTAGCGTAATACGTCTACCAGCATCCACAGCGTGGTCACCACCAGCGACAGTGCCATCACGCTGTTGAACAGCTGCCGCTTCCAGTTGACCTGCAAATGCTGACCAAGGCGATCGCCCAACGCCGCCCATACCAGAATGCACGGCAGATTCATCATCATAAAGCTCAGCATGATCACCATGACTGGACTGTCGGCGGCGTACAGCAGCGCCACGTTGCTGGCCATCAGCCAGGCTTTGGGATTCACCGCCTGAAACAGCGCACCGTTCAGCACGCTCATTGGCCGTGGGCTTTCGCGCAGGGCCGGTGCCGAAGAACGAAAGATTTTCCAGCTCAGCCAGAGCAGATAAGCACAGCCTGCCAGCGTTAACGGCAGACGAATCGCGCCCATCCAGTGCAGCAATCCTTCCAGCGCCAGCCCGGTAATCACCGTTTGTATCCCGCAGCCCAACATAATACCGAACGCCATTGGCAGCGTGCGGCGCAGGCCAAAATTCACACCAGAAGTGGCCAGCAGCAGATTGTTCGGGCCTGGCGTAATCGACATCACGGTGACATAGCTGAAAAACGAGGGATCGAGCATAACCATCTCCGGCGGCTGAGTAAGAGCCATCATCATAAGCCGCAGCCGATAATGGTAACAGCCACACGATTCCGCTATTGTAATGGGTACAATTTTGTAAAAAATGAATTGTACCCATTGCTTCCGGAGGCAACTGTGTCCGCTATCGAACCGCAACCATCCACCCGCTATCAACAGCTGGCCGATCACTACGCCGCCGCCATTCACAGCGGCACTTTACAGCCTGGCAAACGGCTGCCCGCGATTCGACGCGTGGCGGATACGCAGTCAGTCAGCGTCAATACGGTGATCAACGCCTGGCAGCTGCTGGAGGATCGCGGTTTGATTGAGGCGCGACCGCAGTCGGGTTACTACGTACGTGCGGTACTGCCCGGCGTGGAGAAAAAAAGCCGTCATCGTGCGCAGGTGGCCTCGGTGAGCAGCGCCAAGCTCGACCTGATTGAAGCGGTATTCGCCGCGCAGAATCATCCTGATTACACCAATATTTCACTGGCCTGCCCGCAGGATGGCGAGCTTTATCCCACCGCCAGGCTGGCGCGCATTACCACCACGCTGCTGCGCCGTAACCCGCTGATGATTGGCAAATACGCGCTGCCGCCGGGCAGCGAACGGCTGCGCGAGGAGATCGCCCGGCGCGCACTTAACGCTGGCATGTCGCTGACGCCACAGGCGATCACCGTCACTCATGGCTGTATGGAAGCGTTACAACTGGCGTTGCGCACGGTGACCAAACCTGGCGACTGTGTTGGTCTGGAATCGCCTACCTACTTTTTTCTGTTTACCCTGCTCGATTCGCTGGGGTTGAAAGCGATTGAGATTCCGACCGATCCGCAGCACGGGCTGTCGCTGGATGCGCTGGAATTACTGCTGCGCGAAAAACGCATTAACGCGCTGATCGCCATGCCGGGCATTCAAAATCCGCTGGGCTGCAGCATGCCGCTGGAGAGCAAAAAACGGCTGGCGAAGCTGGTGAATACCTGGCAGATCCCGCTGATTGAAGATGGCTTGTATGACGAACTGCAGTTTCATGCGCCGCTGTCGCCGACGGTGAAATCCTTTGATGAGGCGGGCTGGGTGATTTACTGCACCAGCTATACCAAAACCGTGGCGCCCGACTTTCGCATTGGCTGGATGGCAGCGGGCCGTTTCAGCGAGCAGATTGCGCGACTGAAGGCGGTGTCGTCGATGGCTGAATCGGCACTGCTGTCTGAAACGCTGGCGGAATTTCTGGCCAGCGGCGGTTACGATCATCATCTGCGCCATCTGCGCCGCCGCTACGCTGCCAACCTCGACGAAGCGCGCAGCCTGATCGCCCGCCATTTTCCTGCCGGTACGCGGGCGACGCTGCCGCAGGGTGGGTTTGTTTTCTGGCTGGAGCTGCCCGGCAATGTCGACAGCATCGCGCTGTTTCACCGGCTGTTGCAGGAGAAGATTTGCGTAACGCCCGGCTCGCTCTACACGCTGAGCGATCGTGGCGCCCATGCGTTGCGCCTCTCCTGCTGCTACCCGTTTGAGGCACGCTACCGTTATGCCATCGCCCGTACCGGCGCGCTCGCCTGTGAAATGAGCGGCATCGCGCCAGAAAACTAAGGCGTGCCGTTGCGTCCCCAACGGGCGTAACCGCTGCGTTCGGTCAGCCGCTCATAGTAAGTGCGCACCGCCGGAAAATCTGCGTGATCCAGCGGCGTTTCATACCAGCGGTTTACCGACAGGCCAATGGGAATATCGGCCAGCGAGAAGTGCCGTCCCGCGACGTAACGTCCGGTTTTTTCCAGCTGCTGATTAAGAATGCTCATGCTGTGCGTCCAGCCTTTACAGGCTGCCGCCAGCAGCCGTGGATCCTGATGGGCAGGCGAATGGCGCACCAGCGACATAAAAGCATAACGCCAGGCGGTATTCAGCTCGGTGGCCTGCCAGTCGATCCACTGATCGATCGGCGCGCGTTCGCGTGGCTGCGGGCTGTAAATCCCTTCGCCGTGCCAGGCATTGGCCAGATAGCGCAAAATGGCGTTGGACTCCCACAGCACCAGATCCTGGTCTTTGATCACCGGAATCAGCGCGTTGGGATTCAGCGCCAGAAACGCCGGATCGCGCGTGGAACGGAAGCCATCGCCCCACTCTTCGCGCTCCCAGGGAATGGAGAGCTCATCGCACAGCCACAGTACTTTGCGCACGTTGATTGATGAATCGCGGCCCAAAATTTTCAGCATGTCAGCCTTCCTTCTGCTTATTGACGCAGGCCCGCTGCCCACGTAGTTATAGTGCATCTTTCACTATACGAGAAAACCATGTCACAGCGTGTCGCGTTTAAGCAGGTCGATGTGTTTACTTCCGCGCCCTTCAATGGCAACCCACTGGCGGTGATACTGGATGCCGCGTCGTTAACCGATCGGCAGATGGCGGAGATTGCCCGCTGGACCAACCTTTCAGAAACCACTTTTGTGCTGCCCGCAGAAGATGCGCAGGCAGATTATCGCGTGCGTATTTTTACCGTCGATGGCGAACTGCCGTTTGCCGGACATCCGACGCTCGGCACCGCACATGCACTGCTGGAGGCGGGTTTGCAGCCAAAGCGCGCCGGTGAACTGGTGCAGGAGTGCGCCGTTGGGCTGGTGAAACTGGCGATTGCGGCCGACGGTTCGCTGGCCTTTGCCGCGCCCGCCGCGGTGATGACGCCATTTGCCAGCGATCGGGTTGGTGCGGCGCTCAACAGCGCGGATATCGATGAGCAGCTAGCCATGAGCGTGGTCGATATGGGCATTCGCTGGCTGCTGATTCCGATGCGATCGGCCGAGGCGGTGCTGGCAGCGCAGCCGCAGGTTAGCGAACTGGCAGCGCTGTTGCAGGAAGCGGGCGTCAGCGGCGCGATGCCGTTTGGCCCGTTGCACGATGCGGCAGAACAGTTTGAAGTGCGCGGTCTGCTGGTGGAAAACGGCTCACTGACGGAAGATCCAGTCACCGGCAGCGCCAACGCCTGCCTGGCACGCTGGCTCGCCTCGCAGGGCCATACCACGAATTACGCGGTGCGCCAGGGCACGCGGCTGGGCCGCAGTGGCCGCTTGCAGGTGCGCTTCGACGGCGAGACGATCTGGATTGCCGGCCAGACGGTGACGGTGATCGACGGCACCATCCGGCTCTGATTCCCTGCTCAAATTGACTGACCGCCCGACGCTTCAATGCGTTGGGCATTGATCCAGCCCGCTTCATCGCTCAGCAACAAGGCTATTGCGTCACCGATATCATCGGGCTGACCCGCCCGGCCCAGCGCCGTTTGCGAAGCGACCCAACGATTCATCTCGGGATTATCACGCACGCCACCGCCGTTGAAGTCAGTTTCAATGGCACCCGGCGCGAGAATATTGACGCGGATCCGCCGCGCGCCCAGCTCTTTCGCCTGATAACGCGTTAAGGTTTCCATCGCACTTTTCATCATCGCATAGGCACTGCAACCTGGCAGAATGATGCGCGTCAAACCGCTGGAGACGTTCAAAATATGACCGCCGTCGGCCAGCAGCGGCAATAGCGCCTGGGTGAGCAAAAACGGCCCTTTGACATGCACCTGATACAGGTTGTCGAGATCCGCGGCGGTAGTGTCGATAAAAGGCTTGTGCATGCCGACGCCAGCATTGTTCAGTAAATAATCAATCTGCTGACGCTGCCATTTTTCATTGAGCAGATTTTTCACCTCAGCAGCGAAGGCGTTGAAGCTGTTACTGTCACTGACATCCAGACGCAGCGCGGCTGCGCGGCCACCACGCTGCTCAATTTCCGCCACCACCGCTTCGGCTTCCTGCTGCTGGCTGTGCCAGGTCAAAATGACATCATGGTGCTTTTTAGCCAGCTTCAGGGCGGCATTTCGCCCTAAACCGCGGCTGCCACCGGTGATCAATGCGATTTTTGTGCTCATTTTCTGTTTCCTGTTGTTGTGAACTTGTGAAATTAACGATATTCCTAACGGCTACGGCGATAAAGCTGGCGAAATACGTTTCACTGTTTCACTCTCAACAACAATCGGTGCACAAATGGATAAAATTCAGGCAATGCAGATTTTTGTGCGCGTGGCGGAAATGGAAAGTTTTACCCGCGCGGCGACCAGCCTCGGCTTGCCTAAAGGTAGCGTCTCACGTCAGGTGCAGGCGCTGGAAAACCAGCTCGGTACGCGGATGCTGCATCGCACCACACGTCGGGTGCAACTGACGCAGGATGGCCAGGTCTATTACGATCGCTGCCGTGAAATATTGAGCCTGCTGGATGATACCGACGCGCTGTTTCAGGGCGATCCGGCCACGCTGAGCGGAAAACTGCGCGTGGATATGCCGGTGGCGATGGCCACGCTGGCGGTAATTCCACAGCTGGCGACCTTTATGCAGCAATATCCCGGCATCGAGCTGGAGCTGAGCAGCAGCGATCGGCAGGTTGACGTGGTGCGCGAAGGCTTTGATTGCGTGGTGCGCGTCGGCACATTGCACGATTCCGGCCTGATCGCCCGCACGCTGGGGCAACTCAGAATGGTCAACTGTGCCAGCGCCGACTATCTTAAACGGTTCGGTACGCCGCAGACGCCGGAGGATCTGGCGCAGCACGCGATGATTCATTACAGCCAGCAGCTGGGCAGCCTGCCGTCGGGCTTTGAGTTTTACGATGGCAAACAGAGCCGTACGATTCAGACCGGTGGCGTGATGACGGTGAACAGCACGGAAACCTATCGCGCTGCGTGCATTGCCGGATTGGGCATTATTCAGGTGCCGAAAGTCGGTGTGGTCAGCCTGTTGCAGGCGAAAACGCTGGTGGAGGTGCTGCCCGGCTTTACCGCACAGCCGATGCCGGTTTCGTTGATTTATCCGCATCGGCGCAATCTGGCGCGCCGCGTACACGTTTTCATGGAGTGGCTCGGCCAGGTAGTAAAAGCGTACGCCAGCTGAATGCGCAGGCGGCGCAGCAATTCGGGACGCATCCCGATGACCTTGCGGCTGGCCGGTCTATACTCTTTTTTTCAGGTAAATAAACAGGATGCCCGGTTTCATGACGGACAAAGAACAACACGATAAACATCTCGATACCCTGCCGAGCAAGCCGATAGCGCCGGTACAGACTGACGAGCACCTCAGGGCTGCGGCCGAAAAAGAAAACCAGGCGAAGGATGACGCGCTAATCCCGATCAAAACCGGTAATAACACGGTGGATACGCAGGTTACGCGCTTCAACAAAATGGTTAACCGCATTAAAGCCAATCACAGCGTGGCACACTTCATTCGTGCGGCGGAACGCTTTAACGATCGTCTGGGCAGCCAGTTTGGCGCGGCAATCACCTACTTTTCGTTTCTGTCGCTGATCCCTATTCTGATGGTGTCGTTTGCCGCCGTGGGTTTTATGCTGGCGTCCCATCCCGATCTGCTCACCGAAATTATCAACCGGATGGTCGATAACATCAGCGATCCGGTGCTGGCGACCACGCTGAAGAACACGGTGAATACCGCGGTGCAGCAGCGTACCACCGTGGGTTTGACCGGTCTGGCGGTGGCGCTTTATTCCGGCATCAGCTGGATGGGCAACCTGCGCGAGGCGATTCGCGCGCAGTATCGCGACGTCTGGGAACGCAAAGCGGATGAGAAAGAGAAGGTCTATTTCAAATACACCCGCGATTTTATCTCGCTGATTGGCCTGGTGCTGGCGCTGGTGATTACGCTGTCGCTGACGTCGGTGGCCGGTTCGGCGCAGGCGTCGATCGTTACCGCGCTGGGACTGGATGGCATTGAATGGCTGCGTCCGGTGTTAACCGCCATCGCACTGACCATTTCAGTGTGTGCCAACTATTTGTTGTTCCTGTGGATTTTCTGGATCCTGCCGCGCCATAAAACCCGCCGCCGGGCATTGCTGCGCGGCACCTTGCTGGCGGCCATCGGCTTTGAAGTGATTAAATTCATCATGACGCTGACGCTGCCGAAGCTGGCCTCTTCACCCTCGGGCGCCGCCTTTGGCTCGGTGCTCGGCCTGATGGCCTTCTTCTATTTCTTTGCCCGCCTGACGCTGTTTTGCGCCGCCTGGATTGCCACCGCGAAATACCGCGATGACAAAGAAGTGGGCGCCGGTACGCCGACGGTAACGCGCCAAAAAATGTAACATTCCTCAGGCCGACGCCCGTCGGCCTGTTTTTCTAATGCCAGCGTAAAATGCCACGCTTCGACTACTAATCATACAAAAGCCAGCATTAACCGCTAACTCCTCACTTTTCTTTACCCTTTTTTCAGTGAATCACGCCAGAAAACTCCGCTTTCGCCCTGCCATCCGCCACTGACGACAAGATGTCAGACATTATCCTCTTTTTCGGCGAAATGGCGCCATTTGTGGCGGGTTTTCAGCATTGAATGCCGCCAGGGCTGTGCGTAAGATTCTTTATCTAAATTTACAAATAAGAAAACTTTATGCACGCTTCCATCGCTGAATCACCTGACAAAACCGATCCCAATGCGCCCGTAAATTCCCGCAGCAAAGTGGTTATCGCTTCGCTGGTCGGAACCGCCATTGAGTTCTTCGATTTTTATATCTATGCCACTGCAGCGGTTATCGTCTTTCCGCATATCTTTTTTCCGCAGGGCGACGCAACCGTTGCCACGCTACAGTCGCTGGCCACCTTCGCCATCGCTTTTATCGCGCGTCCGATCGGCTCCGCGGTGTTTGGCCACTTTGGCGATCGCGTTGGCCGTAAGGCGACGCTGGTTGCCTCGTTGCTGACCATGGGTGTCTCGACCGTGGTTATCGGCCTGCTGCCGGGCTACGACACCATTGGCGTATTTGCGCCGCTGCTGCTGGCGCTGGCGCGTTTTGGTCAGGGCCTGGGCCTGGGCGGTGAATGGGGCGGCGCAGCGCTGCTGGCGACGGAGAATGCGCCTGCGAAGAAACGCGCGCTCTACGGTTCGTTTCCACAGCTTGGCGCACCGATTGGCTTCTTCTTCGCCAACGGCACCTTTCTTCTGCTCTCCTGGTTACTGACTGACGATCAGTTTATGCAGTGGGGCTGGCGCGTACCGTTTATCCTCTCCGCGGTGCTGGTAATTGTCGGGCTTTATGTGCGCGTTTCGCTGCATGAAAGCCCGGTATTCGCGAAGGTGCAGAAGGATAAGAAACAGGTGCGCATGCCGATGGGCACGCTGCTCAGCAAGCATTTGATGGCCACGGTGCTTGGCACCTTTATCATGCTGGCGACCTATACGCTGTTCTACATCATGACCGTTTACTCAATGAGTTATGGCACGGCGCCTGCACCGGTGGGTCTTGGCTTCTCGCGTAACAGCTTCCTGTGGATGCTGATGGTGGCGGTGATCGGTTTCGGCGTGATGGTACCGATAGCGGGCCTGCTGGCTGACCGCTTTGGTCGCCGTAAAACCATGATTGTGATTACGCTGATGATTATCGGTTTCTCGCTGCTGTTCCCGTCAATGCTTGGCTCCGGCAGTCAGCCGCTGGTGATGGCGTTCCTGCTGCTCGGCCTGAGCATTATGGGCCTGACGTTCGGCCCGATGGGCGCGCTGCTGCCAGAGCTGTTCCCAACGGAAGTACGTTATACCGGCGCCTCTTTCTCTTATAACCTCTCGTCGATTCTCGGCGCGTCGGTGGCGCCTTACATTGCGTCGTGGCTGACCGCGCATTACGGTCTCTATGCGGTCGGTTACTATCTGGCCTCGATGGCGGTGCTGACGCTGATTGCGCTGATCGCCTGTAAAGAGACGCGGCACCAGACGCTTTACGAAGGTTAAATCCACTATCACTGATATCAACCCGGCCAGCGTGCCGGGTTTTTTATGGTCAGTTGTCTGGCGACGCTGTTGGCAGTCGCGCAATCGCAGGCATGAAAAAGCCCCGGCGAGCCGGGGCTAATAAGTAGAGGTTAACGCTGAGGGGATTAGCCCGCGACGGCGATGCGCTTCATATCGGTCATATAGCCACGCAGCTTACGGCCAATCGCTTCGATTTCATGGCCACGAATCGCTTCGTTGATATCACGCAGCTGCGCGTTATCCACCTGACCACCCGCCGCGGGCTTACCGAGATCGCCCGCCTGCAGCGTCGTCATGAACTCTTTCAGCAGCGGTACCGCCGCGTACGAGAACAGGTAGTTGCCATATTCTGCGGTATCGGAGATCACCACGTTCATCTCATACAGACGCTTACGGGCAATAGTGTTAGCGATCAGCGGCAGTTCATGCAGCGATTCATAATAGGCTGACTCTTCGATGATGCCTGCGGCAACCATGGTTTCAAACGCCAGCTCAACGCCCGCTTTCACCATAGCGATCATCAGTACACCCTGATCGAAATACTCCTGCTCGCTGATTTTGCCTTCAAACTGCGGCGCAGTTTCAAACGCTGTTTTGCCGGTCTCTTCACGCCAGGTCAGCAGATTTTTGTCGTCATTCGCCCAGTCAGCCATCATGCCGGAGGAGAATTCGCCGGAGATGATGTCATCCATATGCTTCTGGAACAGCGGTGCCATGATGGTTTTCAGCTGCTCAGACAGCGCCCAGGCACGTACTTTTGCCGGGTTAGACAGGCGATCCATCATCAGCGTGATGCCGCCCTGCTTCAGCGCTTCGGTGATGGTTTCCCAGCCGAACTGAATCAGTTTTTCTGCGTAAGCCGGTTCGGTGCCATCGGCCACCAGCTTATCGAAGCACAGCAGTGAACCCGCCTGCAGCATGCCGCAGAGAATGGTTTGCTCGCCCATCAGATCCGATTTCACTTCTGCCACGAAAGAGGATTCCAGCACGCCTGCACGGTGGCCGCCGGTCGCTGCTGCCCAGGCTTTAGCAATCGCCATGCCTTCGCCTTTCGGATCGTTTTCCGGGTGAACCGCGATCAGCGTAGGCACGCCGAAACCGCGCTTGTACTCTTCACGCACTTCGGTGCCCGGGCATTTCGGCGCTACCATCACCACGGTGATATCTTTGCGGATGGTTTCACCCACTTCAACAATGTTAAAACCGTGCGAGTAGCCCAGCGCGGCGCCCTCTTTCATCAGTGGCTGTACCGCCTGAACCACAGCAGAGTGCTGCTTGTCCGGCGTCAGGTTAACCACCAGATCGGCACCCGGGATCAGTTCTTCATAGGTGCCAACCTTAAAGCCGTTTTCGGTTGCCTTGCGCCAGGAAGCACGCTTTTCGGCGATCGCTTCAGCACGCAGCGCATAGGCGATATCCAGACCGGAGTCACGCATGTTCAGACCCTGGTTCAGGCCCTGAGCACCACAGCCCACGATGACCACTTTTTTGCCTTTCAGGTAGCTGGCTTCATCTGCGAATTCGTCGCGTGACATGAAACGACATTTACCTAATTGCGCTAACTGATTGCGCAGGTTCAACGTGTTGAAATAATTAGCCATGGGATACTCCGTTATGAGGTTATTTTTTTGCTTTGTAAGGTAGCAGTGTAGCCGCTAAGAATGACCCCATCATATGACAGGAAATACGTTGCTGAAATTGATATATTAACAATATGACATTGCAATAAATGCAACGTGACGCTGAGGTGACGCCCGTATGGATCTGCGCGATTTAAAACTGTTTCTGCATCTGGCGGACAGCCGCCATTTTGGCCGTACTGCGCGGGCAATGCACGTCAGCCCGTCGACGCTTTCCCGACAGATTCAACGGCTGGAAGAGGATATCGGCCAGACGCTGTTTCTGCGCGATAACCGCACGGTGACACTGACCGACGCCGGAGAACGGGCACGCCAGTTTGCCCAGCATACGCTACTGCAATATCAGCAGCTGCGCCATGCGATTGGTCATAACGGCCCTTCGCTCAGCGGCGAGCTGCGCATGTTCTGCTCGGTCACCGCGGCTTACAGCCATTTGCCGCCGATTCTCGATCGGTTTCGTGCCGAGCATCCCATGGTGGAGATCAAGCTAACCACCGGCGATGCCGCCGATGCCATGGAAAAAGTGCAGTCGAATGAGGCAGACGTGGCGATTGCCGGGCGGCCGGAGTCGCTGCCCGCCAGCATCGATTTTACGCAGATTGGCCTGATCCCGCTGGTGCTGATTGCCCCAGCGCTGCCGTGCCCGGTCAGAACCCAGGCGACGCAGGAGCATCCGCCGTGGACGGAAATCCCGTTTATTTTGCCGGAACAGGGCCCGGCGCGGCGGCGTATCGATCTCTGGTTTCGTCGCCATCGTATTACCGCCCCGCTCATTTACGCCACGGTTTCCGGCCATGAAGCGATTGTTTCAATGGTGGCGCTGGGCTGCGGCATTGCGCTGCTACCCGCAGTGGTGCTGGAGAACAGCCCGGAACCGGTGCGCAATCGCGTTCTGGTGCTGGAAAATGTTGAATCGGTGGAGCCGTTTGAACTCGGCGTCTGCGTACAAAAAAACGCGGCTCGATGAGCCGCTTATCAGTGCGTTCTGGCAACAGCTATAGATCATGCCGCCGGGCTTTTCGCCGCAGCGGCACAGATTACTGCCCGGCGAGGAAAAACTTGAACGCCGGGTTATTGGCTTCGTCGTGAAAATCGTAGCCGAGATCGGCCAGCCGTTCGCCAAAGCCAGGCTCGTCATCGCCAAGTTCAAATGCCGCCAGTACACGGCCATAGTCGGTGCCATGACTGCGATAGTGGAACAGCGAAATGTTCGAATGCGTGCCCAGCGTTTGCAGAAACTTCAGTAGGGCACCAGGCGCTTCGGGAAACTCAAAGCTGAACAGCCGTTCACGCAGCGGTTTTGACGGCCGACCGCCTACCATATAGCGCACGTGCAGCTTGGCCATCTCATCGTCCGAGAGATCGACAACGTGATAACCTTCGGCTCCCAGCTGGCTGATGATCTCTTTACGCTCTTCCAGACCACGCGTCAGCCGTACGCCGACAAAAATGCAGGCGTTAGCGGCATCGGCATAACGGTAGTTAAACTCGGTAACCGCACGTCCGCCCAACACCTGGCAGAACTTCAGGAAGCTACCCTGCTGCTCGGGAATGGTGACCGCCAGCAGTGCCTCGCGCTGTTCGCCCAACTCGCAGCGTTCAGAAACGTAGCGCAGGCCGTGGAAATTGACGTTGGCACCGGACAGAACATGCGCCAGCCGCTCACCCTGAATATGATGCTGCTGGATATACTTTTTCATGCCCGCCAGCGCCAGCGCACCCGACGGCTCCGCTACCGCGCGCACATCCTCAAACAGATCTTTCATGGCTGCGCAGATGGCATCGCTGTCGACGGTGATGATGTCATCAATATATTGCTGACAGAGTCGGAAGGTTTCGCTGCCGATACGCTTGACCGCAACGCCTTCGGCAAACAGCCCGACGCGCGGTAAATCTACCGGCTCGCCCGCCTCCAGCGCCGCTTTCAGACAGGCAGAATCTTCCGCTTCAACGGCAATCACTTTGATCTGCGGCATCAGCTGCTTGATTAATACCGCCACGCCCGCCGCCAGCCCGCCGCCACCCACCGGCACAAAGATGCGATCGAGATGTGCATCCTGTTGCAGCAGCTCCATCGCCAGCGTGCCCTGACCGGCAATCACTGCCGGGTGGTCGAACGGCGGCACGAAGGTATAACCGTGCTCGGCAGCCAGCTCGATCGCTTTGGCTTTCGCCTCATCGAAATTGGCGCCAAACAGGTAAGCCTCACCGCCAAAAGCGCGCACCGCATCGACTTTGATATCCGCCGTGGATACCGGCATCACGATCAGCGAGGTGATGCCCAGTTTGGTCGCCGACAGCGCTACACCCTGAGCATGGTTACCCGCCGATGCCGTTACCACGCCGCGCGCTTTCTGCTCATCATTCAGCCCGGCAATCATGGCGTAGGCGCCGCGCACCTTAAAGCTGTGCACCGGCTGACGATCTTCGCGCTTCACCAGAATGGTGTTGTTGAGGCGCGAGGAGATTTTTTCCATTTTTTGCAGCGGCGTGACCTGTGCCACTTCATACACGGGCGCACGCAATATGGCGCGCAGATATTCCGCGCCGCAGGGTTGAGCCGATAGCGGTTGAGACTCGGCCATGGTTAGCCTCCCAGCTTGCTCTTGTCACGCACCGCGCCTTTATCGGCACTGGTTGCCAGTGTCGCGTAAGCACGCAATGCAAAAGATACCTGACGCTCGCGGCCGTGTGGCGTCCAGGCGGCTTCGCCGCGCGCCTCTTCCTCTTCGCGACGGGCGTGCAGTTCGTTGTCGGGCACGTCAAGCTGAATGCCGCGGTTAGGAATATCGATGTCGATCATGTCGCCATCTTTCACCAGCGCAATAGTACCGCCGCTGGCGGCTTCCGGCGATGCGTGTCCAATGGACAGGCCGGATGTGCCGCCGGAGAAACGGCCATCGGTGATCAGCGCGCAGCTTTTGCCTAATCCCATCGACTTCAGATAGGTGGTGGGATAGAGCATTTCCTGCATGCCCGGTCCGCCTTTTGGTCCTTCATAACGAATGACCACGACGTCGCCCGCAACCACTTTTCCACCGAGAATCGCCGACACTGCGTCGTCCTGGCTTTCATAAACTTTGGCCGGACCACGGAAGGTCAGGTTGTCGTTATCCACGCCCGCGGTTTTGACAATGCAGCCGTCGGTGGCCAGGTTGCCATACAGCACGGCCAGGCCGCCATCCTGCGAAAAGGCAAATTCGCGTGAACGAATACAGCCTTCCTGACGATCGTCATCCAGCGTGTCCCAGCGGCAGTTCTGCGAGAACGCCTGCGTGGTGCGAATGCCAGCAGGACCGGCGCGGAACATGGTTTTCACCGCCTCGTCTTTTGTCAGCGTGATGTCATATTGCTCCAGCGTCTCGCTCAGGCTCAGACCGAGCACGTTACGCACGCTGTTATCCAGCAGGCCAGCACGATCCAGCTCGCCAAGAATGCCGACCACGCCGCCAGCGCGATGCACATCTTCCATATGGTATTTCTGAGTGCTTGGCGCAACTTTACACAGGTGAGGCACCAGGCGCGACAGACGGTCGATATCGGAAATATTGAAGTCGATTTCGCCTTCCTGCGCGGCAGCTAACAGATGCAGCACGGTATTGGTTGAGCCGCCCATCGCGATATCCAGCGTCATGGCGTTTTCAAAAGCCGCTTTGTTGGCGATGTTGCGCGGCAGCACGCTCTCATCATCCTGCTCGTAATAACGTTTTGCCAGACCGACGATGCGCTTGCCCGCGTTGATAAACAGATCTTTGCGGTCGGCGTGGGTAGCGAGCAGCGAGCCGTTGCCCGGCTGTGACAGGCCCAGCGCTTCGGTCAGGCAGTTCATCGAGTTGGCGGTGAACATACCGGAACAGGAGCCGCAGGTTGGGCAAGCTGAGCGTTCAATTTGCTCGCTGTCGGCATCGCTGACGTTTGGGTTGGCGCCCTGAATCATGGCATCGACCAGATCGAGCTTGATGATTTTGTCAGAGAGCTTGGTTTTACCGGCTTCCATCGGGCCGCCAGAAACAAAGATCACCGGTACGTTGAGGCGCAATGACGCCATCAGCATGCCAGGGGTGATTTTATCGCAGTTCGAGATGCAGACCATGGCATCGGCGCAGTGCGCGTTGACCATGTATTCCACTGAGTCAGCGATCAGCTCGCGAGAGGGAAGTGAATAGAGCATGCCGCCGTGGCCCATCGCGATACCATCATCAACGGCAATGGTGTTGAACTCTTTGGCGACGCCGCCTGCGGCTTCGATCTGCTCTGCCACCAGTTTACCAAGATCGCGCAGGTGCACGTGGCCCGGCACGAACTGTGTGAAGGAGTTGACCACGGCGATAATTGGCTTGCCGAAATCGTCATCGGTCATGCCGGTGGCACGCCATAAGGCTCGGGCACCTGCCATATTACGGCCGTGGGTGGTTGTCGCGGAACGGTACTTAGGCATGCTCTTTACTCCAGTCTGGATAATAACGCGAACGCCACTGCGTCCGCGGAGACAGTCTTGTTATGGGTTAACCTGATCCAACCAACCCCATTTATCTTCGGTTTCGCCGGTGAACAGCCCGAAGAACGCCTGCTGAATACGTTTGGTTACCGGGCCACACTTGCCTTCGCCAACCTTGATGCCATCCACGCTGCGGACTGGCGTGATTTCAGCGGCGGTGCCGGACATAAAGACTTCATCGGCAAGATAGAGCGACTCACGTGACAGCACCTGCTCACGTACTTCGATGCCCATATCTTTTGCCAGCTTGATGATCGCATCACGCGTGATACCCGGCAGCGCGGATGAGGTGAAAGGCGGCGTGAACAGGATGCCGTCTTTAACTTCAAACAGGTTTTCGCCTGCGCCTTCAGAGATATAGCCGTTGGTGTCCAGCGCGATGCCTTCCTGATAACCATGGCGGCGCGCTTCGCTGCCTACCAGTAAGGAAGAGAGATAGTTGCCGCCCGCTTTGGCTGCGGTAGGAATGGTGTTTGGTGCGACGCGATTCCAGGAGGAAACCATGGCGTCGATCCCCTGCTCCAGCGCTTCGGCGCCCAGATAAGCACCCCAAGGGAACGCGGCGATGATCACATCGGTGCTAAAACCATCTGGCGGATTTACACCCAGACCCACATCACCCACAAAAGCCAGCGGACGGATGTAGGCACTTTTCAGGTTGTTTTTACGCAGCACGTCACGGCAAGCAGACATCAGCTCATCTACGCTGAAGTTCACTGGAAAACGGTAGATTTTGGCCGAGTCATGCAGGCGCTGCATGTGCTCGCGGTGACGAAACACCACCGGGCCTTTGTGAGAGTCATAGCAGCGAACGCCTTCAAACACCGACGTGCCGTAATGCAGCGCGTGTGACATCACGCTGACCTTTGCCTCTTCCCACTTAACCATCTCGCCGTTAAACCAAATGAAATCTGCTTTTTTGGTGCTCATATTCTTATTCCTTTCGCGGCTATGCACGGATCTGTTGTGTTGTTTGTTGGTGAATCTGGACGCTCGCGACATCCATTAATTTATTTAGCTGAGATGACAATAATTCGACTGAACGCTGGCTGGCAACGGTCATTTCGATATTAACGCTTTCTGCGTTGATGCCGGAGGCCATGTTCATCGCGCAAAGCTGAAAGCCGCGATGGCGAACAACGCGCAAAATGCGCTCGACTATTTCAGGTCGGAAACGGGCTTCGATAGACAGTTGATGCTGATTCATGACGTTTTCTCCATCATATTCGCGTTGCTGGCGCCTGGTGGAACCAGAGGCCAGACATTTTCATATTCGTCGATTGAGACATGCAGCAGATACGGCCCTTCGCTGTTGAGCAGGGCATCTAACGCGCCATCGACCTGATCTTTACGGGTGATACGCTGGCCAGGAATGCCGAAGGCGCCGGCCAGCATTAAGAAATCGGGATTATCAGACAGGTTGGTTTCGCTGTAGCGCTCGGCAAAGAACAGCTGCTGCCACTGACGCACCATGCCTAAACGCTGGTTGTCCATCAGCACAATTTTTACTGGTAACTGCTTACGTTTGATGGTGCCCAGTTCCTGCACATTCATCATGAACGAGCCGTCGCCGGAGATACAGATAACGCAATCATCAGGGCGGGCAACCTGCGCGCCAACCGCCGCGGGCAAACCAAAACCCATGGTGCCCAGGCCGCTGGAGGTGATGAAATTTTCCGGCTCGTGGTAGCTCATATGCTGAGCCGCCCACATCTGATGCTGACCAACGTCGGTGGTGACCACCGCGCTGGCCGCTTTGCGATCGGATAACTGCTTCAAAAACAACGGCGCGAAAATGGCATCTCCAGGATGATCGTAACGCCATGCATGTGTGGTTTTTAACGCGATAACGTCGTTACGCCATTCAGTAACGTCTATCGGCTGGCTGAGCGCGGGCAACAGCGCATTGAAATCGCCCTGCAGGGTCACGTGTGCCCGGCGCAGCTTGTGAAACTCGGCTGGATCGATATCCAGATGAATGATGCTGGCGTGCGGCGCGAAGGTATCGAGCTTGCCGGTAACACGATCGTCAAACCGCGCACCAACTGCAATCAACAGGTCGCACTGCTGGACGGCAAGGTTAGCGGCTTTGGTGCCATGCATACCTAACATGCCGAGATAACATTCATCTTTAACGTCAGCGGCACCCAGCCCTTTTAACGTGGCAACGGTTGGAATGCCGGTTTCCTGCGCGAAGGCACGCAGTGCCGGCACCGCACGCGCCATACCAACACCGCCACCCACGTACAGCACTGGCTTTTTGGCTTGCGCCAGTAAGGTCCGGGCTTCCGCCAGCTGCTGATGAGGATGCGCGATCGCCTCTTCCACCGGCAGCAGATGCGGCGTCAGATCGCCGCTCGCCAGCTGAATATCTTTAGGGATATCGACCAGTACCGGGCCAGGGCGACCAGATTGCGCAATGGCAAAGGCTTCTGCCAGCACTGAAGGCAGAGCTTCCAGCGATTCCACCAAAAAACTGTGCTTGGTGCAGGATAATGACATGCCGAGCACGTCGATTTCCTGAAAGGCATCGGTACCGATAAAAGCTGATGATACCTGACCGGTGATAGCCACTACCGGCACGGAATCCATCATGGCATCCGCCAGGCCGGTGATCAGGTTGGTCGCGCCCGGACCTGAAGTCGCGATACACACACCGGTTTTGCCGGTTGCACGCGCATAGCCGATAGCGGCCATGGCTGCGCCCTGCTCATGGCGACACAATAGATGTTCGACGCCGCCATCATAGAGCGCATCGTAAACTGGCATGATCGCTCCACCCGGATAGCCAAACACAGTATTAATGCCCTGTGCACGTAACGCCTGAACAACCCATTGTGCGCCTGTCATCGCTATTCTCCTGTCTTTCGGCGAGAACCACAGAATATTATGCTGCTGTTCATTGTTTGCTCCGCCTTAAGTCACTAACTGAATGTCTGGATAAAAAAAACCCCCGGACCTTTCGGTGCGGGGGGTTTCGTTGAATTCAGACTTGATTTTTAAGCCTTTCTTTCTCCGAGCGAAGCCCCGCACGGTGTGATAAGAATCACCACCACGCTAATCACGACCAGGTTAATCACTCGTAGAAGGGCTTTCATGTCAGATACTTTTAATCGCTTGTTCGAAGTAATGCCTACAGAGTTATCATAGTTAGTGTGATCATGACAACTTTTTTCGCGGGTTAATTTCAACCGCTGATTTTGCTGATGTGAAAAAAATGAGTAATTTCAGTTACAAGCTCTTAACTGAAATTTATTCATAACGTCATCGTCGTAATGAGTTTTTCGCTTGTTATCGATGCCGGTTCCATAAAAATGCAAACGACGGCAACGTGGGTATTCAGGCTGCATCGCGGCTTCAAAAATGAGAATCAAAGATTCGCCAGCGCCTTTGCCGCTCGCCACACTGATGGAAAAGGAGCCGTTATGTCGCTTTCCATCGTATTAACACGCGCACTGCTGGGCGTTAACGCGCCTCTGGTGACGGTTGAAGTCCACATCAGCAATGGATTGCCCGCCTTTTCTCTGGTGGGCCTGCCGGAGACCACCGTGAAAGAGGCACGCGATCGAGTACGCAGCGCCATTATCAATAGCGGCTTCAGCTTTCCTGCTCGCCGTATTACGGTAAATTTAGCGCCAGCAGATCTCCCTAAAGAAGGGGGACGTTACGATCTGCCTATCGCTATTGCCGTTCTGGTCGCTTCAGAGCAGGTTCCTGCAGATAAGCTGACGCAGTATGAGTTTCTGGGTGAGCTGGCGCTTACAGGCACGCTAAGGGGCGTTCAGGGAGCAATCCCGGCGGCAATGGCTGCCCTGGCGGCGACGCGGCAGCTAATCCTGTCTGCGGATAATCAGGCGGATGTTGGATTAATCCAACAAGGTCAGTCGTTAATCGGCGAACATCTGCTGGATGTCTGTGCCTTTCTGCATGGTAAACAGGAGCTGGCTGCTGCGGAAGCTCAGCCTTATCAGGAAGCGGTACACAGCGCAGATTTGAATGATGTTACCGGTCAGCATCAGGCGCGGCGCGCGCTGGAGATTACCGCGGCGGGCGGACACAACCTGCTGCTGATTGGTCCTCCCGGTACCGGTAAAACAATGCTGGCCACACGCTTGTCGGGCCTGATGCCACCATTGACGGAACAGGAGGCGCTGGAATGCGCCGCTATTGCCAGCTTGTCTGACAGCGGCAACCTGCATAAACAGTGGCGACAGCGCCCTTTTCGCGCGCCTCATCATAGCGCATCGCTATTTGCGCTCATTGGCGGTGGTAGTTTGCCCCGACCCGGCGAGATTTCACTGGCGCATAATGGCGTACTCTTTCTTGATGAACTCCCGGAGTTTGAGCGTCGTGTGCTGGATGCCTTACGCGAACCGATTGAGTCCGGTGAAATCGCTATATCACGGGCGCGAGCGAAGGTGACATATCCGGCTCGCTTTCAACTTATTGCAGCCATGAATCCAAGCCCAACAGGGCATTATCAAGGCAACCATAACCGATGTTCGCCACAGCAGACGCTGCGCTATCTCAGTCGCCTGTCAGGCCCATTTTTAGATCGCTTTGATCTTTCGCTGGAGGTGCCTTTATTGCCCTCAGGCACGTTAAGTCAGCGAGAAAGTGTTAATGAATCGAGTGACGTGGTTCGCCAGCGCGTGCAGGCGGCGCGCACAATACAGCTGACGCGTGCGGGAAAGGTCAATGCAGCGCTCAATAACAAAGAGATTCAACAGTGGTGCGAGATCGATATGGAAAGTGCGCAGTGGCTGGAAAATGTATTAAACACGCTGGGGCTATCGGTAAGAGCATGGCAGCGAATCCTAAAGGTCTCGCGTACTATTGCCGATTTAGCAGGTAAGGAAGGTATACATCGGGAGCATCTTCAGGAAGCGTTAAGTTATCGCGGCATTGATCGGTTGTTGATTCATTTGCATAAAAGCCTGGAATAAAAAAATGGAGCCTGTCGGCTCCACTCTTTTAATCATCGCTTTCCGTGTAGTCTTCAACGCCTTCCATCTGCGGTTTACCGCCTGACAGGGTGTGAAAACGTTTAGGGCGCTTGATACGGGTCATATATTTTGACCATACACGTTCAGCTTCCGTTTGTGGTTCGCGAATGCCGCGACACACTTCTACAAAGAGGCGTTCCTCTTCTGTAGTTGGCTCTCTTTTTGCCAGATCAAGCTCGTTAAAAGCATAACCGTGACGTTCAAGAAGCTGAGCTTCTTTAATAGTGAAATCTCCATGGCGGGAGAATCCACGTGGATAGTGTTTGTTATCAAAAAAACGATTCGTTGTTGCGAAGCTTTCCGCCATTTTACACGCTCCTAACTCTTCTATGGCCGTGCTATTTATGGCGCGGAGTATTAGATAGGCTTGACAGAGTGTAAAACAAAAGATTTAAATCATAACGACAAACAAATTTTGGAGGAAGCCAGTGGATACGGAATTGTTGAAAACCTTTTTGGAAGTGAGCCGAACGCGCCACTTTGGCCGTGCTGCTGAGGCACTTTACCTGACACAGTCTGCGGTTAGCTTTCGTATCAGACAGCTGGAAACTCAGCTCGGTGTCAACCTGTTTACCCGGCATCGCAATAATATACGCCTGACTTCCGCAGGCGAACGTCTATTACCCTATGCCGAAAGCTTGATGAACACATGGCTGATGGCAAAGAAAGAGGTTTCCCATACCCAACAGCATCATGAGCTGTCGATTGGTGCCAGTGCGTCGCTCTGGGAGGCTTATCTCACCCCCTGGCTACAGACGCTCTATGAGAATCGGGAGAGCTTGCATCTTGAAGCACGTGTTGCTCAACGTCATTCGCTGGTTAAACAGTTACACGAACGTCAACTTGACCTGCTGATCACCACCGAAGCGCCAAAAATGGATGAACTGACGAGCCAGCAAATTGGGCATATTTCTCTGGCCTTATTTCGTTCCCGGCAAAGCGAGAAGCTGGAGAAATATGACTATATCAAGCTGGAGTGGGGGGCCGATTTCCATCAGCATGAAAGCTATTTAGCTGGCGGCGACGATGTACCAGTGCTTACTACGACATCAGCTCACCTGACGCGCCAGCTCCTGCACGTCACTAATGCATGTGCATTTTTGCCAGAAACCTGGCACAACGATTATGCCGATCTGCTTGTTATCCAGGATACACCTGTAGCTGTACGTCCACTTTATGCAGTCTGGCTGCAAAATAGCGATCAACAAACGCATATTAAGCAGTTGCTTAAGTTTCCAATCGCTAATTTGAAGTGATCAGCAGCAGTTTTGTTCGGGAGTAGCCTATGATTCTGGGTTCTGGGTTCTGGGTTCTGGGTTCTGGGTTTTTCAGGGATTCTAAAGTATTAGACAGGAAGCTGGCGTTTTTAATGCCTTGGCTTTGTTTGGATATAAAGAAATCGTTAATGAAGACGAAATTTAGGCAAAAAAAATCCTTTGCCTAAGCAAAGGATCATTTTCTGGCAGGGGCGGAGGGACTCGAACCCCCAACACCCGGTTTTGGAGACCGGTGCTCTACCAATTGAACTACGCCCCTAAATAGGGTGGCGGAACGGACGGGGCTCGAACCCGCGACCCCCTGCGTGACAGGCAGGTATTCTAACCAACTGAACTACCGCTCCACCGATTCTGTACTGCGTCCGCACGTCCGTGCTGACTCAGGTATATCGCCCCGCCGCGTCACCGGTCGGGTCATGGCCATTACTGGCCTAATTTGATGCCTGGCAGTTCCCTACTCTCGCATGGGGAGACCCCACACTACCATCGGCGCTACGGCGTTTCACTTCTGAGTTCGGCATGGGGTCAGGTGGGACCACCGCGCTAGTGCCGCCAGGCAAATTCTGTTCCGGACCCCCCCAAAAAAGGCGGGCCCGATAATCCGGTACGTGCTGAAAATTGAAACCGCGTCACTGCAAAACGCCTGTGGCGTTGTAAGGTTAAGCCTCACGGGTCATTAGTACCGGTTAGCTCAACGCATCGCTGCGCTTACACACCCGGCCTATCAACGTCGTAGTCTTCAACGTCCCTTCAGGAGACTTATAGTCTCAGGGAGAACTCATCTCGGGGCAAGTTTCGCGCTTAGATGCTTTCAGCGCTTATCTTTTCCGCATTTAGCTACCGGGCAGTGCCATTGGCATGACAACCCGAACACCAGTGATGCGTCCACTCCGGTCCTCTCGTACTAGGAGCAGCCCCCCTCAGTTCTCCAGCGCCCACGGCAGATAGGGACCGAACTGTCTCACGACGTTCTAAACCCAGCTCGCGTACCACTTTAAACGGCGAACAGCCGTACCCTTGGGACCTACTTCAGCCCCAGGATGTGATGAGCCGACATCGAGGTGCCAAACACCGCCGTCGATATGAACTCTTGGGCGGTATCAGCCTGTTATCCCCGGAGTACCTTTTATCCGTTGAGCGATGGCCCTTCCATTCAGAACCACCGGATCACTATGACCTGCTTTCGCACCTGCTCGAGCCGTCACTCTCGCAGTCAAGCCAGCTTATGCCATTGCACTAACCTCACGATGTCCGACCGTGATTAGCTGACCTTCGTGCTCCTCCGTTACGCTTTGGGAGGAGACCGCCCCAGTCAAACTACCCACCAGACACTGTCCGCACCCCGGATCACGGGGCCACGTTAGAACATCAAACGTTAAAGGGTGGTATTTCAAGGTTGGCTCCACGCGGACTGGCGTCCGCGCTTCAAAGCCTCCCACCTATCCTACACATCAAGGCTCAATGTTCAGTGTCAAGCTGTAGTAAAGGTTCACGGGGTCTTTCCGTCTTGCCGCGGGTACACTGCATCTTCACAGCGAGTTCAATTTCACTGAGTCTCGGGTGGAGACAGCCTGGCCATCATTACGCCATTCGTGCAGGTCGGAACTTACCCGACAAGGAATTTCGCTACCTTAGGACCGTTATAGTTACGGCCGCCGTTTACCGGGGCTTCGATCAGGAGCTTCTCTTGCGATAACCCCATCAATTAACCTTCCGGCACCGGGCAGGCGTCACACCGTATACGTCCACTTTCGTGTTTGCACAGTGCTGTGTTTTTAATAAACAGTTGCAGCCAGCTGGTATCTTCGACTGGCTTCGGCTCGGGGAGCAAGTCCCTCCACCTACGCGCCAGCGTGCCTTCTCCCGAAGTTACGGCACCATTTTGCCTAGTTCCTTCACCCGAGTTCTCTCAAGCGCCTTGGTATTCTCTACCTGACCACCTGTGTCGGTTTGGGGTACGATTTGATGCTGCCTGATGCTTAGAGGCTTTTCCTGGAAGCAGGGTATCAGTTGCTTCAGCACCGTAGTGCCTCGTCGTCACGCCTCAGTGTTAAAGTGAACCGGATTTGCCTGGAACACACACCTACACGCTTAAACCGGGACAACCGTCGCCCGGCCAACCTAACCTTCTCCGTCCCCCCTTCGCAGCAACACCGAGTACAGGAATATTAACCTGTTTCCCATCGACTACGCCTTTCGGCCTCGCCTTAGGGGTCGACTCACCCTGCTCCGATTAACGTTGAACAGGAACCCTTGGTCTTCCGGCGAGCGGGCTTTTCACCCGCTTTATCGTTACTTATGTCAGCATTCGCACTTCTGATACCTCCAGCAGACCTCACAGTCCACCTTCGACGGCTTACAGAACGCTCCCCTACCCAACAACGCTTGCGCGCCGCTGCCGCAGCTTCGGTGCATGGTTTAGCCCCGTTACATCTTCCGCGCAGGCCGACTCGACCAGTGAGCTATTACGCTTTCTTTAAATGATGGCTGCTTCTAAGCCAACATCCTGGCTGTCTGGGCCTTCCCACATCGTTTCCCACTTAACCATGACTTTGGGACCTTAGCTGGCGGTCTGGGTTGTTTCCCTCTTCACGACGGACGTTAGCACCCGCCGTGTGTCTCCCGTGATAACATTCTTCGGTATTCGCAGTTTGCATCGGGTTGGTAAGCCGGGATGGCCCCCTAGCCGAAACAGTGCTCTACCCCCGAAGATGAGTTCACGAGGCGCTACCTAAATAGCTTTCGGGGAGAACCAGCTATCTCCCGGTTTGATTGGCCTTTCACCCCCAGCCACAGGTCATCCGCTAATTTTTCAACATTAGTCGGTTCGGTCCTCCAGTTAGTGTTACCCAACCTTCAACCTGCCCATGGCTAGATCACCGGGTTTCGGGTCTATACCCTGCAACTTAACGCCCAGTTAAGACTCGGTTTCCCTGCGGCTCCCCTATACGGTTAACCTTGCTACAGAATATAAGTCGCTGACCCATTATACAAAAGGTACGCAGTCACACCACGAAGGTGCTCCCACTGCTTGTACGTACACGGTTTCAGGTTCTGTTTCACTCCCCTCGCCGGGGTTCTTTTCGCCTTTCCCTCACGGTACTGGTTCACTATCGGTCAGTCAGGAGTATTTAGCCTTGGAGGATGGTCCCCCCATATTCAGACAGGATACCACGTGTCCCGCCCTACTCTTCGAACTCACAGCAGGTGCATTTTTGTGTACGGGACTGTCACCCTGTACCGTGCGACTTTCCAGACGCTTCCACTAATGCACAAGCTGATGATGGTTCCGGGCTCCTCCCCGTTCGCTCGCCGCTACTGGGGGAATCTCGGTTGATTTCTTTTCCTCGGGGTACTTAGATGTTTCAGTTCCCCCGGTTCGCCTTGCAGCACTATGTATTCATGCTGCRATGATGCACCTGGGTGCACCGGGTTTCCCCATTCGGGTATCGTCGGCTGTTGCGGTTCATATCACCTTACCGACGCTTATCGCAGATTAGCACGCCCTTCATCGCCTCTGACTGCCTGGGCATCCACCGTGTACGCTTCGTCACTTAACCTCACAACCCACAGGCGTCTCGTGAGACGCTGCGGTCATAAGCGTGACGCGAACACGCCGCTCTCTGCGCCCCTTATTACGGAGGGACGCGACGACGTGTCGTTTCAATTTTCAGCTTGGGTCCGGATTGTGAAAGAGCATAATACTTCGCAGCCCGCCGTTGCCGGCGCGCTCTGAAGTATTGTTGAAAACCATATGGTGGAGCTAAGCGGGATCGAACCGCTGACCTCCTGCGTGCAAGGCAGGCGCTCTCCCAGCTGAGCTATAGCCCCATACAGTCTTGCAGAGACCTTTACTACCACTCAACCGAGTGCATCCTCAGGCAAGGATGCCGCTTTGCTCCGCAAGGAGAAAAGCATGGTAGGCCTGAGTGGACTTGAACCACCGACCTCACCCTTATCAGGGGTGCGCTCTAACCACCTGAGCTACAAGCCTGTAGAGGTTTTCTGCTCGTTACTTTCTATCAGACAATCTGTGTGGACACTGCGCGGGAAGGTATCTTCAGGTAAGGAGGTGATCCAACCGCAGGTTCCCCTACGGTTACCTTGTTACGACTTCACCCCAGTCATGAATCACAAAGTGGTAAGCGCCCTCCCGAAGGTTAAGCTACCTACTTCTTTTGCAACCCACTCCCATGGTGTGACGGGCGGTGTGTACAAGGCCCGGGAACGTATTCACCGTGGCATTCTGATCCACGATTACTAGCGATTCCGACTTCACGGAGTCGAGTTGCAGACTCCGATCCGGACTACGACGCACTTTGTGAGGTCCGCTTGCTCTCGCGAGGTCGCTTCTCTTTGTATGCGCCATTGTAGCACGTGTGTAGCCCTGCTCGTAAGGGCCATGATGACTTGACGTCATCCCCACCTTCCTCCGGTTTATCACCGGCAGTCTCCTTTGAGTTCCCGACCGAATCGCTGGCAACAAAGGATAAGGGTTGCGCTCGTTGCGGGACTTAACCCAACATTTCACAACACGAGCTGACGACAGCCATGCAGCACCTGTCTCACGGTTCCCGAAGGCACTAAGGCATCTCTGCCGAATTCCGTGGATGTCAAGAGCAGGTAAGGTTCTTCGCGTTGCATCGAATTAAACCACATGCTCCACCGCTTGTGCGGGCCCCCGT
Source organism: Duffyella gerundensis (assembly GCF_001517405.1). Classification (NCBI taxonomy): domain Bacteria; kingdom Pseudomonadati; phylum Pseudomonadota; class Gammaproteobacteria; order Enterobacterales; family Erwiniaceae; genus Duffyella; species Duffyella gerundensis. Next base: position 142,492 of record NZ_LN907827.1, on the reverse strand, counting down.
CAATTCATTTGAGTTTTAACCTTGCGGCCGTACTCCCCAGGCGGTCGACTTAACGCGTTAGCTCCGGAAGCCACGAGTCATGCTCACAGCCTCCAAGTCGACATCGTTTACGGCGTGGACTACCAGGGTATCTAATCCTGTTTGCTCCCCACGCTTTCGCACCTGAGCGTCAGTCTTTGTCCAGGGGGCCGCCTTCGCCACCGGTATTCCTCCAGATCTCTACGCATTTCACCGCTACACCTGGAATTCTACCCCCCTCTACAAGACTCAAGCCTGCCAGTTTCAAATGCAGTTCCCAGGTTAAGCCCGGGGATTTCACATCTGACTTAACAGACCGCCTGCGTGCGCTTTACGCCCAGTAATTCCGATTAACGCTTGCACCCTCCGTATTACCGCGGCTGCTGGCACGGAGTTAGCCGGTGCTTCTTCTGCGGGTAACGTCAATGAACGAGGTTATTAACCTCGTCCCCTTCCTCCCCGCTGAAAGTACTTTACAACCCGAAGGCCTTCTTCATACACGCGGCATGGCTGCATCAGGCTTGCGCCCATTGTGCAATATTCCCCACTGCTGCCTCCCGTAGGAGTCTGGACCGTGTCTCAGTTCCAGTGTGGCTGGTCATCCTCTCAGACCAGCTAGGGATCGTCGCCTAGGTGAGCCGTTACCCCACCTACTAGCTAATCCCATCTGGGTTCATCCGATGGTRTGAGGCCCGAAGGTCCCCCACTTTGGTCTTGCGACGTTATGCGGTATTAGCCACCGTTTCCAGTGGTTATCCCCCTCCATCGGGCAGATCCCCAGACATTACTCACCCGTCCGCCACTCGTCACCCGAGGAGCAAGCTCCTCTGTGCTACCGTTCGACTTGCATGTGTTAGGCCTGCCGCCAGCGTTCAATCTGAGCCATGATCAAACTCTTCAATTAAAAGTTCGATTTGCTTCAACTCGTGAAGCGATGCTCAAGGAAAACGTCGTAATGAATTTCAATACGTGTTCACTCTTAAGACTTGATATTTTTTTTGCGTCCGGAGACGCTGATATCAATCCTGCGAGTGCCCACACAGATTGTCTGATAAATTGTTAAAGAGCGGCGCTACATTCTCAGTAGCGCGGGTTGCGTATACTACGCTTTCCCGCTGAAGAGTCAAGGATTTTCTCACTTATCTCTTCCTGACACGCCGCTGTGTAAGCCGTTGTTCCGTGTCAGTGGAGGCGCATTATAGGGAGTTCCTGACGGGTGACAAGTGCTAATTTCAAAAAAAAATCTGACTGCCTTTTTTTTAGTCAAACCACTATGGAATTGACAGTTTTTCGAGCTTTCCGAAGCCATAACGCTGTAATACGGGTATTAATTGCTCAGTTGCCTCAGTAAAAGCCAGTACATAAAGCGCAATTTTCTTCACGGGTATCAATCGCAGGCGCCTCATTTTCCAGTAACCATACGGTTCGCCTTGCAATTGCCGCCCCTGAATCTACTAAACGTGTACCGGAAGGCAGCACCTGCTGCAACTCGTCGGTTAAAAGAGGAAAGTGTGTGCATCCCAACACGATAGTATCTGGCGGCTCATTCATCTTTAACCAGGGTTGCAGGATATGGCGCACCGTATCCAGTGACACATCCTTACCCTGTAGCTTCTCTTCCGCCAACTCCACCAGCTCTGCTGAACCCAACATCTCAATTCTGCATTCACTGGCAAAGCGTGCCACCAGCTCATGTGTATAAGGACGTTTAACTGTCGCACGCGTCGCAAGGAGACCAACCACGCCATTCCGTGTCAGACGCGCGGCTGGCTTGATTGCTGGAACAACGCCAACAACCGGAAAGGTAAAACGTTCTCGCAACGCAGGCAATGAAACGGTGCTGGCGGTATTGCAGGCGATCACGACCAGCGCCAGCGGATATCGGCTGGCTGCGGCAGTGACAATGTCGAGCACGCGCTCCACGATAAAGGCTTCGCTTTTTTCACCATAGGGAAACGCGACATTATCGAACACGTAGAGATAATGAAGATCCGGCAGCAACTGTCGAATCTCATCATAGACAGAAAGCCCACCGACGCCGGAATCGAATACCAGCACGGTAGGCCGTCGTTTAGAAGTTGTAGCTGCCGTTGAGATAATACTCTCGCCCTGGAGTTTGATAGCCATACGCTGTCTCGTAATCTTTATCGAACAGGTTGGCAATTCTACCACGAACGGTGAGATGCGATGTGACCGGATATGATACTGCGAAATCCACCGTGCTATAGGCTGGTAAGCGTCGCTGGGTAGCAAAGTACTCACTGGTATTATTGTCATAACGTTTGCCGAAGTATTGATAGATCACATCTACGTCGACATCGTGCACGTTGACACCTACCTGATACTTAGCCTGCTGTTTAGCGCGGCGAGCTAAAACTTCATCATCCGCATCCCGGCGTGCATCAAGATAACCAAGCGTTATTTGATGATGTACCCTTCCTGTATCAAATTCGCCATTGAGCTCAACACCTTTTAATGTCGCGGCTTTCACATTGTAATAGCCGCCTTCGAACGTGTTGCTGTCAGTGGCGTAATCAATAAGGTTATCGATTTGGTTATGATAAGCCGTTACGCGCCAGTTAACGGGCCCTGTTAATCCTTCAAGACCTGCTTCCCACTGCTTCGATTTTTCTGGCCTGAGATCGGGATTAGAGGCGATATCTAAACGCTTTTGTCCATATAGCTGGCCCAGTGTCGGTGCCTGAAAGGCCGTGCCATAAGAAAGTGTCGCTCTGTAATCAGGCACAAATTCCCAACCGATGGCCGTTTGCCAGGTGCCATGACGGCCAAAATCATCCGTATCATCGCCGCGAACTGCGCCCTCCATCGTAACAGTACCAATCTGCTGCTGCGCCGTTACATAGGCGCCGGTGTTATCCTGCTTATAATCATTGCTTTCACGCTGTGCAGTGGAGAAGCTTGTGCCGGCTGACGTGAGTTTCTGCTGCTTCCAGTCAAGACCTGCGCTCACCATGCCCTGACCTACACGTAACGTATTGCCCCATTGCAGGTTGCGTTGTTCCATATCATCCAGGCTGCTGGTTGCAGCATCGTAACGCCCTTCCGTGCTGGCATAGTTAAAAACCTTATACTTTTGATAGCTGGCAACAAGTTGCGAAGCAAAGTCGTCTTTACTGTAGCGAAGCCCGGTATCATAGGTATGGTTATAAATTTGCTGCTCGTCAGATCCCGATGCATAGCCGGAGTCATAATCTGCATTGGCTGAATAGCCGTAACCACGGAAGAAGCCGGAGAGGGTATCGTCGAATTGATGTTCAACGCCTGCCCAAAACGATTTATTGCGCCAGCCATCCCGATCGCTATCAAGGCTGTAACTTGAGTCTGGTTGAACATTGAAACCATTGGTGGCTTGATAGGCACCGGCTACCGTTACGCGCGTAGCGTCGCTGATATTTTGATTAATCGCACCGCTATACTCCTGATAGCCTTTTGAGCCAGCACCGACGGTGAGGTTATTGTTATTTTCATTATCCTGAGTAATGACATTGATCACGCCGCCAATGGCATCTGCGCCATAAACAGCAGAGCGCGGCCCACGGATAAACTCAATGCGCTGAATGATTGAAACAGGTATCTGGTTGAAATCAGCCACACCGGTCACCCCCGGCTTAGCCATTGGCACCCCATCAATCAGCACCAGCGTATGACGTGCTTCGGAACCCCGAACATACATAGACGCGTTTTGGCCAATTCCACCACTCTGCGCGATATCCACACCGGGTAAACGACGCATAATTTCAACCAGGTTCTTCGACTGCCAGCGATCGATCTCTTCACGCGTGACGACGGTTGTGGAGGCCAGCACCGAGGAAACAGGCTGGGCGAAACGGTTGGCGGTAACAATTTGCGTATCATCATTATTCCCCTGCGCGAGGCTATGCTGCGCCCAGAGAGAAATCGCCGTTGCCCCAAAGGCTAACAGCGACGCTTTTGTTTTTATCATTTTATACAAGCATCCAAAAGATCGGGCAGGATGCCGCAGGCATACAATCGATAGCACGCGATGATCGTATGAAATGCGACGTTACGCCGGCAGGTCTTCGGACTTGGAATCGTTATAATGACAAAGACTTCCCATCCAGGCGGACAGTGTCTGCATACGCGATTGTCATGACATTCCTTACCGCTGCGCGTCAGCTCCAGATTCACACTGGATTCCCTTTTAACTCGTTAAAAGGCCGGCGCTGGCAGTCTACGGCCAAGGCTAACAGAATTCCAGCCTGCCACATGACAACACTGGACATCGCGAGTTGAATGCCTACAATCGCCCGGCAAGTCAGCTACCAATCAGGATCTATCATGACGCCCGAACACTTACCGACCGAGCAGTACGATGCCCAACTGGCAGAAAAAGTTAGCCGCCTGCACGCTATCATGCAGCCTTTTGCTGCCCCGGATGCAGAAGTGTTTCGGTCGCCTGTGCGCCACTATCGTATGCGGGCCGAATTCCGCGTCTGGCACGATGGCGACGATCTGTATCACATCATCTTTGATCAGCAGACGCGTGATCGTATCCGGGTGGATCAATTTCCGGCAGCCAGCGAACTGATCAACCAGCTGATGCCCAAAATGATCGAGGCGATCCGGGACAATCGCGTGCTACGTCATAAGCTGTTTCAGATCGATTACCTCTCCACCCTAAGCCAGCAGGTTGTGGTCTCCCTGCTTTATCATCGTAAACTCACCGACGAATGGCAGCTGGCCGCCAGCGCCCTGCGCGATGCGCTGCGGACAGAAGGGTTTGATATACAAATCATTGGCCGCGCAACAAAAACGAAAATTTGCCTCGATCGCGATTATGTCGATGAACGTCTGCCGGTGGCGGGGCGTGACATGATTTACCGTCAGGTGGAAAACAGTTTTACTCAGCCCAACGCGGCGATGAACATTCAAATGCTGGAATGGGCGCTGGATGTTACTCAGGATTCACAGGGCGATCTGCTGGAACTCTATTGCGGCAACGGCAATTTCTCGCTGGCGCTGGCGCGCAACTTCCGTCGCGTGCTGGCCACCGAAATTGCCAAGCCGTCGGTAGCGTCGGCGCAATACAATATTGCCGCCAACCAGATTGAGAATGTGCAGATCATTCGTATGGCGGCAGAAGAGTTCACCCAGGCAATGACCGGTGTACGCACCTTTAATCGTCTGCAAGGTATCGATCTGCAGGATTACGACTGTGAGACAATTTTTGTCGATCCGCCGCGCAGCGGGCTGGATGATGAAACGGTAAAAATGGTGCAGGCCTATCCGCGCATTCTCTATATCTCCTGCAATCCGGAGACGCTGCGTGACAATCTGGCAGTGTTAGCGCAAACCCATGAAGTTTCCCGTCTGGCGCTGTTTGATCAGTTCCCTTATACCCATCATATGGAATGCGGCGTTCTGCTAACCCGCAAGGCATAAAAAAACCGGGGATATTCCCCGGTTCTCTTTATTGATTCAGGCTTACTGTTCTTTGTGCCGCTTGAGGCGATAACCAATCCAGAAGACCAGCGCCACCATCAGAATGGTCGGGACAAAGTTGGAGCCCATATCGGGATATTCCGCCCGCACCAGCGCGCTGTAAACCAGAATACCGAGCAGGAAAAATGCAGCGGCAATCGACGGCATGCCGTCAGGCATCGCACGGTTGAGATAACGCTGATGCAAACACCAGGCAGCCAGCGCCAGAGCAATCAACGGAAAAATAGAAAAAGGCACAAAGCTGCTAAATAACACGGAAAACGATCCGTTTATTGAAAGACCGGTGATAAAAGCCAACACCAGCGTGCCTTTATCGCGCGGATACTTGCTTATCATTTCATTATCCTTATTCGCTCAATCATCACTTTCCAGCGTCACCGAAAGCTTATCCTGCTCACGGCGATACCAATAATACGCGCCCTTTGAGATCATCCGCAGTTGCAGAACCAGACGCTCTTCCAGTCGCGGACGTTGCTCAATATCAATATCCAGCGCTTCTGCACCCGCGTTAAATACGATGATAACCATCGCTTCGGCCTGTGCCTCCGTGAAGCTGCGCGGCATCCGGTTTTCAACTTCCAGATAATCCGCCAGCTCAGCAATGAAGTGCTGGATTTCGCGCGCCACCGCGGCACGGAAGGCCGCAGAGGTTCCTGAACGCTCGCGCAATAACAAACGAAATGCATTGGGATTGTTCCCAATAAACTCCATAAATGTCGATACCGAGGTCTTAATCACGCTGCCGCCTTTGGCGATGCGCTGCCGCGCCTGACGCATAAGCTGACGCAACATCAAACCGCTTTCGTCGACCATGGTCAGGCCGAGTTCATCAACATCACGAAAATGACGATAAAACGACGTAGGCGCGATGCCCGCTTCCCGGGAAACCTCGCGCAGGCTGAGGCTGGCAAAACTGCGTTCAGCACTTAACTGACTAAATGCCGCTTCGATTAGTGAACGACGTGTACGTTCTTTTTGCTGCGCCCGGACGCCCATTGTATCTGCCTTTTAGCCTGCCAGGGGGGCACTATAACAAAATTTTCAGCGTACAGATCCGCAAAGTTTGTGAACGTCTGTTAACGTTTCATTTTGGCAAATAGTGTCTGTTTTTGCGGTTAGAATTGGGATGTCGGCGGGGAGATGTTAGAATCTCGTTGTAAAAATGTATAGAAACATAGGACGTATTGGTATGCAAAAGTCTTACGATTACGACGCCATTGTGATTGGCTCAGGTCCCGGCGGTGAAGGCGCAGCTATGGGACTGGTAAAGCAGGGAGCGCGAATTGCGGTGATCGAACGCTACCATAACATCGGAGGCGGTTGTACACACTGGGGAACCATTCCATCAAAAGCGCTACGTCATGCAGTTAGCCGTACGATTGAGTTCAACCAGAATCCGTTGTACAGCGATCACACACGTTTACTCCGCTCCTCGTTTGCTGACATTCTTAATCACACGGAAAATGTTATCAGCCAACAGACGCGCATGCGTCAGGGCTTTTACGAGCGCAACCATTGCCAGCTTTATCAGGGCGATGCGCGCTTTGTCGATGAACACACCATCGAAGTGGTTTATCCCGACGGTACCGCGGAAAAATTCACCGCAGAGAAGTTTGTTATCGCCTGCGGCTCACGCCCTTATCAGCCAGCCGACGTCGATTTTACTCACCCGCGCATCTACGATTCCGATTCCATCCTGAATCTGCATCATGAACCGAGCCACGTCATTATCTATGGCGCAGGGGTTATCGGTTGTGAATACGCGTCGATCTTTCGTGGTCTGAATGTCAAAGTTGACCTGATTAACACCCGCGATCGTCTGCTGGCGTTTCTCGATCAGGAGATGTCCGATTCACTCTCCTACCATTTCTGGAACAGTGGCGTGGTGATTCGTCACAACGAAGAGTTTGAGAAAATTGAAGGCGTCAGCGATGGCGTCATTGTGCACCTGAAATCTGGCAAAAAAGTGAAAGCGGATTGCCTGCTCTACGCTAACGGACGTACCGGGAATACCGATTCGCTATCGCTGCAAAATATCGGTCTGGAAGCGGACGGGCGCGGCCTGTTGAAAGTGAACAGCATGTACCAAACGGCACAGCCGCATATTTACGCGGTGGGTGATGTCATTGGTTACCCAAGCCTGGCTTCTGCCGCCTACGATCAGGGGCGCATTGCCGCGCAGGCGATCATTAAGGGCGAAGCGACTGCTCATCTGATTGAGGATATTCCTACCGGTATTTATACCATTCCTGAGATCAGCTCCGTGGGCAAAACCGAACAGCAGCTCACAGCGATGAAAGTGCCTTACGAAGTGGGTCGTGCGCAGTTTAAGCATCTGGCGAGAGCACAGATTGTCGGCATGAACGTTGGCAGCTTGAAAATCCTGTTCCACCGCGAAACCAAAGAAATTCTGGGTATTCACTGCTTTGGCGAGCGAGCGGCAGAGATTATTCATATCGGCCAGGCGATCATGGAACAGAAGAACGGTGGCAACACCATTGAGTATTTTGTGAATACCACCTTCAACTATCCCACGATGGCCGAAGCCTATCGCGTGGCCGCGCTGAACGGTTTAAACCGCCTGTTTTAACCGGCTGTCAAAATGGTTTTGCATGTGCGTGCGGATCGCCTCTGCCAGCTGCTCATAGCGGCTGCGCAGGGGTGAGCCTGGGCGATAAACCAGCGCGATGGTACGCTGCGGCACCGGCTTATAACACGGCAAATAACAGACGCCATCACGCACGCGCTCGTGCGGTACCGCCAGCGCAGGCAGCAGCGTAATGCCGCTTCCGGCAGCAACCATATTGCGCAGCGTTTCCAGACTGGTGGCGCGAAAATGCGTGTCTTCATCCGCTCCGGCCTGAAAACAGAAACCCAGCGCCTGATCGCGCAGGCAGTGTCCGTCTTCCAGCATCAGCAATTTCTCACCGGCCAGATCGGACATCGGCACACGATCGCGGTCGTGCCACGGATGATCGGCATAAACCGCCAGCTTCATCGGTTCGTCAAACAGCGGCACTTCAATAAACGCTTCGCTCTCTTTTACCAGCGCCAGAATCGCGCAGTCGAGCTTGCCACTGTCAAGCTGCGCCAGCAGCTGCTGCGTCTGTGCTTCATGCAGATACATTTCCAGCTTAGGAAAGGTCTGATGCAGCATAGGAATAATTTGCGGTAGCAGATACGGGCCGGTGGTAGGAATCAGACCGATATGCAGCGGGCCGGACATCGCTTCGCCCTGCTGGCTGGCCATCTCTTTCAGCACTTTCACTTCACGTAGTATTGTACGTGCCTGATCCACCAGCAGCAGACCCGCCTGGGTGAACAGCACTTTGCGGCTGGTGCGTTCGAGCAGCATTACGCCCAGCTCATCTTCCAGCTTGCGAATTTGCCCGCTCAGCGTTGGCTGGCTGACGTGGCAGGCATCGGCTGCACGGCGAAAATGGCGATGTTCCGCCAGGGAAACCAGATATTCCAGATCACGAATGTTCATTTATCTCTCCTCACCATGATAGTTCACGGCGATAGATAGGATAGCAATCAACGATTAGCCCTATCAAGCAAAGATACCAATAATGGCCGCATTAAGATTCACATCACACTTTTGTTCACGCTGAGAGGTTATGCATGTTTGCAAGTCAGGAAGGAAAGACCGTTCCTCAAGTTACTTTCCATACGCGTCAGGGTGACAAATGGGTTGATATCACTACCGACGAACTGTTTAAAAACAAAACGGTCATTCTGTTCTCTTTGCCCGGGGCATTTACCCCAACCTGTTCTTCCAGCCATCTGCCGCGCTACAACGAGCTGGCGAGCGTATTCGCTCAGCACGGCGTTGACAGCATCGTCTGCGTATCGGTTAACGATACCTTTGTGATGAACGCCTGGAAAGCCGATCAGCACGCTAACAACATCACTTTTATTCCAGACGGCAACGGTGAATTCACCCGCGGTATGGAAATGCTGGTTGAGAAAGCGGATCTGGGCTTCGGCCCGCGCTCATGGCGTTACTCCATGCTGGTACGCGATGGCGTGGTAGAAAAAATGTTTGTCGAGCCAAACAAGCCGGGCGACCCGTTTGAAGTTTCAGATGCCGACACTATGCTGCGTTATCTGGCACCAGAATTTAAGGTGCAGGAGTCGGTTTCTCTGTTTACCAAACCAGGCTGCCCATTCTGCACCAAAGCAAAACAGCTGCTGATCGATCGCGGCATGCAATATGAAGAGATTGTGCTGGGTCAGGATGCTACGACGGTGAGTCTGCGTGCTGTGACCGGTCGTGCGACGGTTCCTCAGGTCTTTATCGGCGGTCGCCACATCGGTGGCAGTGACGATTTAGAACAGTTCCTGATGCCCGCTTAAGAATCAATATACCGGGCAGGATGTCCGGTCGTTTGATGATGTGCCTAATAATTATGATTAATTCCTAAGTTAGAGGTTAGCGGGCATACTCTGCCCGCTTTTTTTATCTCAGGAAGCGCCCTGTTTCAGCCGCTGTTTCGCGTCGGAAATGGCAACAGAAACCTGATGCGGAGAAACGCCACCCTGCGCATTACGTTTATCCAGGCAGGATTGCAGAGCCAGAATCGGGTAAACATCGTCACCGATAACGCTGCTGAACGACTGCAACGTCTCCAGCGTCATCGCTTCCAGCGCCACGCCCTGGCCCATCGCTGCTACCACCACTTCACCCACGATATGATGTGCTTCGCGGAACGGCACGCCTTTAGCAACCAGATAATCCGCCAGTTCGGTTGAGTTAGCGTAACCCTGTTCCGCCGCTTCCTGGCAACGTGGCCGCTTCACCTGAATACCATCCAACACCAGTTCTGCCATCTGCAGGCAATCCAGCCAGGTATCCAGCGCGTCAAACAGCCCTTCTTTATCTTCCTGCATATCTTTGTTGTAAGCCAACGGCAGGCCTTTCAGCGTCATGCTCATGGCGGTAAGCGCACCCTGCACACGACCACACTTGCCACGAATCAGCTCCAGCGCATCGGGGTTCTTTTTCTGCGGCATCAATGAGGAGCCCGAGGTGACGCGATCGGAAAGCTCAACAAATCCCGCTTCACCGGTATTAAAGAAGATCAGATCTTCTGCAAAACGTGACAGGTGGATCATGCCGATCGAGGCGTCGGACAGCAGTTCCAGCACATGATCGCGATCGGAAACGGTATCCAGGCTGTTACGCGTGGCCGACGTAAAACCCAGCCAATCGGCCAGCTGCTGACGGTCGATTTCATAGGCGGTACCCGCCAGTGCACCGCAGCCGAGCGGGCTGACATCAAGGCGCTTCAGCGTATCCTGCAGGCGGCTCTCATCGCGGGCAAGCATTTCAACGTAGGCCAAACACCAGTGCGCAAACGTCACCGGCTGCGCGCGCTGTAAATGGGTATAGCCCGGCATCACTGCATCCTGATTGGCTTCGGCGGTACTGACCAGCGCCTGCTGCAGCTGACGAGTGGCATCCAGCAGATACTGAACCTGCACTTTGCACCAGAGTTTCAGATCGGTAGCAACCTGATCGTTACGGCTACGGCCGGTGTGCAGTTTTTTACCCAGCGCGCCCACTTTCTCGATCAAACGGCCTTCAACCCAGCTATGAATATCTTCCGCATCGCTCTCAAGGATTTGCTGTGGATTAGCCCGCACCTCTTCCAGCAGCACACCCAGCGCTGATTCCAGCTGCTGCTGCTCGTCCTGCGTCAGCACATTCACGGTAACCAGCGCCTTTGACCAGGCAACGGAGCCGGTAATGTCCTGCTCCGCCAGGCGATAATCAAACCGCAGCGAATCATTGAACAGTTTAAAACGTTGATCGGCTGCCTGTGTGAAACGTCCGCCCCAAAGTGCCATAGCTATGCTTCCTTATTCTGTAAAAAAGGCGGCCCGTGAGCCGCCCCTTGAATTCATTGTCAGGGGGCATCAAGCCCGCTTGCTTACTTTTTCTCGTTCAACGCACGGATACGTGAAGACAGTGAGAAAAGACGGATAAAACCGCCCGCATGACGATGGTCGTACACTTCATCTTCGCCAAAGGTAGCAAACTCTTCCGAGTAAAGGCTGTTGGCAGATTTTTTCTGCGTTGCCGTCACCTGGCCTTTATAGAGTTGCAGTACCACTTCACCATTCACATCCTGCGCCAGCGCTTCAGCTGAAGCCTGCAGCGATTTACGTAACGGCGCAAACCAGCGACCGTCATACACCACGTAAGACATTTCCAGGCCTAACTGCTCACGCCATTTAAAGCTGTCCCGATCCAACACCAGCTGCTCAATCGCTCGCAACGCATTGACCATAATGGTGCCGCCAGGGGTTTCGTAGCAGCCACGTGATTTGATGCCGACCAGACGGTTTTCCACGATATCGATGCGGCCAATGCCGTGCTTCGCACCGATCACGTTGAGTTTTTCCAGGCACTGGAACGGCGTCAACGCTTCGCCATTGACGGCAACCACGTTGCCTTTTTCCACGGTGATAGTGACCTGTTCAGGCTGATCCGGCGCATCCTGCGGATCCACTGTCCATACCCAGCAATCTTTGTTCGGTGCATTCCATGGGCTTTCCAGCACGCCGCCTTCGGTGGAGATGTGCCAGGCATTTTCGTCACGGCTGTAAATTTTTTCCAGCGAAGCGGTGGTTGGAATGTTACGCGCCTTCAGATAATCGAGCAGCGCTTCACGGGACCGTAAATCCCATTCACGCCACGGTGCCACCACTTTCAGCTGTGGTGCGAGCGCGGTATAGGTGGTTTCGAAACGAACCTGATCGTTGCCTTTACCGGTAGCGCCGTGGCACAGCGCATCGGCGCCCACTTTTAATGCCAGCTCAACCTGCGCTTTAGCAATGATAGGACGGGCCATCGAGGTGCCAAGTAGGTACGTACCTTCATACAGCGCGCCGGTTTGCAGCACCGGATAAACGTAATCACGGATAAATTCTTCACGCAGGTCAACCACATGACATTCAGACGCACCGGACTGCAGCGCTTTCTGCTCAACGCCTTCCAGATCGCCACGCTCCTGGCCGATATCCGCAACAAAGGCGATCACTTCACAGCCGCCATAGTTCTCTTTCAGCCATGGAATGATGGCTGATGTGTCGAGGCCGCCGGAGTAAGCCAGAACGATTTTTTTGATGTCTTTGTTTTGCATTTCAAAATCCTTGAACAAATGTGCGTTAAGCGAGAATCCGGGTGCCAATCGACACACCGTTAAACAGAGCGGGCAGCTGTTCGGCGCTGCGCCAGCTGGCAATATCCACCGGACGGCCCAGCGTGCGGGCGGCATCCAGCGCGGCGTTAACTTTGACAATCATGCCGTCGGTAATAATGCCTTCTTCAATCAACTGGTCCGCATAGGCCGCCGTCATTTCGGCGATGCGCTGGCCTTTGCCATCCAGAATGCCGCTGACATCCGACAGCAGAATCAGGTCGGCGCCCAGCGTGGCTGCCAGCGCGGTGGCAGCCTGATCGGCGTTAACGTTCATCAGCGCACCGGCTTTGGTAATGCCGATAGAGCTGATCACCGGGATAAAACCGCCGTCCAGCAACGTATTCAACAATCGTGGTGAACCTGGCGTCGCCAGCCCCACATGGCCAAGCTCTTCGTCGAACTGCTCAACGTTGACGCTGCCGCCATCGCCGAGGCAAAGACCCACGCTGTCGAGACCATATTTAGTGGCCCACGCCAGCAGCGTTTTGTTGGCGGTACCCGCCAGCGCGCCGGTAATAATGTCAATCTGATCGGCGGGCGTTACGCGCAGACCATTTTTCTTCTGCACCGGCAGCGCCAGCTTTTTCATTAGTTCATCAACCAGATAACCGCCGCCATGGACGATTAACAGCGGGCGCTGATGCGACTGCCGCCAGCTGACCAGGGCGTCAAACAGGCGCGTCAGCGCTTCTTCGCTGTCTAACAGCACGCCGCCCAGTTTAATAATTAATGGATTGGTCATAACCTGTTTGCCCGTTAGATAAGAGACTCTGTTTCAGGGAAACCGAAACGAATGTTTAAGCACTGAACGGCCTGCGATGAGGCGCCCTTCAGCAGATTATCTTCTACCGCTACCACGATGATGTGCTCACCCTGTACCGCAAAGCCAATGTCACAGAACGGCAAGCCAACTACAGATTTCAGCGCGGGCATGCCTTTTTCATACAAACGGACCAGCGGTTTGTCGTCATAGGCTGCTTTGAACGCCGCCGCGACGTCATCCTGAGTCACGCCCGGTTTGAGGCGGCAGGTGGTGGTGGCAAGAATGCCGCGCGGGAAACTCCCCAGGTGCGGCGTGAAAATCACCGGCGTACCCAGATGAGCAACAATTTCAGGATGATGGCGATGGTGGAAGATACCGTAAGCGTGCAGGCTGACTTCGCAGAAGCTGTTGTTCATCGTGGCTTTGCGTCCGGCGCCGCTGACGCCGCTGGTGGCGTTGATCACCGGCCATTGTGCATCGTTAAGCAAACCCGCTTCGATTAACGGCTTAAGTGACAGCTGGGCAGCGGTAGGATAGCAACCCGGCACTGCAATGAGCTGCGCCTCTTTAATGCCATCACGCTGCCATTCGGCAAGCCCGTAAACGGCTTTATCGAGCCACGCCTGATGCTGATGAGTAAAACCATAATATTGCGTATAAAAATCGGCATCATTGACGCGGAATGCACCGGAGAGATCGAACACCACGCAGCCCGCTGCCAAAAACGCCGGAGCCAGATCGTGACTCACTTCATGCGCAGTGGCCAGAAACACCACGTCGACCTTGTCAGCAAACTCGGCTGGGTCGCTAAGCGGTTGTAAGGGCAGGTCAACAACACCTTTTAGCTGCGGATGCAGATCCGAAAGTAACTTTCCGGCGTCCGGGCTTTGCGCTGAAACCGCTAAAGCGGTTATGGTCATATGCGGGTGGCGATTTAAATAAGTCGCCAGTTCCACACCAGCATAACCACTGGCACCGACTATTAACGTATTCAACATCAGGCTGTATCCCTTGTTACAGTCAACATTTCGGGCCGCAGCAGCGCTGCATCAGACCCACGATAACCAACGGGGTGCGGAGCGAGAAATTACGGTTTGCATCCATCACCGGTTAATGTATTTTTATTCACTATTAATGCATGAATATTGATACATCCTAACTCAAGGACCGTCAACAGTGAAGACAAAATTACCGCCTTTTATCGAACTATACCGCCAGTTGATCGCCACACCATCAATCAGCGCCACCGACAGCGCGCTGGATCAGAGTAATGAAACTTTAATCAGTTTGATGGCTGGCTGGTTCCGCGATCTGGGCTTCAGCGTTGAAGTCCAGGCGGTGCCAGGCACACGCAATAAATTCAACATGCTGGCAAAAACCGGCAGCGGCGCAGGCGGACTGTTATTGGCCGGTCATACCGATACGGTCCCTTTTGATGATGGACGCTGGACGCGCGATCCCTTTGTGCTTACCGAGCATGAAAATAAGCTTTACGGGCTGGGCACCGCCGACATGAAAGGCTTTTTCGCGTTTATCCTTGATACGCTACGTGACGTCGATTTAACCACGCTGAAAAAACCGCTCTATATTCTCGCTACCGCTGACGAAGAGACCACCATGGCGGGCGCAAAGTATTTTTCTGAGACCACCAGCCTGCGCCCCGACTGCGCGATCATCGGTGAGCCAACCTCACTGAAGCCGGTGCGCGCACATAAAGGCCATCTCTCCAACGTGATTCGTATTGAAGGACAATCAGGGCACTCCAGCGATCCCGATCGCGGCATTAACGCCATTGAACTGATGCACAGCGCCATCGGCCATTTAATGACGCTGCGTAATACCCTGAAAACCCGCTACAACCATGATGGCTTTGCCATTCCCTATCCCACAATGAACTTCGGCCATATTCACGGCGGCGATGCGGCCAACCGCATTTGCGCCTGCTGTGAACTGCATATGGATATACGTCCTTTACCGGGCCTGACGCTGAGCGAGCTGGATGGTTTGCTGAATGAGGCGCTGGCACCCGTCAGCGCACGCTGGCCGGGCCGGGTTACGGTTGCCGAGCTGCATCCGCCGATTCCTGGGTATGAATGTCCCCCTAATCATGAACTGGTCGCCGTGGTGGAAAAGCTGCTCGGCGTCCCCACTGAAGTAGTGAATTACTGCACCGAGGCACCGTTTATCCAGACCCTGTGTCCAACGCTGGTGCTGGGTCCTGGCTCAATCAATCAGGCGCATCAACCCGATGAATTTATTGATACCGCATTCATTAAGCCGACACGCGAGCTGATTACTCAGGTTGTGCACCATTTCTGTCATCATTAAATAACAAAAGGGGCAATTCACTGCGGTTTCAGTCAATTGCCCCTGCTTTATGCCGTCTTTGGCGATAAGAATAACTTATCGCGCTTCTGCTCTGTTAAATCACATAAATAACTGACAGTTAGCGGCACATTACCGCCTGTTTAACGCAATTGACGAACGGTTCGTTACATGGCTAGATAAAAGACGATGTTATGCCCACGTTGGTGCATAGTTCAAATTCGATAAGGGTGTCAGGGTCACATGAACGAACAATATTCCGCAATGCGAAGTAATGTCAGTATGCTCGGCAAACTGCTTGGCGACACGATTAAAGAAGCGCTGGGAGAGAACATCCTTGAACGGGTGGAAACCATCCGCAAGCTGTCAAAATCATCACGTGCCGGAAATGACGCCCACCGCCAGGAATTGCTGACCACGCTGCAAAATCTCTCTAATGATGAACTTTTACCGGTTGCACGCGCTTTCAGTCAGTTCCTGAATCTCACCAACGTGGCTGAACAGTTTCAAACCATTTCGCATACCAGCGAAGGCGCTAATCATCCGGAACTGCTGAAGAAAACCTTTGACCGCCTGAAACAGCAGCCGGATCTGAATGAGGCAGCGATCCGGGATGCGATTGAATCGCTCTCCCTGGAGCTGGTACTCACGGCGCATCCAACCGAAATTACGCGCCGTACCCTGATCCATAAGCTGGTGGAAGTGAACACTTGCCTGAAGCAGCTCGATCACAACGATATTTCTGATTACGAACGCAACCAGATTATGCGACGTTTACGCCAGCTGGTGGCGCAGGCATGGCACACCGATGAGATCCGCAAACACCGTCCTTCGCCGGTAGATGAAGCAAAATGGGGTTTTGCGGTGGTGGAAAACAGCCTGTGGGAAGGCGTGCCGCATTTTCTGCGTGAACTGAATGAACAGGTCGAAGAGACGTTTGGCTATTCATTGCCAGTGGATTTTGTGCCGGTGCGCTTTACCTCGTGGATGGGCGGCGATCGCGACGGCAACCCCAACGTAACCGCGCCGATTACGCGCCACGTGATGCAGCTCAGCCGGTGGAAAGCGGCCGATCTGTTCCTGCGTGACATTGGCGTGCTGGTGTCAGAACTCTCCATGTCAGAATGCAGCGAGCAGGTACGCGAACTGTGTGGCGATCCGGAAGCACTTGAACCTTACCGCGTCATCCTGAAGCGGCTGCGCACGCAGCTGTTTACTACGCAAACCTATCTTGAGCACCGTCTGAAAGGCGAGCGGCTGCCGCGCCCGGCGGATCTGCTGGTCTCCAACGATCAGCTGTGGGAACCGCTGTATGCCTGCTATCAGTCGCTGCAAGCCTGCGGCATGGGCATTATTGCCAACGGTCATCTGCTGGACACGCTGCGCCGCGTGAAATGCTTTGGCGTGCCGCTGGTGCGCATCGACATTCGTCAGGAGAGCACGCGCCACACCGATGCCATCGCTGAAGTGACGCGTTACCTTGGCCTTGGCGACTACGAAAGCTGGTCAGAAGCGGACAAGCAGGCGTTTCTGATCCGCGAGTTGAATTCCAAGCGCCCGCTGTTGCCGCGTCAGTGGGAACCGAGCGACGACACGCGCGAAGTGCTGGAAACCTGTCGGGTTGCGGCGGAAGCACCGCAGGGTTCTATCGCCGCCTATGTTATTTCGATGGCGAAGAAGCCTTCCGACGTGCTGGCGGTACATTTACTGTTAAAAGAAGCGGGCATCACTTTCGCCATGCCGGTAGCGCCGCTGTTTGAAACGCTTGACGATCTGAACAACGCTAACGATGTGATGAATCAGCTGCTGAGTATCGACTGGTATCGCGGCTTTATTCAGGGCAAACAGATGGTGATGATTGGCTATTCTGACTCGGCGAAAGACGCGGGTGTGATGGCTGCCAGCTGGGCGCAATATCACGCGCAGGATGCACTGATTAAAACCTGCGAAAAAGCGGGCATTGCCCTGACGCTGTTCCACGGACGCGGCGGCACCATCGGTCGCGGCGGCGCGCCTGCGCATGCGGCATTGCTGTCACAGCCGCCGGGCAGCCTGAAAGGCGGCCTGCGTGTAACCGAACAGGGTGAAATGATCCGCTTCAAATATGGCCTGCCGGAAGTCACCATCGCCAGCCTGTCGCTTTACACCGGGGCAATTCTGGAAGCAAACCTGCTGCCGCCGCCGGAGCCGAAAAAAGAGTGGCGCGACATTATGGATAAGCTGTCTGCGGATTCCTGCGAAATGTATCGCGGCTACGTGCGTGAAAATCCGGACTTTGTTCCCTACTTCCGCTCGGCAACGCCGGAGCAGGAGTTAGGCAAACTGCCGCTCGGCTCGCGTCCGGCTAAACGTCGTCCTACCGGCGGCGTTGAATCCCTGCGTGCCATTCCGTGGATTTTCGCCTGGACGCAGAACCGTCTCATGCTGCCAGCATGGCTGGGTGCCGGCGCGGCACTGCAAAAAGCGATGGATGCTGGCGATCGCGATCAGCTGGAAACCATGTGCCGCGACTGGCCATTCTTCTCCACGCGCCTTGGCATGCTGGAGATGGTGTTCTCCAAGGCCGACCTCTGGCTGGCAGAATATTACGATCATCGTCTGGTGGATAAAGCGCTATGGCCACTGGGCAAACAGCTGCGCGATCAGCTGGAAGCGGATATCAACGCGGTGCTGACTATCGCTAACGATGCCCACTTAATGGCCGATCAGCCGTGGATTGCCGAGTCGATTGCGCTGCGCAACGTCTATACCGATCCGTTGAACGTGCTTCAGGCTGAACTGCTGCACCGTTCACGCGAGCAGGAAAGCCAGGGCGGCGAACCGGATCCGCGGGTTGAGCAAGCGCTGATGGTAACCATTGCTGGCGTAGCTGCCGGTATGCGCAACACCGGCTAAAGCACACGTTGATGCCGACGTTCTGGCGTCGGCAGACATAAAAAAACCAGCCATCGGCTGGTTTTTCTTTTTTTGGCGAGGCTCACACCGCACTGAGCGCCGATGCAGGACGTACGCCAAGCGTATGACAAATGGCGTAGCTCATCTCCGCGCGGTTCAGCGTATAGAAATGGAAATCTTTCACGCCTTCGCGGCTGAGAATTTTTACCATATCCATCGCCACATTGGCGCCCACCATTTTGCGCGTTTCCGGATCGTTATCCAGCCCTGCAAACATCGCGGTCATCCAGTGCGGAACGCGAACGTTGGTCATCGCCGCGAAGCGTTGCAGCTGTTTGAAATTAGACACTGGCAAAATGCCCGGCACGATTTCAACATCAATGCCGGTTGCCACACAGCGGTCGCGGAATCGCAGATAGCTTTCCACATCAAAAAAGAACTGCGTGATGGCGCGGTTGGCGCCCGCATCGATTTTACGCTTCAGGTTAATCAGGTCTGACTGCGCGCTTTTGGCTTCCGGGTGGACTTCCGGATAGGCCGCAACGGAGATGTCAAAATCGCCGACCTCTTTCAGCAGGCCGACCAGATCGGTTGCGTACATCGCCGGTTTACCGCTGTCAGGCGGCAAATCACCGCGCAGTGCCACAATATGGCGAATGCCGTTATCCCAGTAATCCTGCGCAATCGCCCGCAACTCATCACGGCTGGCGTCGATGCAGGTCAGGTGCGGCGCGGCTTCCAGACCGGTACGATCTTTGATGCCTTTAATAATGCTGTGCGTACGGTCGCGCTCACCGGAGTTGGCGCCGTAAGTAACAGAGACAAATTTGGGTTTCAGGCTGCTGAGGCGATCGATGGAGCTCCACAAGGTCTGTTCCATTTCACTGGTGCGCGGCGGAAAAAACTCAAAGGAGACATTAATTTGCCCGTTCAGCTCTGCCAAACTTTGGTTTAATGCTTCGCGCTGGTTGGCGTGAAAGAAACTCATAGCCCGTTACCTCATCAATCGCTGCGGTGAAAACCCCCACTGCACATCTATACGTTTAGACGTCCAGACATTCAAAATGACGGATTTTGGCTACATCGTCAACAGGTAATTGATCATCAAAGGGTGACAAATATTCATACAACATGAACATCGTTCATGTTGCCGGATGAATTGAAGGAAAGGATATTACGCTGGCGCGCGGATGGCGCCAGCCAAAGCGTTACAGCAACTGCGCCAGACGATTGATATCAGACTGAATAGCGCCAGCGGTGACATCACGACCGGCACCTGGACCGCGGATCACCAGAGGATTATCACGATACCAGCGGCTTTCAATCGCAAACACGTTATCGCACGGCAACAGCGCAGCCAGCGGATGTTCCGGCCGCACCGCTTCAACACCCACGCGCGCTTTGCCGTGTGCATCAAAACGTGCCACATAGCGCAGCAGCAGCCCCATCTCCTGCGCCGCTTCCAGCCGTTGCAGCATATGTTCATTCAGCGCGTCGGCATTCTCGAAAAAGTTATCGATGGAGCCGCCTTCACAGCCGGCGGGCACCAGCGACTCGACCCGCACCTGATCCGGTTCGATGTCATAGCCCGCTTCGCGTGCCAGGATCACCAGCTTGCGCATGACATCCTGACCCGACAGATCAACGCGCGGATCCGGCTCGGTTAAACCCTGCTGCCATGCCTGATCGACCAGTTCGCTGAACGGCACCGTGCCGTCAAACTGCAAAAACAGCCACGACAGCGTGCCGGAAAAAATGCCGCTGATCGACAGAATGGTATCGCCACTTTCACGCAGATCGCGCACCGTATGGTTTACCGGCAGGCCTGCGCCCACGGTGGCGTTATAAAGCCAGTGGCGACGAGTTTTGGCAAACGCATCGCGAATTTGGCGCCAGGTGCGGCTGTCTGAACCGCCCGCCACTTTATTGGCGCTGATGACGTGAAAACCGTGGCTGGCAAAATCGAGATACTGGTCGGCCAGCGAGGCGCTGGCGGTGACGTCCAGCACCACGAGATCGTCATAGGGGTGAGATCGCATCCAAAGAAACAGCGATTCTTCATCGCGCTCAGTTGCTTCATCATCAAAAAAGGCCAGCGCCCGGCTGGCATCCAGACCTTCGGCATCCAGCAGGCTGCGACGGCTGTCTACCACGCCAGCCAGCACAAACTCAAAGCCAGTTCTCGCGGATAACGTCTCGCGATCGCGGGCAAACAACTCCAGCCAGCGTGAACCGATGTTGCCTTTGCCAAACAGCATCAGGCCGATACGCTTTTCAGCACGGAACAGCGACTGATGTAGCCCCTGAATCAGGTGTTGTGTCGGGCCTACGCGCAGCACCGCAACCAGGCTAATGCCCTCTTCCGACTGCCAGACAAATTCAACTGGCTGATCTTTGATCTCCTGCCAGAAACGGTGGCTGTGCAGCGGGTTGCGGCTGACACCTGCGCCAACCAACGCCACTAACGCCAGCCCTTCGCGCAGTTGCAGATGGCCCGGCAGGTTCGCTTCCTGTAACAGAATGAAAGCGCTGTTGACCACCTCGGAGGTGTAGCAGAGCTGCAACAGACGGCGATCGCTGTGCACACCCACCGCCAGCGGACGCAGCTGCGCGCGTTTCAGCAGCGCGTCGATATCTTTTTGCAGCAGCCTGAAGTCATGATGCGACGGCGCGACGAATTCAATCAGGCAGACGTCATCGTGGCTGGTGACGATGCGTGCACCAGTGCCGGACGCGAGCACGCGTTCAATACGCGTTGAACCCTGCTCAGGCTGATAGCTGCAGCGCAGTTGCAAATCGATATCGCTGCCGGAAACCGGCTGCAAGGTACGTGTATGCAGCACCGGTGCCGCCAGGCGAGCCAGCTCGCTCGCTTCATCGAGCCGCAGCAGGGGCAGCAGACAGGCATCTGAGACTTTGCGCGGATCGGCACTGTATACACCGGCGACATCACTCCAGATGGTGACACGATGAACGCCAGCCAGCGCACCAATCTGCGTGGCGGAATAGTCGGAACCGTTACGGCCCAGCAGCACGGTTTCACCTGCCTCGTTGCCGCTGATAAATCCGGTGACGACCAGCCGTTGATGAGGATGCTGCGCCAGCAGCGTTTGCAGCAGCGGCCAGGATTTGCCTTCATCAACCTGCGGCTGCGCGGCGCGCTCGGCGCGCAGGAAAAGGCGGGCATCGAGCCAGCTGGCGGCCAGATCGCGCTGGCTGAGCACCGCCGCCATTAAGCGGGCAGACCAGATCTCGCCGTGGCCGACCACTTCTGCGTAAACCGCTTCTGACGACGGGCCATCAAGCAGCGCCGCCAGCTTTTCCAGATCCTGAATAAAGGTGGCAATCATTGGGCCGGCAATATCAGCAGGCAACAGGCTGCTCATTAATTCGGTCTGAAAACGGCGCAGCGCCTGTTGTACCTGATGCGCAGAAAGGCGATCGCTGTGGCTCAGCTTTAACCAGCTGATCAGCTGATTGGTGGTGCTGCCAGCGGCAGAAACCACGATGATGTCGCCTGGCTGGCTATAGCTGGCGATAATATCCGCCACGCGCTGATAACACCGGCTGTCCGCCAGGCTGCTGCCACCAAATTTATGAAGCTGTCTTGTCACTGGCGTCCTTGCTGCTGCTGAAATTGTCATTATTACCTCTCGGCTGCGATCCGGAATGCATTATCCAGATCCGCGATTAAATCTTCATGATCTTCTATGCCGACTGAGATCCTGAGCAGCGTGTCGGAGATGCCCGCCGCCGCGCGCGCTTCTGCTGACATGCCGGCATGCGTCATGGTCGCGGTATGTGAAATCAGACTCTCCACGCCGCCCAGTGATTCGGCCAGAGTAAACAGCTCCAGCGCCTTGAGAAAACGGCGCAGCCGCTGCTCATCGCCATCCAGTTCAAAACTTAACATGGCGCCGAAACCGCGCTGTTGACGCACCGCATATTCATGGCCCGCGTTTTCCGGCAGCGACGGATGATAGAGCTTTTTCACCAGCGGTTGTTGCTGCAGATAGTCCACAATCGCCAGCGCATTTCGCTGTGCCGCTGCCATGCGCGGTCCCAGCGTGCGCATGCCGCGTAGCAACAGATAACTGTCAAACGCAGAACCGGTAACGCCAATGTTGTTGGCCCACCAGGCGAGCTCAGTGGCGTGCGCGGCTTCTTTTGCGACCACCGCACCGGCAACCACATCGGAGTGGCCATTAAGATATTTGGTGCAGGAGTGGATCACTAAATCGGCACCCAGCGCCAGCGGGTTTTGCAGTGCCGGGCTGAGGAAGGTGTTATCGACCACGCTGATGGCACCTGCGTCGCGGGCTGCCTGACAAATGGCGGTAATGTCGACCACACGCAGCAGCGGATTACTGGGGCTTTCCACCAGCACCAGCTTAGGCTTTTCGCTCAGCGCTGCCTGCAGCGCTGCGGCATCATTTTGGTCGACGAATTTCACACGGTAGGCACCGCGCTTGCTCTGGCTGTCAAACAGCCGATAGCTGCCGCCATAACAGTCGTGCGGCGCCACCAGTAAATCGCCCGGCTTCAGGAACAGAGTGCACACCAGATGAATTGCCGACATGCCGGTATTGGTCATCACCGCACCGGCACCGCCTTCCAGCTCGGCCAGCGCGCGCTGTACAACATCGCGCGTCGGATTACCGCGACGCGAATAGTCATGGGCACGCGGCTCGTTGAAGTCAGTGAAGTTATAGGTGCTGGAGAGATGAATCGGTGGGACAACGCAGCCATATTGCTCGTCATCATTCAAACCGCTGCGGACTGCGATGGTTGCCTGTTTACGCGTCATGGTGCTTACTGTTCCTGAAGGCCACAAAAAAGAGCTCACAGGATAACATTCCAATAATAGACGTCAATACATCTGGACATCTAAATGTCTTTGCGTATAGATTGAGCAACGTCGCAATAACCGTTAAGATTATGCGTCATCGCCTGTCAAAAAAATCGCGCATCCACCAGAAAATCTGAGCCTTTGATTCAGCGGTATTAGTGAGGCGCGGTAAAATCGGGCATAATTGGCTGATTTTCAGCAATATAACGTTTAATGATTAAGGTACCCCATGGCTGAATGGAATGGCGAATATATCAGCCCATACGCTGAGCACGGTAAAAAGAGTGAGCAGGTAAAAAAATTACCGTTTCCATCCCTCTGAAAGTTTTGAAAATTTTAACCGATGAGCGCACGCGCCGTCAGGTAAACAATTTACGGCATGCCACCAACAGCGAACTGTTATGCGAAGCGTTTTTGCATGCTTTTACCGGGCAGCCGCTGCCGGACGATGTCGATTTGCGCAAAGAGCGTAATGACGAGATCCCGGAAGAAGCGAAAAAGATTATGCGTGAAATGGGTGTCGATCCCGATACCTGGGAATACTGAAACGCAGACATAAAAAAACCCAGCCGAAGCTGGGTTTTTTCTTGCCGCCGACAACCTGTCGGCGCCGGATCTTATTTGCTGCCCGGGATGCTGAAGCGCTTGTTAAAGCGGTCAACACGGCCACCGGTAGCAACTTCACGCTGCTTACCAGTGTAGAACGGGTGGCACTGACCACAAACGTCCAGGTTCAGATCGTGACCCATGGTTGAATGGGTTTTGATCACGTTACCGCAGGTACAGGTAATGGTCACTGCTTCGTATTTTGGGTGAATACCTTTTTTCATGGAAAACCTCTGTGAAGGCCGTGTCGCTCTTCGTGCCAGGTCAATCCTGCACGACACCACACGCGGATTAATAAGTTAGGTGTCTTTCGATACGGAATAGCAATATCAAAGGCGGCAAACTATACAGAAGAAGAATGTTCACTGCAATCAGATAAGCATTTTTCCGACAACCCAGTGTACACTAACTGGCCATTTTTTTCACCCGGATAATGACATGCCCGTTGTACAGGTTGTGCTTCCCGTTCCTCTCGCCCGCAAATTTGATTACCTGCTGCCCGCGACGCTGACGCCTGCGGTAGGCGGTCGCGTGAGCGTGCCGTTCGGTAACCGCAAAATGGTGGGGATCGTGGTGGGATTCAGCGAGCAGAGTGATTTTCCGGAAGCGCAGCTCAAGCAGGTTGTTGAGGTGATCGACCACGCCTCGCTGTTTCCTCCTTCACTGTGGCGCATCCTGCAGTGGGCCGCCGACTATTACCATTTCCCGCTGGGTGAAGTGCTGTTTCACGCGCTGCCGGTGCTGATTCGTCAGGGAAAACCGGCACAAAGCGCACCGTTGTGGCAGTGGGTGATCAGCGAACAAGGCAAGGAAACCGCGCCAGAAAGCCTGAAAAATGCGCGCAAGCAACAGCAGGCGCTGGCCATGCTGCGTCAGCGTCCGATCTATCGTCATGAGGTGAGCGAGTTCGATCTCACCGACAAAATCCTGCAGACGCTGCGGGCCAAAGGACTGTGTGAGTTGCAGGAACATGCGCGCGCGCAGCACGACTGGCGCACAGACTTTCGCGTCAACGGTGAAAGGCTGCGCCTGAATACCGAGCAGGCGATGGCCGTGGGCGCCATCAGAGCGGAAGATGCACACTTTTCCGCCTGGCTGTTAAACGGCATTACCGGCTCGGGTAAAACGGAAGTCTATTTAAGCGTGCTGGAAAACGTGCTGGAAAGCGGCCGTCAGGCGCTGGTGCTGGTGCCGGAAATTGGCCTGACGCCGCAGACTATTGCGCGCTTTCGCGAGCGTTTTGCAGTGCCGATCGACGTTCTGCACTCTGGCCTGAATGAAGGCGAACGTCTGGCGGTTTGGCTGCGTGCCAGGCAGGGCGAAACGGCGATTGTGATTGGCACGCGTTCGGCGCTCTTTACGCCGCTGGCGCGCCCCGGCGTGATCATCATCGACGAAGAGCACGACAGCTCTTATAAACAGCAGGAAGGCTGGCGTTATCACGCCCGTGACCTGGCGGTGTTTCGCGCGCGCGAAGAGAACATCCCCATTATTATGGGTTCGGCCACGCCCGCACTGGAAACGCTGCATAACGCACAGAGCGGAAAATACCGCATGCTGATGCTGAACAAACGAGCCGGCAACGCCAGCACCGCGCTGCAGCAGCTGATCGATCTCAAAGGCGTCAAAGTAGTGGGCGGCCTTTCTCCCGCGCTGATCGCTAAAATGCGCCAGCATCTTAATGCGAATAATCAGGTGCTGCTGTTTCTTAACCGGCGCGGCTTCTCACCGGCACTGATGTGCCACGACTGCGGCTGGATTGCCGAGTGCCAGCGCTGCGATCACTATTACACGCTGCATCAACAGCATCGTCAGCTGCGCTGCCACCATTGCGACAGCCAGCGTCCTTTGCCCTGGCAATGTCCGCAATGTGGATCAACGCATCTGGTGCCGGTTGGCCTGGGAACCGAGCAGCTTGAGCAGAACCTCAGTCAGCTATTTCCCGATGTGCCGCTGTCGCGCATCGATCGCGATACCACCAGCCGCAAAGGGGCGCTGGAGCAGCATCTGGCCGATGTACATCGCGGCGGCGCCCGCATTCTCATTGGCACGCAGATGCTGGCAAAAGGCCATCACTTTCCTGATGTCACGCTGGTCTCGTTGCTTGATGTCGACGGCGCGCTGTTCTCCGCTGACTTTCGTTCAGCGGAGCGATTTGCACAGCTTTATACTCAGGTCGCAGGCCGCGCCGGCCGTGCAGGTAAACAGGGCGAGGTGCTGCTGCAAACGCATCATCCCGATCATCCGCTGCTGCAGACGCTGCTGCAGCACGGCTATGGCAGTTGGGCGCAGCAGACTCTGCTGGAGCGTAAAGCGGTTTTTCTGCCGCCGTTCACCAGCCATGCGCTGTTTCGCGCCGAAGACAATGACAACCAACAGGCCAGTGCCTTTTTACAGCAGTTGCGTAATCTGCTGGAAGCCTGCCCGTTAAACGATGTTTCTCTGTGGGTAATGGGCCCGGTGCCGGCGCTGCTGGCTAAACGCAGCGGGCGTTATCGCTGGCAGCTGCTGTTGCAGCACCCTTCTCGCGCGGTGTTGCAGCGCCTGCTAAAAAGCACGCTGCCGCTGATTACCACCCTGCCCGCCGCGCGAAAAGTGAAATGGACGCTGGATGTCGATCCCACCGAAAGTTAAGCGCTGAGGTTATGCGAGAGGGATCTAAAAAAGCCGCACAAGTCACAATTTTTATGCAAATTAAGTAACGGCTTGCTATACCAATCTGTTAATAAGAGATCGCTGAACCGGCAACGGTCATGACAGCCCCACAAAACAAGATTTCCAGTTGGTCAGGTCAGCGTTGCTGGCGTGAGGAGAAAAGCGTTGGAGCAGAAACACCCACCGGCGGCGGCCACCATGAAGGATGTGGCAGAAAACGCGGGCGTTTCAACCGCGACCGTATCGCGCGCGTTGATGAGCCCGGAAAAAGTATCCGCAGCAACACGACAGAAAGTAGAACAGGCGGTGGTGGCGGTGGGATACTCTCCCCATGCCATCACTCGCAACGCCCGGCGCGGCGAATCGCGCACCATTCTGGTTATCGTCCCGGACATTTGCGATCCCTTCTTCAGCGAAATCATCCGCGGCATCGAAGTGACCGCTGCCGGAGAGGGTTATTTGGTGTTAATCGGCGACTGCGCGCACCAGAATCAGCAGGAAACCACCTTTTTAAACCTGATGCTCACCCGGCAGATTGATGGCATGGTGCTGCTCGGCTCGCAGCTGCCTTTTGATGCCAGCGTGGAAGAGCAACGCAACCTGCCGCCAATGGTAATGGCCAACGAGTTTGCGCCAGAGATGTCGCTGCCAACGGTGCACATCGATAACCTGACCGCAGCCTTTGAGGCGGTTAATCATCTGTGGGAGCTGGGCCACCGGCGCATCGCCTGCGTTGCGGGGCCGGAAGCGATGCCGCTGTGCCACTATCGTCTGCAGGGGTATGTGCAGGCGCTGCGCCGTCATGGCATGACGGTCGACCCGCGCTATATTGTTCGCGGCGACTTTACCTTTGAAGCGGGTGCTGCCGCCCTGAAACAGCTGATGCTACTGCCACAACCCCCGCAGGCCCTGTTCTGTCACAGCGATATTATGGCGCTCGGGGCGATGGCACAGGCAAAAACCCTGGGCCTGCGTATTCCGCAGGATCTCTCGCTGGTGGGATTTGATGATATTGAGCTGTCACGTTACAGCGATCCGCAATTGACCACGGTGGCGCAACCGCGTTATGCGATAGGCCGCGAGGCGATGCTGCTATTACTGGAGCAGCTGCAAGGCAGACGTGTCAGCAACGGCTCACGCCTGCTCGATTCCGAGCTAAAAGTACGCGGCAGCACCACCCGAGCGACCGCGCGGGGGAAATAAGCCCGGGCAAGCGATATTCAGTCGATTCCTGGTGCACACTCTTCTGGTCAAACTTCCAGCCCTTGAGTAACATGGCGGACTTATTGCCGGGCATTCAGATGGGTCTTTTGCGTGATCTCACGCCGTTGTCCCCGGCTAACGTTTTATTAAAAGTAACGGAACGAGAGTGGCACAAAAAGATTATGTCGGCCGTGGCCGTTCAACGGCGACGCGTCGTAAAAAGGGAAGCACCCGCAGTAGCAAGGGCGGCAAGAAAAGCGCAGGCGGATCTGGCGTCTCAAAACTGATGATAGTATTGGCCGCTGCCGTTCTGGTAACGTTCGCCGGTGGTCTGTGGTTTCTCGCTCACCACAAAAAAGATGACACGCCGATCATTTCCGATCATAAAACCCCAGGCAATGGTTTACCGCCAAAGCCGGAAGAGCGCTGGAAATATATCAAAGAGCTGGAAAATCGCCAGATTACCGTTCCGGTTCCCACCGAGCCGTCTGCAGGTGGTGAGGTGCAATCCCCAACCCAACTGACCGACGAGCAGCGCCAGCTGCTGGATCAAATGCAGGCCGACATGCGCCAGCAGCCTACGCAGCTGAATGAAGTGCCGTGGAATGAGCAAACGCCCGCGCAGCGCCAACAAACGTTGCAGCATCAGCAGGTGCAACAACGTCAGCAGCAGCAGTTGCAACAACAACAGTTGCAGCAGCAACAGCAGCAGCGCCAGCAGCAGCTACAACAGCAACAGCAGCAGGCCCAGCAACGTCAGCAACAGCATCAACAACAGTTGCAACAGCAGCAGCAGCAACAAGCGCAGCAGCGCCAGCAACAACAGCAACAACAGCGCCAGGCTCAGCAGCAAAACAGCAGCGTCAATCAGCCTGCGCCGGTGACGGCAGCGAAACCTACCGCAGCCCAACCTTCGCGTAGCGAAGAGACGGCAGCCGCTAAACCAAAAGCCGCGACGTCTCAGCGCTGGATGGTGCAGTGTGGATCGTTCAAAGGTACCGATCAGGCTGAATCAAGCCGCGCACAGCTGGCCTTTGAAGGTTTTGAAAGCCGGATTACCAATGGCGGTGGCTGGAATCGCGTGGTGATCGGTCCTTACAGCAGCCGTGCCGCCGCTGACAGTACGCTGAAACGTCTGCGCGCCTCTGGCCACTCGAACTGCATTCCTCTCTCCCTCGGGGGTTGAAACCCGATAAACCTACCCCATATCTTGTTGCATTATGCTTCGCGCCCTGCTGGCGCGAAGCGCTTTTCCCACTGTAACAAGGGGTCTGCCCGTGACAACAATAGTAAGTGTACGACGCAACGGCCAGGTAGTGATTGGCGGAGATGGCCAGGCTACTCTCGGCAATACCGTCATGAAAGGCAACGTCAAAAAAGTGCGTCGTCTCTATAACGATAAGGTGATCGCAGGCTTCGCAGGCGGCACCGCAGATGCCTTCACGCTCTTTGAACTTTTCGAACGTAAACTGGAAATGCATCAGGGGCATCTGGTTAAAGCAGCCGTTGAGCTGGCAAAAGACTGGCGTACCGATCGTATGTTACGCAAGCTGGAAGCCCTGCTGGCGGTGGCGGACGAGAACGCATCGTTAATTATTACCGGTAATGGTGATGTCATTCAGCCCGAAAACGATCTTATCGCGATCGGCTCTGGTGGTCCTTACGCACAGGCAGCGGCTCGCGCTCTGCTGGAAAACAGCGAGCTGGGCGCACGCGACATCGTTGAAAAAGCGTTGGGTATTGCAGGCGATATCTGCATCTACACCAACCACAATCACACCATCGAAGAATTATCGTCTAAGGCGTAAGGATATTAACTATGTCTGAAATGACTCCACGCGAAATCGTCAGTGAACTCAACCGTTTCATCATCGGTCAGGATGGCGCCAAACGCGCCGTTGCCATTGCACTGCGTAACCGCTGGCGCCGCATGCAGCTTGATGAAGAGCTGCGCCATGAAGTGACGCCTAAAAATATCCTGATGATCGGCCCAACCGGCGTCGGTAAGACAGAAATTGCCCGCCGCCTGGCGAAGTTAGCCCATGCGCCGTTCATCAAAGTCGAAGCCACGAAGTTCACCGAAGTCGGTTACGTCGGTAAAGAAGTGGATTCGATTATTCGCGATTTGACCGATGCCGCCATCAAAATGGTGCGCATGCAGGCGATTGAGAAGAACAAATACCGTGCGGAAGAGATGGCAGAAGAGCGCATCCTTGATGCGCTGATTCCACCGGCCAAGAATAACTGGGGCCAGCCAGAAGCGAGTGCAGAGCCATCCGCCGCGCGTCAGTCATTCCGTAAAAAGCTACGCGAAGGCCAGCTGGATGACAAAGAGATCGAAATCAATCTGGCCGCTGCGCCGATGGGTGTCGAAATCATGTCGCCGCCGGGCATGGAAGAGATGACCAGCCAGCTGCAGTCAATGTTCCAGAACCTTGGTGGGCAGAAGCAGAATGCGCGCAAGCTGAAGATCAAAGAGGCGATGAAGCTGCTTATCGAAGAGGAAGCAGCCAAGCTGGTTAATCCAGAAGAGCTGAAGCAGGAAGCGATCGATGCCGTCGAGCAGCATGGCATCGTTTTCGTCGACGAAATTGATAAGATCTGTAAGCGCGGCGGCCAGTCTTCAGGCCCGGATGTTTCCCGTGAAGGCGTGCAGCGCGATCTGCTGCCGCTGGTGGAAGGTTGTACCGTTTCTACCAAGCACGGCATGGTAAAAACCGATCACATTCTGTTTATCGCTTCCGGTGCGTTCCAGGTAGCCAGCCCGTCCGATCTGATCCCGGAGTTGCAGGGTCGTCTGCCCATTCGCGTTGAACTGCAGGCGCTGACAGTCAATGACTTCGAGCGCATCCTGACCGAGCCAAACGCGTCGGTTACCGTGCAGTATAAAGCGCTGATGGCGACCGAAGGCGTTAACATCGACTTCACTGACGACGGCATTCGTCGCATCGCTGAAGCCGCATGGCAGGTTAATGAAACCACCGAGAACATCGGTGCGCGTCGCCTGCATACCGTTCTTGAGCGTTTGATGGAAGAGATTTCTTACAACGCCAGCGATCGCAGCGGCGATTCCGTGACCATCGATGCGGAATATGTCGGCAAGCATCTTGATCAGCTGGTGGCTGATGAAGATCTCAGCCGCTTTATTCTGTAACACGCTGTTCATGATGAAAGGAGGCTTCGGCCTCCTTTTTTATTGGTACGGCAGGCGTGCCCTGCTTTCCATCGCCGCGAAAGTTGTCCGCTTTATTGACCTGCCGCAACGATTTAACAATTGATGATTTTGCCAACATCTCCGCGAAAGCGATATACTTAGCGCTCCTGTGGCAAACAGACGAAAATCCTATGAAATATGATACTTCCGAACTCTGCGATATCTATCATGAAGATGTGAATGTGGTGGAACCGCTTTTTTCCAACTTTGGTGGCCGCACCTCTTTCGGTGGACAGATCACTACAGTGAAATGTTTCGAGGACAACGGCCTGTTGTATGAGCTGCTGGAAGAGAACGGCCGCGGCCGGGTTCTGCTGGTAGACGGCGGCGGCTCGGTGCGACGCGCGCTGGTCGATGCGGCGCTGGCTCAGCTGGCAACGCAAAACGAATGGGAAGGCCTGGTTGTTTATGGCTCCGTTCGTCAGGTCGATGATCTGGAAGAACTGGATATTGGTATTCAGGCGATTGCTGCGATTCCTGCCGGTGCGGCGGGTGAAGGGATTGGCGAGAGCGACGTGCGGGTTAACTTCGGCGGCGTGACCTTTTTCTCTGGCGATCACCTTTATGCAGACAACACCGGCATTATTCTTTCTGAGGATGCGCTCGATATCGAGTAAGTGCCGATCGCAAAACGGGTGCCGTGGCACCCGTTCATGCATTCAGAGGACTTAAACCTCTTCCATCTTTCCCAACAGCGCTCGCAGGCGTTCTTGCCATACATGCTGCTCTTCACGCAGATGCTGATTCTCACGCACCAGATTCTCACTGTTGCCCGCTGACTGATGAACTTCATGCTTCAGCGTGTTGTTCTGCTCTTTCAGCTCTTCAATTTCCATCTGCAGCAGGGTGATGGTATCAATCGCCTGCTGTACTTTCGCTTCCAGTTTCTCAAACACTTCAAATGACATCTTATGAATTCTCCTAAATCGCAAGGCGCTGATGATGGTAGCCGCAGATGTCAGGATTTCACAAAAACTCTGCGGATAACAACGATGCAACGATTGTAAGTAGCGCGAGAGTGCAAGTCCAGCAGCTATCCATTACAGGGCGTAGTCTGTAACAATTTTCAGCATATGCCGAATTTTATCTCGTTTGGCAGGCGCTTTTTCACCTTCTCTGGCCGTTGCGTTTCGTTTGCGAAAGTCAAAGATCAGCAAGATATGATGCATAAAGAACACAACCAGACGCGAAAACGAACATTTTTATGACAGAGGACACAATTTTCAATTTCGCTATTTCTCGTTTATGCTCGTTAACGATAAATTTACAACAGCCCTACATTAGATTTGGGTGACTCAAGGAATGAGAACAATTATTGATAAAATTTAACCTCCCCCTTCAGGAATTTCATTATGAGCCAGACAGGTACACCTACGCTTAAAGGTCAGTGCATAGCCGAATTTATCGGCACCGGAATGATTATTTTCTTTGGCGCAGGCTGTGTGGCGGCGCTAAAGGTAGCCGGCGCCAGTTTCGGGCAGTGGGAAATCTGCATCATCTGGGGCCTGGCCGTTTCCATGGCCGCCTATATGACTGCCGGTGTTTCAGGCGCGCACCTTAACCCAGCGGTCACCGTTGCGTTATGTCTCTTCGCCAATTTTGAAGCTCGCAAAGTTGTCCCTTATATCATCGCGCAGGTGGCCGGTGCATTCTGCGCCGCTGCTCTGGTTTATGGACTCTACTACAACCTGTTCCTTGATTACGAACAGAGCCACCACATGATTCGTGGTACAGTTGAAAGCCTTGATTTAGCAGGTATTTTCTCTACTTATCCTAACCCTAAAATCAGCGTTGGCCAGGCCTTCTTAATTGAAGCTGTTATCACGGCAATGTTGATGGGCGTGATCATGGCGCTGACAGATGATGGCAACGGTATTCCCCGTGGCCCGCTGGCACCGCTGTTGATCGGTCTGCTGGTTGCCATTATTGGCGGCGCGATGGGTCCACTGACCGGCTTCGCCCTTAACCCGGCGCGTGATTTCGGACCAAAAGTGTTTGCCTGGCTGGCTGGCTGGGGCAACGTGGCCTTTACCGGTGGCCGTGACATTCCTTACTTCCTGGTGCCGATCTTCGGACCGTTAGTAGGCGCATGTTTAGGCGCGTGGGGCTATCGCTCGTTGATTGCGCGTCATCTGCCGGTTAACGTCAGCGTGATTGAAGAGCCCCACAAAGCGGACAAGCCGGTTGCGCGTACCGAACAGCGTAAAGCGTAATGTTTAACCTTTATTTCATCAGGAACTGAACATGACTACTAAAGAAAAAAATATATCGTCGCACTCGACCAGGGCACGACCAGTTCACGTGCCGTCGTGCTCGACCATGACGCCAACATTGTTGCCGTATCACAGCGCGAATTTACCCAAATCTATCCGAAAGCTGGCTGGGTTGAACATGACCCAATGGACATCTGGGCATCGCAGAGCTCTACGCTGGTAGAAGTGCTGGCGCATGCTGATATCAGCTCCGATGAAATCGCGGCAATCGGTATCACCAACCAGCGTGAAACCACCATCATCTGGGACAAAGAGACCGGCAAGCCGATCTACAACGCCATTGTTTGGCAGGATCCGCGCACCGCCGATTATTGCCACAAGCTGAAAAAAGAGGGTCTGGAAGAGTATATCCAGCACACCACCGGCCTGGTAATTAACCCGTACTTCTCCGGCACCAAAGTGAAGTGGATTCTGGATCACGTAGAAGGATCGCGCGATCGCGCAAAACGCGGCGAGCTGCTGTTCGGTACCGTTGATTCCTGGTTGGTCTGGAAAATGACCCAGGGACGGGTGCACATCACCGATTACACCAACGCCTCACGTACCATGATGTTCAACATTCACAAACTGGAATGGGATCAGCGCCTGCTGGATATCCTTGATATTCCGCGTGAAATGCTGCCAGAAGTGAAATCTTCTTCTGAAGTATATGGCCAGACCAACATCGGTGGTAAAGGCGGTACGCGTATTCCTATCGCCGGTATCGCTGGTGACCAGCAGGCTGCGCTTTACGGCCAGCTTTGCGTCCAGCCCGGCATGGCGAAAAACACCTACGGCACCGGCTGCTTTATGCTGATGAACACCGGCACCGAAGCGGTCACATCGACGCACGGCCTGCTGACTACCATCGCCTGCGGCCCACGCGGTGAAGTTAACTATGCGCTGGAAGGTGCGGTATTTATCGGTGGTGCAGCGATTCAGTGGCTGCGTGATGAGATGAAGCTGATCAGCGACGCAGCGGATTCTGAATACTTTGCCATGAAAGTTAAAGATGCCAACGGCGTGTATATGGTGCCTGCCTTTACCGGCCTCGGCGCGCCATATTGGGACCCGTATGCACGCGGCGCCCTGTTCGGCCTGACGCGTGGTGCCAATGCCAACCACATTATCCGCGCCACGTTGGAATCTATCGCCTATCAAACGCGCGATGTACTGGAAGCGATGCAGAATGATGCCAACACCCGCCTGCAGTCACTGCGCGTGGACGGCGGTGCCGTTTCCAATAACTTCCTGATGCAGTTCCAGTCAGACATTCTCGGCACACGCGTAGAACGTCCGGAAGTGCGCGAAGTTACCGCGCTGGGTTCCGCTTACCTTGCCGGCCTGGCAGTAGGCTTCTGGAACGATCTGGATGAAGTGCGCGCGAAAGCGGTGATTGAGCGCGAATTCCGCCCAAGCATCGAAACCACCGAACGTAACCACCGTTATGCTGGCTGGAAACGTGCGGTTGCCCGTGCACAAGCGTGGGAAGAACACGAAGAGTAAGCCCGTCCGTCAGCCTGCGGAGGCCCTCTCCGCAGGCTCATTCTCTCCCCTTTTCCCGCTGTGATACACTTCCTGCCTCAATTTTTCCCTTTCCGAGGCATGCCATGAAACGAGAACTCGCCATTGAATTTTCCCGCGTTACCGAAGCCGCTGCGCTGGCTGGCTATAACTGGTTAGGCCGCGGAGACAAAAACGCAGCTGACGGCGCGGCGGTCAATGCCATGCGAATTATGCTTAATCGGGTCGATATTGATGGCCAGATTGTCATCGGCGAAGGCGAAATTGACGAAGCGCCGATGCTCTATATTGGCGAAAAAGTCGGTACCGGCAACGGCGATGCGGTGGACATTGCGGTGGATCCGATTGAAGGCACGCGCATGACGGCAATGGGTCAGGCAAACGCACTGGCGGTGCTGGCGGTCGGTGACAAAGGCTCATTCTTGCACGCGCCTGATATGTATATGGAAAAGCTGATTGTCGGCCCTGGTGCCAAAGGTCATATCGATCTTAATCTGCCGCTGGAAGAGAATATCCGCCGTGTCGCAGCCGCACTCAACAAACCGCTGAGCCAGCTCACCGTGACCATTCTGGCGAAACCTCGCCATGACAGCGTTATCAAGCAGTTGCAGCAGCTTGGCGTAAGAATCTTTGCGTTTCCCGATGGCGATGTGGCGGCATCCATTCTGACCTGTATGCCGGACAGTGAAGTGGACGTGCTTTATGGCATCGGCGGTGCGCCAGAAGGCGTCATTTCGGCAGCGGTGATTCGCGCGCTGGATGGTGATATGCAGGGCCGCCTGCTGCCTCGTCATCAGGTTAAAGGCGACTCGGCGGAAAATCGCCAGCTTGGCGAACAGGAGCTGCAACGCTGTGAGCAAATGGGTATTCAGGCCAACAGCGTATTGCAGCTTGATGAGATGGCGCGTAACGATAACGTGATTTTCGCTGCCACCGGCATTACCAGCGGCGACCTGCTGAAAGGCATTACCCGCCAGGGCAATATGGCGACCAGTGAAACACTGCTGATCCGTGGCAAATCACGCACCATCCGCCGTATTCAGTCGGTGCACTATCTGGACCGTAAGGATGCACAGCTGCATCCTTACATTATCTAAGCGCCCTCGGCCGCGTAGACCGGCCGCTTCGAAAGCGGCCACCAGCAAAACAGCATCAGCAAGGCGGTAATAAACATCAGCATGCCAAGATTAAACTGGTCATGCTGCGGTAAAAACGCCGAGAGCCAGGCGATCACCCCGGAACCCAGATTTTGCATGCCGCCAATCAGCGCACCGGTGGTGCCCGCCAGCCAGGCGTAAGGCTCCATCGCCCCTGACGTAGCCAGTGGAAACAGCATGCCCGCACCAAAGAAAAACAGCGATGCGGGCACCAGCAACGTCCAGATATTCATCACGCCAAACCAGGCAGGGATCCACATCATGATTCCCGCCAGCAGGCAGCTGTTGACGCCGTACCACACCAGCGTGGAGAACGGTTTGCTGTCGCGGCCGGCAAACCAGGCACCGAAAAACGCCGCCGGAATCGGCAGGATAAACAGAATGCTGACGGTAAACGCATTGAGTCCCAGCACGCCGCCCAGCAAAATGCCGCAGCTCGCTTCAAACACCGCGATACCGGCCAGCGCGCCAATCAGAATCACCAGATAACGAGCAAACTGCGTATCTTTTAACAGCGGCTTATAGCGCGCCACGATCGACAGCGGCGCGGCGATCGGTGGCCGCGTTTCCGGCAGATAGCGCGCCATCGCCGCCGTTACCGCCAGGCACAGCAGCAGCAGAAACGCAAAGCAGGCGTGCCAGCCGAACAGATGCGTCAACAACGCCCCGGTGACCGGCGCCAGCAACGGGCTTACCAGAATCCCCATATTTAACAGGCTATTTGCCTGTCGTAATGCCACACCGGAATAGAGATCGCGCGGCATGGTACGTGCCATCACGCCCGCTACGCCGGTGCCCATGCCCTGAATGGCGCTGGCCGCCACCAGCACCGAGAGCGAGGTGGCGAAAATAGCGGTAACTGCACCGAGGATAAAAATGGCCATGCCGGTGAAGATAACCGGGCGACGGCCAATGCTGTCTGAAAGCGGACCGTACAGCAGCTGTGAGCCGCCATAGGTGATCAGATACGCGGCCATTACGCGCTGCAGCACGCCTGCGTGCACGTTCAGATTCTCTGCCATTTCGGCCATCGCCGGAACGTATATCGTCTGTGCCATCTGCCCAACGGCGACCAGCACAATCAACATCAGTAAAACATACTGATTTTTAATAGGTTTCATTTTCCCTGCCACAATATCGTCATGATAGCTGCCGCTTTTTTCAGCGTACTGTGCTGGCGGTCAGCCTGTGGCGGAGAAAATATCAGGTATTGTCTTCAATACGGCAAAATCAGCGGAAAGAGATGGCGATGCAGCGTAAGCAATTTGGCGCAGTGCCGTAAGCAAATTTGTACGCTAAGCCCGCGTAATGCGGCAGTAAAGTTTGTTGATAAGAGCCTTTGAGAATTAGCGGAGTAGAAATCCTGCTCATCTGCCGCCAGGATAATGTGCAGAGCCAGCATAAACAGAAGAGGACGATCCGATGGCAGAATGGGTTAACGCCACCGTAAAGGAAGTGAAAAACTGGACCGACAGCCTGTTCAGCCTCGTGGTTAACGCGCCGGTAGACCCTTTTATTGCCGGGCAATTTGCCAAACTGGGGCTGGAGATTGACGGACAACGCGTGCAGCGGGCGTATTCCTACGTCAATGCACCCAACAATCCCGATCTGGAGTTTTATCTGGTCGATGTACCTGATGGCAAACTCAGCCCACGTCTGCACGCGCTACAAGCCGGGGACAGCCTGATGGTGACCAAAGAGGCGGCAGGTTTTTTCGTGGTCGATGAAGTACCGGAATGCGATACGTTGTGGATGCTCGCGACCGGCACCGCCATTGGCCCCTATCTTTCTATCCTGCAGCAGGGAGAAAACCTCGCGCGCTTTCAGCATATCGTGTTGGTGCATGCCACGCGCTATGCCGCCGACCTGAGTTATCTGCCGCTGATGCAGCAATTGCAGCAAAGCTATAGCGATAAGCTGCGCATTCAAACCGTGGTCAGCCGTGAGCAAGTGGCGGAGTCACTGACCGGCCGTGTGCCCGCCCTGATTGAGAGCGGCGAGCTGGAAAGTCGTGTCGGCCTGACAATCGATGCAGAAAGTAGCCACGTTATGCTGTGCGGCAACCCGCAGATGGTGCGCGATACGCAGCAGGTATTAATGACATCACGCGAGATGCGTAAGCACCTGAAGCGTAAACCGGGTCATATCACCAGCGAACATTACTGGTGAGCCGATTTTTCCGGTAAGAACAGCACCGGCTTTGCGGCGGTGCCATAACGATTGGCGCCCTGCGTGCCGGTAAACACGCCCAGCTCCAGCATCGTTATCAGAAAAATAACGGTGGGCAGCAATCGCCCCAATAGCCATTGCAGGGTGCCATCCAGCATCGACCAGTTGCCTGCCAGCAGCATCCACGCCACCACCAGCAACAGCGCCCAATAGCCGCGCCTGTTGCGATCGTGTAATCGCTTCACCACCGTGGCGCTGGTCGGCCACAGCAGGCAGACCACCATAAACGCTGCCATTTGCGTATCCAGCCAGCCTACGCCTGCCAGACTGAAAAGCGCGATCATTAGCACCAGCCACAGCGCCTGCCAAATCCAGAAGTCGCGTCGTCCGAGCCGTCCACGATAAGAGAAAAGCCACTGTTGTAAGGTCATGCTGCACGCCTCTGAAAATTTCCTGCGGTCATTTTGACTTTGGCAGGTAAAAACCGTTTTAATCTGGGGCTGAGTTTACTGGTTAGGGCTGACAAAATGAAGATTGCGCCGCGTGCGGCATTGCTGCTGAGTATCCTGGCTTTTGGCTCGGCGAGCGCTGACGATCGGCCGCTGGATCGTGCTGAGCATATGCCCGCAGCGCCCTATCTGCTGGCTGGCGCACCGACCTTCGATATGACCATCGCACAGTTTCGTGAAAAATATAACGCGGCAAATCCCGCCCTGCCGCTGAGCGAATATCGTGCTATCGACAGCCGCGACGATAAAAGTAACCTGACGCGCGCCGCCAGTAAGATTAACGAAAATCTCTATGCCTCTACCGCGCTTGAGCACGGCACCGGAAAAATAAAGACGCTGCAGATTACCTGGTTGCCGATCCCCGGCCCGGATGAAGACGCTGCACAGCAGAAAGCGATCGCCTATATGGCGGCCCTGCTGCGCTTTTTCTCTCCCACCCTTTCGCCGGAAGAGGCGACGCAGCGCATTACCAAACTGCTCGCTCAGGGCAAGGGTTCTCGCTACTTTACGCAGACCGAAGGCGCGCTACGCTTTGTGGTCGCAGATAATGGCGAAAAAGGGCTGACCTTTGCCATCGAGCCGATCAAACTGGCTCTGGCAACGCCTTGAGCATCGTGGCAAAAATGACGAAAAGCAAAGCCTTCACCTCTTTTGATCTCTATACTGTCTGGCAGCCATCACTGCCGTTGGCAGTGCTATTTAACGTATCGCGGAGGGTATCATGCGACATCCATTAGTTATGGGTAACTGGAAACTTAACGGCAGCAAAAAGCAGACGGGTGAGTTGATTGAAGGTTTGCGCAAAGAGCTGAGCGGTGTGGAAGGCTGTGGCGTTGCCATCGCGCCTTCTGCGCTTTACCTTGATCAGGCGAAGCACGCTATCGCAGGCAGCCACATCGTTCTCGGCGCACAAAACGTCGATGTGAACCTTTCCGGCGCGTACACCGGCGAAATCTCGGCTGAAATGCTGAAAGATATCGGCGCGAAATATATCATCATCGGCCACTCTGAGCGTCGCACTTATCACAAAGAGAGTGATGAGTTCATCGCCAAAAAATTTGCCGTGCTGAAAGAAGCAGGTCTGGTGCCAGTACTGTGCATCGGTGAAACCGAAGCGGAAAACGAAGCGGGCAAAACAGAAGAAGTGTGTGCACGCCAGCTCGATGCCGTGCTGGAAACCCAGGGCGCTGAAGCGTTCAACGGCGTGGTTATCGCTTATGAACCTGTCTGGGCGATTGGCACTGGCAAATCCGCTACGCCAGCACAGGCACAAGCAGTACATAAATTTATTCGCTCGCACATCGCCAAAAAAGATGCGGCGGTTGCTGAGCAGGTCATCATCCAGTACGGCGGTTCCGTCAACGATAAAAATGCAGCTGAACTCTTCACTCAGCCTGATATCGACGGTGCACTGGTCGGTGGCGCGTCATTGAAAGCGGATGCGTTTGCCGTGATCGTTAAGGCAGCAGCCGCGGCGAAAAAAGCGTAATTATCCTTGGGCGGCAGCAGTGCCGCCCTTCAATAAAGCACATTGATGATCCTGCAACTCCTCCGCTGAACCGTAATTCAATCGCAGCCAGTTCTGTTCCACTGCCATTAACGCTAATCGCCCATCTTTCAGCTTCGCTAACGCCATGCCCTGCTTACCCATGCTGTCGCGCCGTTCAGGACGTTCTGTTGCCAGCCGGATAAACACGCTCTGTTGCATCAGCTCAGCTTCACTTAGGGTTCTGATCAGATAAGGATGGTCGAGCAGCGGTTCGACTTGCCACCGTGGCCCAAGCCGATCGCTCAGCGCATCAAGCCGCTGACGCACATCGGGTCGCAGGCAGGA
The DNA here is from genome assembly GCF_001517405.1 of Duffyella gerundensis. Lineage (NCBI taxonomy): Bacteria > Pseudomonadati > Pseudomonadota > Gammaproteobacteria > Enterobacterales > Erwiniaceae > Duffyella > Duffyella gerundensis. The sequence continues at coordinate 101,824 of NZ_LN907827.1, read as the reverse complement.
GATGTGGATATGCAGCTGGTTTTGCGAGCGGCCGTAATGAGAGTTTATCGTCAGAGAAATGACGCTATCCGCAACGGGCGCGCCCAGCCGTTGTGCCAGCAGGCTGCGTTGCTGCCATGCCAGCGCGAAGAAGTTAGGCGTGCTGGATTTCAACAGCACCGGGCTTTCGACGCCGCTTATCTTTTCCAGCGGCAGCAGCAGATACTGCAGCGGCCCGTTGCGATCCTTTAAGGTTGCATAACCCTGGCTGACGTTAACCTGCTGACAGGGCGCAGGATTACCACTTTTCGCCGCCGGCACGCAGCGCTCATGAACAATTTCCCACAGCGCATCAGCGTTTTTGTGGCGATAAAAGGCGCTCGCGAGCAGTGCCACAATGAACAGCAGTAATATCAGCATTAGCACGCGCAGCAGCGCCGGGTTTTTCGCTTTCATCAGATGAGTCCGTCAGCGTGTAAAAACGCATTCTCGCGGAGAAAGATGACTATTTTACGATGAGAGCGTGCGCAAGAAAGGAAAAGCAGATGGGAATGACAGCAGAAAAGTAAAACGGGGCGAGATTCGCCCCGTCAGCCATTAGGGCTTCATAACCTGATCGTAGGTACCGCCGTCGGCAAAGTGTGTTTTCTGCGCGGCAGCCCAGCCACCGAATTTGTTGTCGATGGTGAACAGCTTGACCGGCGCAAAAGTGCTGGCGTATTTCTTCGCCACCGCCGCATCACGCGGGCGGTAGTAATTTTGCGCGGCGATCTCCTGCCCTTCGGTGGAATAGAGATACTTCAGATAGGCATCGGCAACGCTACGTGTGCCGCGCTCGTCTACCACGCGGTCAACCACCGAAACGGTCGGCTCAGCCAGAATGGATTCACTCGGCGTAACGATCTCAAATTTATCTTTGCCCAGCTTGTTTACCGCCAGATAGGCTTCGTTTTCCCAGGCAATCAGTACGTCGCCCAGGCCGCGCTCAACAAAGGTATTGGTCGCGCCGCGCGCGCCGGAATCCTGAACTTCCACATTTTTAAACAGCGCGCGAACATACGCCTGCGCTTTGGCGGCATCGCCGTTGTTGTGGTCCAGCGCCCAGCCCCAGGCAGCCAGATAGTTCCAGCGCGCACCACCGGAGGTTTTTGGATTCGGTGTAATCACTGAGACGCCTGGCTTAGTCAGATCCTGCCAGTCGTGAATATTTTTGGGGTTACCTTTACGCACCAGGAAAACGATGGTCGAAGTGTAAGGTGCAGAGTTATCAGGTAAACGCTTTACCCAGTTTTTATCAATGCGCCCGCGTTCGGCAATCGCATCGACATCGGACTGCAGCGCCAGCGTGACCACATCAGCGCGAATACCGTTAATCACCGAGGTGGCCTGCTTACCTGAGCCGCCGTGCGACTGGCGTACCACCACATTATCCCCGGTTTCCTGCTTGTAGTGAGCGCTGAACGCTTTGTTGTATTGCTCATACAACTCACGCGTAGGGTCGTAGGATACGTTCAGCAGCTGAACATCCTTCGCCAGCACGCTGGTTGATGCCATTAACAGGGTAAAACCGATGCTCCACTTGTTCACAATGCTGACTCCCGGGGTTGATGTCCCAAAAGCGTGACATAAAGCGAAGCATGAATTAAAGAATTAAAAATTAGCTAATATACTTTTATGGAATATACGCAGAGACAAAAAAGGCGCTGACCGCGCAGCGCCTGTTGAACAACTAACTTAGTAAAGTTTCTTAGCGGTATCGAGCCAGTCGCCTTTGAAAGGCCGCTTCATATTTTCAATGGCGTCGATAATGTCATGATGCACCATCTTCTCATTCTGAATGCCTACGCAACGGCCGCCGTAGCCCTGCAGCAGCAGCTCAATCGAGTAAGCCCCCATGCGTGAGGCAAGAATGCGATCGTAGGCAACTGGGGCGCCACCACGCTGAATATGGCCCAGCACGGTCGCACGCGTTTCACGCTTGGTTTCCGATTCGATATAGCGGGCTAAATCGTCGATATCACAAATGTGCTCGGTGATGGCCACGATGGCGTGCTTCTTGCCCTTGGCAATCCCCGCTTTAATTTCTGAAACCAGCTCTTCGCGCGTGTACGGGATTTCAGGTAGCACGATGAATTCGCATCCGCCGGCAATTGCAGCCGCCAGGGTTAAATCACCACAATAGCGACCCATTACTTCAACGATAGAAATACGCTGGTGAGAAGAGGAGGTATCGCGCAGACGGTCGATAGCTTCTACCACGGTTTCAAGGGCGGTGAAGTAACCGATGGTGTAATCGGTGCCCGCTACGTCATTGTCGATGGTGCCCGGCAGACCGATGCAGGGAAAGCCCATCTCCGTTAAGCGCTTCGCACCCATATAAGAACCGTCACCACCAATAACCACCAGCGCATCGATACCGCGCTTCTTCATGTTATCAATCGCGACCGCGCGCACTTCATCGTTGCGGAATTCAGGAAAACGCGCTGACCCGAGGAAGGTGCCGCCGCGGTTAATCATGTCTGATACGCTGTAGCGGTCCAGGTTGGCCATGCGATCTTCATACAGGCCCAGATAGCCGTCATAGATACCACAAACTTCAAGCCCTTCACTCAGTGCGGCGCGAACCACACCACGAATGGCTGCATTCATGCCGGGCGCATCACCGCCGCTTGTCAGTACACCGATTTTTTTGATCATGACAACCTCTGGATTGGTCAAAACTAAGGTGAATTCAGCATGCCTTATAAATCAGACATGGTTAAGTGTGTGATACTAAAGTTCATAATGGCAAATAGTATATCAAAGCCTGAAAGCTGAATTGATTCAGGTCAGACAAGTTTTCGCTAAAAATTATACTATTTGCGTAGCGTGGCAACTTAATGGCAAAAATGCCGCGTTTTACCTGCTACAGGTCAAAAAAACCTTGTTTTTCTACTGCAACCGTTGAACAGGGATCCTGATGAATAATCACATCGGAGCCTGGAAATTTTTTTAACAGCGCCTGTTCAATATCGTCGGCAATCTGATGTGCCTGAAACAGCGGCAAAGTGTCATCGAGTTCGAGATGCAGCTGAATAAAACGCGTCGGACCTGCCTGACGCGTGCGCAACTCGTGCGCGCCACGAATACCCGGCCAACTGCTTAACAAGGTGACAATCATCTGGCGCTCATTTTCGGGCAACGCGCGATCCAGTAAACCTTGCACCGCTTCATATCCCATGCGCAACGCATTGAAAAGAATCCATATGCCAATACCCAACGCGAACAGCGCATCGGCACGATGAAATCCGTACCAGCCCAGCACCAGTGCCACTAAAATAGCACCATTCATGATGACATCAGACTGATAGTGCAACATATCTGCGCGAATCGCCTGGCTGCGTGTTTTTCTTACTACCCAGCGCTGGAAGGCGACCAGGATCAGCGTGGAAATAAGCGCAATGATCGTTACCACGATTCCGACAACAGGCGCATGCAAAACCTGCGGCCGGGCCAGCGCCTGAATACCGGTCAGGAACAAAAACAGCGCCGAGCCAGAAATAAACATACTTTGCGCTAGCGCCGCCAGCGATTCTGCCTTGCCATGGCCAAAGGTGTGTTCCGCATCGGCCGGCTGTAAAGCGTAACGCACCACCAAAAGATTCGTCAGCGACGCGGCAATATCAACCAGCGAATCCACCAGCGCGGCGAGAATACTGACGGAGCCGGTATACCACCAGGCAAAAATTTTGACGATCAGCAGTGAACCAGCAAGCGCAGTAGCGGCGATGGCTGCAGCATTCACCAGCCGGGCGTAAGAGGCATTCATGCATGTGGCTCCATCATTCTGCCGTAAGATGATTGAAATTATGGCAAAAACAGACGGGAATAGCACATTGCGGTGTAAGAGCTGCTTAAGTCAGGTAGCGATCTGAAAGGAATTATTACGTCCACTGTAAGCAAAAACATCCTCGTGAAAGTGTCCACATTGTGTCCACACGCAGCCAAAAACGCTTTAAATTGACCACAAAATGGGCCGTTAAAAAGCCTTCACGCCGCTTAAATATCGCAGATAAATGATTGATTAAGTTGAACTAAAAAGCGATTTTTTAGACAAAAAAACCCCGCCATCATGGCGGGGAAGACAGGGATGGTGTCTATGGCAAGGAAAACAGGGATACTATGTTACTGGTATTACGGGGCATTACTGGTACTGCTCACATGCTGCAGCGAAGAATCTCGCTGCATGTTCGCCAGCTTACGTAGTTGATCCATACGCTGCTGGTGATTCCGCTTCAAAACAGCCTGCTGAGACGGTGTTAACAGGTGATACATCTGATTGCGCACACGCGCCATTTCAACCTGTCGCTGGGCTTCCGCCTGTGCCATCTTTTCCGCCTGCTGACGAATGGCTGTTTCGTTAAAATTGTCTGCAATGACCAGGTCATGCATATCTTTATAATCATCAATACTGACTGGGAGACGCTCATGTCTCGCTTGTTGCATTAAATCGCGCATTTGCTGGCGTTGTTGTTCTGTTAACTGGATGCCATCAAACATGTGACTTTGCGGATTTTGCGTCATACTGCCTGTCGCTAATCCACCATCATGATGCATCTCGTCAATCGTCGTAGCGCCTTCTGCCTGTGCGGTACTGTTTAGTGCCAACGCTGAGGCAAAGACGACGGCGGTCAATTTGCGCATCGTTTACTCCCAGTTTGTTTCGTATTGCGATTCAACGAGATTCAGTCTACGGCGATGGCTGCAAACAAGCGTCAGGGGGTGTAAAACTACGTAAAGCGATGGATTGGCATGCTGGGATCACGTTATTTTGCCTGCGGAGGGCAATAAAAAATGAATAAAATCCTATTGGTTGACGATGACCGCGAATTGACTTCGCTTTTGAAAGAACTGTTAGAAATGGAAGGGTTTGAAATTGTGGTGGCTGGCGACGGTGAGCAGGCACTTAATCTTTTAGACAACTCTATCGATCTGTTATTGCTTGACGTAATGATGCCGAAGAAAAACGGCATTGATACGCTGAAAGAACTACGCCAACAGCACCAGACACCGGTAATTATGCTGACCGCACGCGGCAGCGAGCTCGATCGCGTGCTCGGCCTTGAGCTCGGTGCCGATGACTACTTACCTAAACCCTTCAACGACCGTGAGTTGGTTGCACGCATACGCGCCATCCTGCGGCGTTCCAACTGGAGCGAGCAGCAACAGCACGACAGCAGTTCGCCAACGCTGGAGGTCGACCACCTCCGTCTCAATCCGGGCCGTCAGGAAGCCAGCTTTGATAACGTTACGTTAGATCTTACCGGCACCGAGTTCACGCTGCTCTATTTGCTGGCTCAGCATTTAGGTCAGGTGGTATCACGTGAGCATCTTAGTCAGGAAGTGCTGGGCAAACGCCTGACGCCTTTTGATCGTGCCATCGATATGCATATCTCTAATCTGCGCCGGAAATTGCCGGAACGCCGTGATGGACATCCATGGTTTAAAACCCTGCGTGGCCGCGGTTATCTGATGGTCTCCGCAACATGATAAGCAGTTTGACTACGCGCATTTTCGCTATTTTCTGGCTCACGCTGGCGCTGGTGTTGATGTTGGTATTGATGGTTCCCAAACTGGATTCCAGGCAAATGACGGCGCTGCTTGAAAATGAGCAGCGCCAGGGAACCATGATCGAGCAGCACGTTGAGGCGGAACTATCCCAGGATCCGCCCAATGATTTGATGTGGTGGCGCAGGCTGTTGCGCGCCATCGACAAATGGGCACCGCCCGGTCAGCGTCTGTTGCTGGTAACCAGTGAAGGTCGCGTTATCGGCGCACAGCACAATGAGATGCAGGTTATTCGCAACTTTATTGGCCAGTCTGATAATGCCGATCATCCGCAGAAGAAAAAGTATGGGCGCGTTGAGCTGGTTGGGCCTTTTGCCATTCGTGATGGTGAAGATAATTACCAACTTTATCTGATTCGTCCGGCGCCAAGCTCACAGCTCGACTTTATCAACCTGCTGTTTGATCGGCCGCTGCTACTGCTGATTGTCACCATGTTGATCAGTTCACCGCTGCTGCTCTGGCTGGCGTGGAGCCTGGCAAAACCGGCTCGCAAATTGAAATATGCGGCGGACGAAGTGGCCAGTGGCAACCTGCGACAGCATCCGGAACTGGAATCTGGACCACAGGAGTTCTTAGCCGCCGGATCCAGTTTTAATCAGATGGTTAGCGCGCTGGAGCGTATGATGACCGCGCAGCAGCGGCTGCTGTCCGATATCAGCCATGAGCTGCGTACGCCGTTGACGCGTCTGCAACTGGCTACCGCGCTGCTGCGTCGTCGTCATGGTGAAGGCAAAGAGCTTCAGCGCATCGAAACGGAAGCACAGCGCCTGGATGGCATGATTAACGATTTGCTGGTGCTGTCGCGTACGCAGCATAAAAATGCGCTGGTCAGTGAGGCGATGAAGGCCAATCAGTTGTGGAACGGCGTGCTGGAAGATGCGCGCTTCGAAGCTGAGCAGATGGGGAAAAAGCTGGAGATACCTTATCCGCCCGGCCCGTGGCCGCTGTATGGCAATCCACATGCGCTGGAGAGTGCGCTGGAGAACATTGTTCGCAATGCGCTTCGCTACTCACACAGTTTTATCAGCGTCAGCTTCTCGGTCGATAATCAGGGCATTACCGTACATGTCGATGATGACGGTCCGGGCGTCAGCGCTGAGGATCGCGAGCAGATCTTCCGGCCATTTTATCGTACGGATGAAGCGCGCGATCGTGAATCTGGCGGTACCGGCCTTGGTCTGGCTATTGTTGAAACCGCCATTCAGCAGCATCGCGGCTGGGTAAAGGCGGACGACAGTCCACACGGCGGTCTGCGTCTGACGCTGTGGTTGCCGCTGTATTCAGCACGGTAATTTGCTATTCTGCGGCCCTCGCTTTGGGGGGCCGTATGCTAAACATTGTTTTATTTGAACCTGAGATTCCGCCAAACACCGGAAACATCATTCGTCTGTGTGCCAACACGGGCTTTCAACTGCATTTAATCGAACCGATGGGCTTTGCCTGGGATGACAAGCGCCTGCGTCGTGCCGGGCTCGACTATCACGAGTTCACCTCAATCAAGCACCACGCAAATTATGACGCGTTTCTGAACAGCGAGCAGCCTGCGCGCCTGTTTGCCCTTACCACCAAAGGCACACCTGCCCACAGCGCGGTAGCGTGGCAAGCAGGAGATTATTTGCTGTTTGGTCCGGAGAGTCGCGGCTTGCCCGCAGAAATACTGGCGGCATTGCCTGCCGAGCAGAAAATTCGCATTCCGATGATGCCGGAAAGCCGCAGTATGAATCTTTCCAATGCGGTTTCAGTAGTGGTGTATGAAGCCTGGCGCCAGCTCGATTATGCCGGCGCGCTAATACGCTGAGTTAAATCCCGTCGCCAAATTCAAAGCCTGCCAGCGTACCGTTGAAGTGCTGATCCATATCCATGGAGGGCTTTTCGCTGCCAGGCTTGCCGACGATGCGCGCAGGCACGCCAGCCGCGGTGGTATGCGGAGGCACCGGTTGTAATACCACCGAACCGGCGCCAATTTTAGCGCCGCGCCCTACTTCGATATTCCCCAGCACCTTGGCACCGGCGCCGATCATCACGCCTTCACGAATTTTAGGATGGCGATCGCCGCTGGTTTTGCCGGTCCCGCCGAGCGTCACCGACTGCAAAATAGAGACGTCGTTTTCTACCACTGCCGTTTCGCCAATCACAATACCGGTCGCGTGATCCAGCATAATGCCGTGGCCGATTTTCGCTGCCGGATGAATATCCACCGCAAACGACACCGAAATTTCATTTTGCAGGTAAACCGCCAGCGCACGCCGCCCTTCATTCCATAACCAGTGACCGATGCGATAGGCCTGCAAAGCGTGGAAGCCCTTCAGATAGAGTAACGGCGTCGAGTATTTGTCGATAGCGGGATCGCGTAAACGAACGGCTTCGATATCGCGTGCAGCAGAGGCAATCATCGTTGGATCGTTACGGTAAGCTTCTTCAACGATTTCGCGGATAGCGATAGCAGGCATAATCGGATTGGCCAGCTTGTTGGCCAGCATGTAACTCAGCGCACTGCCTAAATTCTCATGCTTCAGCAACGTGGCGTGATAAAAGCTGGCCAGCATCGGCTCACAATCCGCGAGGGCGCGAGCTTCAGCTTTGATATTTTTCCAGACCAACCCTAATTCATCACACGACATTACTTTCTCCCGAAGAAAAAGCGCCCGCTTATCCGTGGCGCTGCAGGTTAACGCGCTTTGTATCCTCTCTTAGCGCTGGTCGTTTTCATCCTTCCTGGTACGACCCAGTAACGTCAATGCTGCCTCTCGCGCTGATTTTTCGCAATACAGCACCTGATAAATCTGCTCGGTTATCGGCATTTCCACACCAAATCTGCTGGCTAACGCCCTGACTTCTTTGGTATTTCTGTAGCCCTCTACAACTTGTCCGATATTGTGCTGTGCCTGCTCAACACTGATATCCTGCCCTAACATCATGCCAAAACGGCGGTTTCGGGACTGGTTATCAGTACAGGTCAGTACCAAATCACCCAAGCCAGCCATGCCCATAAAGGTGGTAGCATCAGCGCCCAACGCAGCACCAAGTCGGCTCATTTCAGCCAGACCACGGGTAATCAGCGCCGTGCGCGCATTGGCACCAAAGCCGATGCCGTCCGACATGCCTGCACCAATCGCAATCACGTTTTTCACCGCGCCGCCCAGCTGCACACCGATAAAATCGGGATTACTGTAAACACGAAAGCTTTTTCCACAGTGCAGTAACTGCTGCAGATCGTCAGCAAACTGGTCGTCGGTTGCAGCCAGAGCGATAGCCGTTGGCATACCAGCGGCCAGTTCTTTAGCAAAGGTAGGTCCGGAGATCACCGCCAGCGGCATGGTATCGCCAAGGATCTCTCTGGCAACGTCCTGCAACAGTCGCCCGGTCTCTTTTTCCAGGCCTTTGGTAGCCCAGACAAGACGCGAGTCACTACGCAGATGCGGTTTGATTTGTTGCAACACATCGCCAAACACATGGCTGGGCACCACAACCAACAGGTCGCGCGTGGCCGCTACGGCGCGGGCAAGCTCGGGTTCGAGACGCAGGGTATCCGGGAAGGTAACATCGGGCAGAAAAGCGCTGTTGCAACGTTCGGCCTCAAGCTGTGCCAGATGTTGCGGATTATGGCCCCATAACAGCACATCATGGCCGTTACGAGCGAGAGTAATAGCCAGTGCGGTGCCGTAAGATCCGGCACCGATGACGGTCATAGACGCGTTCAGTTTGTTCATCAGGCATCCTGATGTGGTTCTGCGCCTTCATTCTGCTGCTGCAGGTAATTCATAAACAGCGCATCGAAGTTGACCGGCGCAAGGTTTAACTGCGGGAAGGTACCACGCGAAACCAGGCTGGTGATGCATTCACGTGCATACGGGAACAGAATATTTGGGCAATACGCGCCAAGGCAATGCGCCAGCTGATTACCATCAATACCGGAAACGGTGAAGATACCGCCCTGTTGAACTTCACACAGGAAAGCGGTTTCGGTTTCAACGGTAGCCGTTACCGTAACGCGCAGAACGACTTCATACACTTCATCAGCCAACTGCGTTGATGCGGTATCAAGATCCAGTTTAACGTCTGGTTCCCACTCTTTCTGGAAAACTTGTGGCGCATTCGGCGCTTCGAAAGAGATATCTTTGGTGTAAATGCGTTGAATCTGGAACTGCATTTCGCTGTTACTTTGTTCTGACATCTTGCAATCCTATCGGTTAATAACCAGCCGCGCGCTGAGATTACTGCAAAAGGGAATCAAGTCCGTTTCGTCCGTCGAGCGCATATAAATCGTCACAGCCACCAATGTGCTGCGCATCGATAAAAATTTGAGGAACGGTTGTACGGCCGCTACGTTTGATCATCTCTTCGCGCTTATCGGCATCACCATCAATGGGGATTTCCTGAAATGCTGCGCCTTTCTGTTCCAACAGCGCTTTTGCCCGATGGCAAAAAGGGCAGGTCGCTTTGGTATAGATCTCAATATTGGCCATGCTCATCACCTCTTAAGAATTATTTACCACGCACCAGCGGCAGATTTTCTCCGCTCCAGCCCGATACGCCATCTTTCAGTACGTAAACCTGTGCAAAATCTAACGCGCTCAGCTGTGCAGCGGGTTCAGCTGCACTGGTACCGTTAGCACAAACAACAATTATGGGCTGTGCTTTATGCTTTTCCAGTTCGCCAACGCTGCCTTTCTTAATATCAGCAGCGGCAACGTTCATTGCGCCAGAGATATGCCCTTTACGGTATTCGTCGCGGTTGCGAACGTCGACAACAACAGCATCTTCTTTGTTTATCAGACGAGTAGCTTCGCCACGGCTGATAGTTTTTACTTTAGAGAACATGCCTTTAACGGTCGTCACGATCACTAAAACCAACAAAACAACCCATGCCAAACTCAAAATGGTGTGATTGCCTGCGAATTGCATAATTTCTTGCATGAGGGGTAACAACTCCCAACCGGGTTAATAAGCGAAAACAAGGGTTCTGAGTATACCTGTGGCATCTCGCATGTACAGTCGTGAAGCGGCCAGAGTGACGTTTTATGCCTTAGATTCCAAAAAAAAGTGCAACGCCATGATTCCCGACATTACCGCACGCAGTCAGGCAACGAAACGGCACAATTAACCCGCGCCCTAAAAAACATTACGCCATCGGAAATCATCCACAGCGTCTAAAATAAGCGCTTAACGCAAGGATAAATAAAAATGATGCGCTGTCACTATTGGAAACGGAAATCCTGTCAGAGATGTCTGGTAAGCCGCTGTTCATCGTGGAATAATCTGCCTCCTATGAGGGAAAAAGCAGCAGTTTCACATCCAGGGACGATGACCAATGGCACCGTTATATCGCCATTGTCGACCCCCCTTTCACTCCTGTGTGCCAGCCTGGTATGTGCAGGCGCACTGCTGTGGTCTCTCCCCAGCCAGGCCGCTGACGACAACAAATCGCAGCTGAAATCGATCCAGCAGGATATTGCTGAAAAAGAAAAAAGCGTTAAGCAGCAGAAGCTGCAACGCAGCAAACTGCTTGAACAACTGCAGAGCCAGGAAAAAACTGTGGCCCAGGCCAGCCGGCAGCTGCGTGAAACCCGCCTGACGCTGGCCGCACTGAATAAAGATATCGCCTCGCTTACCGCCTCCATTGCCAGGCTTGAACAGCAGCAAAAACAACAGGAAAGCCTGTTAGCACAGCAGCTGGATGCCGCTTTTCGTCAGGGCCAGCATAGCGGCGTACAGCTCATGTTTGGTGGCGAAGAGAGCAAGCGAAGCGAACGCATTCTTGCTTACTTCAGCTACATCAATGAGGCCCGGCAAAAAAACATTAATGACCTGCAGCAGACTCGTCGCGAGCTAACCACGCAGAAAGCATCGCTGGAGGCGAAAAAGTCGCAGCAAAAGGCGTTAGCCGATCAGCAACAAACGCAGCAGGCGAAACTGGAACAGGCGCGGGCAGCACGTAAAGCAACGCTGACCACGCTGGAATCGTCGCTGCAAAAAGATCAGGCCGATCTCACCGAGATGCGTCAGAACGAGAGCCGCCTGCAGGATAAAATTGCCCGTGCCGAACGGGAAGCAAAAGCACGTGCCGAGCGTGAAGCGCGCGAAGCTGAAAAGGTTCGTCAGCGTCAGGCGCAGGCGAAAGCCAAAGGCTCGACTTACAAACCGAGTGAAAGCGAACGCTCGCTGATGGCGCGAACCGGCGGTCTCGGCCGCTCCGGTGGCCAGGCGCGCTGGCCAGTTCAGGGCCGTATTGAACATCGTTTCGGCGAGCAGATGCAGGGCGAACTGCGCTGGAAAGGTCTGGTGATTGATGCACCGGAAGGCAGTGAAGTTCGTGCCATTGCCGATGGCCGCGTCTTAATGGCTGACTGGCTGCAGGGCTATGGTCTGGTTGTGGTGGTTGAGCACGGCAAAGGTGATATGAGCCTGTATGGCTATAACCAGAGCGCGCTGGTCAGCGTGGGCACGCAGGTTAAAGCCGGCGAGCCTATCGCTCTGGTGGGCACCAGCGGCGGCCGCGGTACGCCGTCACTCTATTTTGAAATCCGCCGGCAGGGTCAGGCCGTCAACCCACTTCCGTGGTTAGGAAAATAAGTTTTGTTGTTATCCAAACGCGTTCTGCTGCTCGGCGCCCTTTTGCTCAGCAGCGCTGCTCAGGCGGGAAAACTGGCCATCGTTATTGATGATTTTGGCTACCGCCCGACGCAGGAAAATCAGGTTCTGCAAATGCCCGCTGCGCTTTCTGTCGCGGTGTTGCCCACTGCGCCACACGCCCGCGAAATGGCCACCAAAGCGCACCAGCGCGGCCATGAGGTACTTATTCATCTGCCGATGGCCCCGTTGAGCAAGCAGCCGCTGGAGAAAGATACGCTACAGCCGGAAATGCCCGTCGCGGAGATTGAACGCATTATTCGCAACGCGGTAAGCAATGTGCCTTATGCTGTGGGGCTTAATAATCATATGGGCAGCAAAATGACGTCCAGCTTGCCCGGCATGCAAAAAGTGATGCAGGTGCTGAATCACTACAATTTCTACTTTCTCGACAGCATGACCATCGCCAACAGTCAGTCAACCAATGCAGCAGCCGGCACTAACGTTAAAGTGATCAAACGGCGCGTGTTCCTTGATGACAGCCAGAACGAAGCGGATATTCGCAAACAATTTACGCGTGCCGTGCACCTGGCACAGCGCGACGGTTTTGCCATTGCGATTGGCCACCCGCATCCCACTACCGTGCGTGTGCTGCAGCAAATGCTGCCAACCTTGCCCGCTGACATTACGCTGGTTCGCCCAAGCCAGCTGCTGAACGAATCTTACAGCCGTGGTCCTTCCACGACACCAAACACGCCACCGCTGACCTCGAAGCCGAAAAATCCTTTCCGCGGCATCGAAACCTGTAAGGTGCCCAAACCTCTTGCGCCAGTTCCTGCTACCCGCGCGCTGGGTATCATTGCCGACAGTGTGGCCGAGGGTCCGCTGGCCAAAGTGATCAACGCGCTGTTTTAAACGCAAACGCTGAAAAAACGGGTTCGGCGGCAGAAAGCCACTATAATGCCGCCGATTCCTTTAGACACAGGACAGCCAAACGATGACAGGCAGAAGGCAAAAAATTCTGCTGCTGGACACCGGCCGCGAATGGGGCGGCGGCACGAACAGCATGCTGGAACTCCTGAAGCGTATTGATCGACATCGGTTCGATATCACCTGCTGCTTCTACCATAACTACAGCCGTGGCGAAGGCGAAACCATTGCGCAGGCGCTGCAGGCTATCGGCATCGACGTGTGTTTTATTGCGCAATTCCGCCAGCCGCGCTGGGCCAAGCTAAGCAAAGAGCTGTTACGCGGGCTGCTATTCTTCAGTCGTCCATTGAAAGGCGCTGCGGCACGCGCGGTCGATCTGCGCTGGCGTGTTCGGCCCAATGCACAGGCGATAGCCGACCTGCTGCGTTCGGGCGGTTATGACACGCTTTATATGAACAATCAGCCCAGCACCAACGTTGAAGGCTATCTGGCCGCTGAATCAGTGCCGATCGCCGTGGTGCAGCACTGCCGTATTGAACCGCAGATGACACCACCACTGGTCAGGATGGTGAACCGCACCGGCGATCTGATTATTGCCGTTTCCCACGGCGTCCACCGCGCTCTGTGCGAAAGCGGCGTGGCCGCGGAAAAATGTGCCGTCGTGGCTAACGCCATTGATATTCACCAGCCGTTGCCCGATCCGCAAAAAATTCGTCAGCAGTATGCGCTTCCGCCGCACACCTTTTTATTTGGCACCATCGGCTCGCTGATATTGCGCAAAGCCAATCATCACGTGCTGCAGGCGCTGGCCACCTTTAGCGCCGCCTGTCCGCAGGCAGAATGGAAGCTGATGATTGTCGGCAGCGGGCCGGAACAGCAAAAATTGCAGCAGCAGGCAGCCAGTCTGCATATTCAGGATCGCGTGATATTTACCGGCTTTCAAAACAACGCCCTGGATTATCTTGCTGCGTTTGATGCATTTATTCTGGCGTCGAAAAGTGAAGGCCTGCCGCGCGTGGTACTGGAAGCGATGCTGGTGAATACGGCAGTGATAGGTTCGCGTGTTACCGGCACCGCAGAGTTGATTACCCATCAGCGCACCGGCCTGCTTTTTGACTACGGCGACACCGCCACGCTCGGTGCACAGATGCAACAGCTCTGGCAGGATGCGCCCTTGCGCAAAGCGTTAGTTGAGGCCGCAGGCCGTAGCGTGCGTGAACATTATGCGATTGAAAACTATGTTGCCGGCGTGGAACAGCGCCTGCAAAGCGTCATGAAGGGAAAGCCGCATGTTTAAATTTTTAAATTCTCACTATCGCCATATCCGCTCGCGCCACAACATTCCTTACACGCAGCCTGATGCTCAGGGCAACGTGCCGGTCACGTCGGTGGTGATTCCCTGCACCGGCGCCGATTTTATTGAAGAAGCACAGCTGTGCGCGCTGTTCGCCGAACGCTATGCGCCCGATCTGCAAGAAATTGTCATCGTTAGCGATCAGCCTGCCGCCAGCTTTGGCACCCTGCCCGCTAAAACACGGGTAGTGACGCTGGAGGTACCGCTGCGCGACGGCGATTACCGCTACAAGCAGATCTATCGCAGCCGTTTGATCAAACTTCAGGCACCGCTGCAGGCGCGCACCGACGGTATTTTGATGATCGATTCCGATCTCAATTTGCTGAAAATGCCGGTAATTAACATGCATAAAGGCCACCTTTACTCCAGTTTTCGTCAGGGCAAAATGATCGCGAAACTCAGCGGCGCCCCGACAGAAAATATTCCGGCTTATTATCAGCACTGCGTGCGCCCGTTTATTGTCGATCACGTTAACGGGGCTTTCCTGGCCGCCACGCGTGACACCTGGAAACGCATTTGTGCTTTGTGGCTGACATTATTTCAGGATACCTGGGAACTGATGGATGACTCGCAGCCACCCACGGACCAACTCCCGTTAGCGGCACTGCTTGATATGCTGGATATCCGGACGATAAATCTCGGTGACTGGATGAACTGGCCGGTTTCAAAACGCATCGGCGGCACCGAAGCGGTGATTCCCAGCGAAGTGATTGGTGCTCACGGCGGTTTCCCGCTGAGTGAATGGCAAAAATATCTGCATTCTCCCGCCACGCCGCTGCTGTTTAAAGGCCAGGACTACACGCGTAAAGTGCGTTATCTGACCGACGCTGAAAAAGCCAAATAGCCCTGCAGACGGACCGCTTTTGGTGGTCCGTCGCCCTTTCCCGCGTCTCTTCCTGCTGAGTGGTTCAACTATCATTGCCCGCGATGCATCGGGTTTACAGAGTCATCTGGCTGTTGATAGCCTGCTGAAATGTTATGATAAAAGACATTAGCGGATGAAACTTTCCGTTTCTCCCACCATTAATTAAGGTCAAACGTATGATTATCGTCACTGGCGGCGCCGGCATGATCGGCAGCAACATTGTTAAGGCTCTCAATAACGACGGTTTTAACGACATTCTCGTGGTAGATAACCTCAAAGATGGCACCAAGTTTATCAATCTGGCCGATCTTGATATCACTGACTACATGGATAAAGAAGAATTCCAGGTCAGCGTGCTAGCCGGTGATGACTTTGGCCCGATTGAAGCCGTATTCCATGAAGGTGCCTGCTCAGCGACCACCGAATGGGATGGCAAGTACATGATGGATAACAACTATCAGTACTCCAAAGAGCTGCTGCATTTCTGCCTTGAGCGTGAAATCCCTTTCCTTTACGCCTCTTCCGCGGCGACCTACGGCGGACGCAACGATAATTTCATCGAAGAGCGCGAATATGAGCAGCCGTTGAACGTTTACGGCTACTCCAAAATGTTGTTCGACCACTACGTGCGTCAAATTCTGCCAGAGGCCGATTCGCAGATTTGTGGCTTCCGCTACTTCAACGTTTACGGTCCACGCGAAGGCCACAAAGGCAGCATGGCCAGCGTCGCTTTCCATCTCAATACGCAGCTGAGCAACGGTGAGAACCCGAAACTGTTTGAAGGCAGCGACGGCTTCAAACGCGACTTTATCCACGTTGATGATGTCGCGTCCGTTAATCTGTGGTGCTGGAAAAATGGCGTATCCGGCATTTTCAACTGCGGAACCGGTCGGGCAGAATCCTTCCAGGAAGTGGCCGATGCGGCGCTGAAATTCCATAACAAAGGCGAAATTGAGTACATCCCTTTCCCGGAAAAACTCAAAGGGCGTTATCAGGCTTATACCAAAGCTGACCTGACCAAACTGCGCGCGGCTGGCTACGATAAACCGTTTAAAACGGTCGCGGAAGGCGTGGCAGAATATATGGCCTGGCTCAACCGCAACGCATAAGGAAGGCGATACCGGCATGAAAATATTGGTGATTGGCCCGTCATGGGTCGGCGATATGATGATGTCCCAAAGTCTCTATCGCACCCTCAAGGCGAACCATCCCGATGCGGTAATCGACGTGATGGCACCCGCCTGGTGCCGTCCTTTACTGTCGCGTATGCCGGAAGTCAATCAGGCGCTGGCCATGCCGCTGGGCCACGGTGCGCTGGCACTCGGCGAACGGCGCCGCCTGGGCAAAAGTTTGCGCCAGCACGGTTACGATCGCGCTTACGTACTGCCCGGCTCATTCAAATCTGCGCTGGTACCCTTTTTTGCTGATATTCCACAGCGCACCGGCTGGCGTGGTGAAATGCGCTATGGCCTGCTTAACGATCTGCGTGTGCTGGATAAAGCGGCATTTCCCCTGATGGTAGAACGCTACGTCGCACTGGCCTTTGAAAAAGGCCAAATTCATAGCGCCCGCGATCTGCCACAGCCGCTGCTCTGGCCTCAGCTACAGGTCACGCCGCAGGAAAAACAGCAAACGGCAGCGCTGTTCGGCCTTGATACCGAGCGGCCGGTTATCGGTTTCTGTCCCGGCGCTGAGTTTGGTCCTGCCAAGCGCTGGCCGCATTATCATTATGCCGCACTGGCACAGCAGTTAATCAATGACGGTTACCAGATTCTGCTGTTTGGCTCAGCCAAAGATCGCGAAACCGGCGAGGAGATTGTTGCCACGCTCGAGGCTAACGATCGGCGCTGGTGTCGCAATCTGGCAGGCGAGACTGAACTGGAGCAGGCGGTTATCCTGCTGGCGCAGTGTGCCGCCGTGGTCAGCAACGATTCTGGTCTGATGCACATTGCCGCGGCGCTGAACCGGCCGCTGGTGGCACTCTATGGCCCAAGCAGCCCGGATTTTACGCCGCCGCTGTCGAAGCAGGCGCAGGTGATTCGTCTTATCAGCGGTTATCACAAGGTGCGTAAAGGCGATGCCGCACAGGGTTATCATCAAAGCCTGATCGATATTCAGCCCGCCCGGGTGCTGGAAACGCTGCGTCCGCTGCTGGCCGCCGGCCAGGAGCATAGCGCATGAAGGTGTTAATTATTAAAACCTCGTCGATGGGCGACGTACTGCACACGCTGCCGGCGCTCACCGACGCAATGCGCGCGATTGAAGGCATCCGCTTCGACTGGGTAGTTGAAGAGAATTTTGCCCAAATTCCCGGCTGGCATCCGGCGGTCGATCGGGTTATTCCGGTTGCCATTCGTCGCTGGCGCAAACACTGGTTTGGTAGCCAACAGCGTGAAGAGCGCGTGGCTTTCAAGCGTGAACTGCAGTCCTGCACCTATGACGTGGTGATTGATGCACAGGGGCTGATCAAAAGCGCCGCGCTGGTAACGCGCCTGGCGAAAGGCGTCAAGCATGGTCAGGACAGCCGCAGCGCACGTGAGCCCTTTGCCAGTTGGTGGTACGACAAACGCCATGAGATCGATAAACGTCAGCACGCGGTAGAGCGCACGCGGGAGCTGTTCGCGAAAAGCCTCGGCTATGAACTGCCGGCCCAAAAAGGTGATTACGCTATTGCTGCCCACTTCCTGACGAACGCCGCGCAACAGGCGACGCCCTATCTGGTGTTTCTGCACGCTACCACGCGTGACAATAAACACTGGCCGGAAGCACACTGGCGCGAATTGATTGGTCTGCTGGCAGACAGCGGTTTGCAGATCAAGCTGCCGTGGGGCGCAGAGCACGAACATCAGCGCGCTCAGCGCCTGGCGGAAGGCTTTGATCATGTTGACGTCCTGCCTAAACTTACGCTGGAACAGGTCGCTCGCACGCTCGCCAGTGCACAGGCGGTAGTATCAGTAGATACCGGTTTAAGTCATCTGGCAGCCGCTTTGGATCGGCCTAATATCACCTTATATGGCCCAACCGATCCGGGTCTGATTGGCGGCTACGGTGAAAATCAGATAGCACTGCGGCCACCGCAGGGCAACAGCATGGCGGATATCACGCCTGAGCAGGTAATGTCTTTGCTGCCATTGACGGGTAAATAAGCATGCGCGATTCTGCCGTTCTGAGCGTTCTGATCACTGCCCACAATTGTGCTACCTGGCTGGACGCCACGCTGGAAAGCGTGATCGCCGCTATTGCAGGCGCAGACGATCAGTGCGAAGTCATCATCATTAACGATGCCTCTGAGGATGAAACTCAGCAGATTATCGATGCGTTCACTGTCCGCTATCCGCGGCTGATCAGCGACAATACGGCGCTGCGCAATATTGGCAAGGTGCGGAATCATGCCATTAACCTGGCGCAAGGTGACTATGTGCTGATGGTGGATGGTGACGATCGTTTATTGCCTGGTGCTATTGCGGACCACCTGAAGGTGCTTACACAGCAGCAGCCTGCTCTCTATCTGAGCAAAATCATTGAATGCCGCACGGAAACGCCAGCGGCAAACTGGCAGTTTTCATCGCCGAACCAACTGACAACCCACAGCGCTATCCAAAAATTTCTCATTCATCGTGAATTTCAGGCACACGTTATCGGGCAGTATTTCCGCCGCACGCTGTTGCTGGCAAATCCTTTTCCACCTTTTGTTTGCTATGAAGATACCTGGCTTTTTCCGTTGCTGTTAACTCAGGCAGAGAAGATTCTTTATACCGATGCCGGATTTTATCTTTATCGTAAACACAGCAACAGCCTGTCGACGGTCATGAACGACGAGAAGGTGGATTGTATGGTGGCGGCGACGCGCCATCTGGATGAGGTGTTGCCTGTGGAATTTCAGCCATTAATCGTGTGCCACTGGCTGGACGTGGCGCACCGCCATCGGGACGTGTTGCAACGTACCGGACACTGGCAAGAAGTTGTGGAGCGGATTCTGACCACCAGGCTGATGCGTTTCATGTTAAACGGCGCGGTTCGCACCAGCTACAAACGCAAAATGCTGGCCTTTCGGAAAGGGATCCGCTGATCCCTTTCCGGCTACTCAGACTCGCTTTTTCCCCGCCTCAAGCCGCTGCCACATCACACTCATGATAATAATCAGCACAATGCAGATGGTCATTTCACGACTGATAAACACCACATCCGTCAAACCACTCACAATGATGCAAAGCATAATGCCAAACAGTGGCGCATTTTTATTACGCAGGGCCCAGCCGAGCAGAACAATATAAAATAGCACCACCACCAGCGCGCCGGGAATGCCCTGCAGCGTCGCGCTATCCAGCAACTCATTATGCAGGTGCACCGGCGCATACACCATTGCGGTAGTGTCCTTATGCGTGGTGTCTACGTAATGTTGAAACCATGCCGTACGCTGCTCAGTGCGCATGCCCATCGGATTTTCAGCCAGACAGGCTACACCGACGCGCCACATTGCCAGGCGGCTGGTGAGCGAGCCAAGCTGATTGCCGTTGGCATTGTTGTACAGTTGATATTCGGCGATGGTGGCATCCAGCCTTGGCTCAATCACCGGCTTGTAACTCAGCGCACCCAATAACACTACCGCACCCAGCACCCAAAGCATCGCTTTCGCCCCGAGATGGCGAAAATGAAACAAACCCACCAGCATAATGATCAGCGGATAGGCGGCAATCATATTGCGCGTGCCGGTCTGCACAATAATGAAAAACGAGACGGCAAAAATAGCCAGGCAGATCAGCAGCCGGGACACACGGTGGCTTTCGCTGGCCAACATAAACAACAGTGCCGCAGAGAGCATGGCATAGCCGTACGCGGAGATAGTCGCGCGATCGAGCGCAAACTCCACGCGGCCCATGGCCCCCGCGTACTGCCAGAAGCCAAACAGGCTGGCACCGACAAAAGCGGCAATAAGGCCATAACGGATCAGCCGCAGGCTTTGTTGTGCGTAAGTCTGGAAATGGGCCAGCAGGTAATAGCCAATGACGCCGCCAATCAGCATGCGCTTGCCCGCGTTAAGATAATCGTTATAAGGCGAATAATCGGCGCTGCCAGTGTAAGCCAGATAAAACCAGATCACTTTGCTTAACCCCAGCAGCAGCAGCATTCCCGGCAGCCACAGCAACTGGCGATTGAACGTCCGGACAGAACCCAAAACGCCAGCCAGTGAAAAATAGAACGCCCAGTAAAAAGTCACCTTAGCCGTTTTCTCGTCGATAAAGGTGAACATTACCGAGAGCACAACGGCGCATAACGCCAAATAGTAAATCGCACTGCGCCACTGCTTTGCCTTAGACATTACTTCCATTTTTACGCTCTTCTCCTGCAATCGCTATGCGCGATATTATCCCATTCGCCGATCGTAATATTCAGCGAGCGTCATGCCCTGAGTTTGTGGCTGTAGCCAGGCAAACAGCGCATCGAGATGTTGATACAGCTGCTCAATATCCGCTTCGTTTTTAAATGTCGGACTGCCATCGGGCATAAATTCTGACGAATGCAGCATGAACTCGACGTAGTCGGCGCCCTGCTGCAGGCTTTGCTCGACCGCGCGCTTCATCAACGCCAGATTATTGCGGCCAGGCCGCAACCAGTTCATGGACGGGTTGCGCCGTTTGCCGCGCAGCCGATCGTACCCCTGCTTCAGTGCATTCAGCAGCGGCGGATGCTTGGGATGAATCGTCATCGGCACTTCCAGCAGCCCGCTGTTACCGGGCCGCGAAATGTCTTTCTCATCGAGGAAATAGGCTTCCCGAGGAAAATGACGATAGTCGGTGCCGCCAGTGCCTTGCGGTGCACCCGGTGCGGTACGCCAGTCGACGCCCGGCGTCACCGAACAGTCAACGCGGTAGCCCAGTTCGGTCAGGATACGTGCATAGCGGGCATCAAAAGCCCAGCGACCGGCGCGGTGACTGACCATTTTGGTCTGGAAGGTCTCTTCCAGCAAACGGGTCATGTACGTCACCTTATCGCGCAATACCGGTTCAGGGAACTCAATCAGGTAGGGCTGATAGCGCCAGTCATCGTCGGTAAGCGGCAGCGTGGGTGGGCTGTGCCAGGCGTGCAGGTGCATGCCGATTTCCCCCTGTTGCCGCGCCAGTACATCGCGGGCAAAGGCGATATAAACCGGATCGGTTGCCATCTCATAGTTGGTCAGCCAGGTTGGCTTAAACGCATATTTTTCGCACAGCTGCTGGAAACGCGGCAGAAAGCGCGCATTTTCCGTGGTGATGTGCCGGTGATTGCGCCAGAGATTGTCGCCTTCAGTGTCGATGGTGATTAAAAAAGCGGGCTTTGTCATTCCGTATCCATCAGGGGAAAGAAAACGGTGATCATGTTACGCAGGGGCTATGATCAGCGCAAAAGAAATCCATCAATTCTCATCGATCCCCTTTGCCATGCACGCGTAGCGCAGTAGACTGCGCTCAATGAGGATCGATAAAAAAGAGCAGTTTATGCATCCATGGATGAACAGTTTGTTTTTCGCCGGTTTGGAAAGCTTAGCGTACTCTTTTCCAACAGCCGCAACGTTCTGCCCTGTGCCTGCAGCGGACGAAGCTTGCGTATTTTAGCCTGGCGGCTTTTCTTTTGAAGGGTAATTAACGTGTCCAAGCGCATTTTGATGATCATTGACGGTTTACCGGGCGGTGGCGCGGAAAAGGTCGTGTTGACGCTGGCGGAAGGTTTTTTGGCGAGAGGGCATCGCGTCTCGCTGTTTTCGCTGCGCAGTGTCTGCGATTACGCCATTCCTGTCGGGCTCGACTACCAGATAGTCAAAGATCACTGCGATAAACCCTGGCGCAAACTCACCGAACTACAGCGTCGAGCCAACCAGCTGGACGACGCCATTGCGGCGGCTGAGCAGGCGGATGGCGCTTTCGATCTGGTACTTTCTCACCTGCATAAAACCGACCGCATTGTCAGACGCTGCCCTCAGTTGGATGCGCACAAGGTCTGGTTTTGCCTGCACGGAGTCTTTTCCGTTTCCTATCTGTCGCGGCGTAAAGGCCTGTCACGCTGGCTGAAACGGCTGAAAACCTGGCAGGTTTACCACCAGCGTAATCTGATTGCGGTGTCAGACTACGTGCTGAAAGATATGGAACGCCATTATGGCGTACGACCTGCGCAAGCGCGTGTCATCGCGAATCCCTTCGACATTGAGGCTATTCGTCAGCGTGCCGACGAACCCTGTCCGATGGCAGGAACCGATTATCTGCTGCACGTTGGCCGTATTCATGAAACCAAACGCCAGGATCGACTGATACACGCCTATGCGCTGAGCAAAATTGAGGCGCCGCTGGTGATCATTGGCCAGGGCGATAAATTGCGCACCGAACGCCTTAAGCAGCTGGCGGAGAAACTCAACGTCAGTGAGCGCATCATTTTCCAGGGATTCACACAAAATCCTTACGCGTGGATTAAGCATGCTCGTATGCTGGTCGCCAGTTCAGATAGCGAAGGCTTCGGTAACGTGCTGGTCGAGGCCCTGATTTGTCATACGCCGGTGGTGAGCACGCGCTCGCCTGGCGGCACGGTATCAATTATGGAAGGGGATTTAGCGCGCGGACTGGCAGAGCTGAATGCGGAGTCGCTGGCTGAAAAAATGATTGAGATCTATCGCAATCCACCCGATTTGCGCAGCATCGATCTCTCTCGTTACAGTCTCGACACCATCTGCCAGCACTATCTGTCGCTCGCTACATCCGGAAAAAATGGATCTTAATACGCATATGCCCGGTGAAACACGCAGCGCACTTGCCTCTCTCGTGAAGGAAACGGCGTGAATTATATTTTTTTCTTTCTGCTGCTCTTGCCCGTTAAGTGGGTCATGAAGCTGCTGCATAAAAGCAGCGGCAAAACATTGGTGATTCAAACCGCGAAAATCGGCGACTTTGTGAATATCACGCCGCTGTTAACGCATCTGCAAAAATGCGATGCGCTGCTCAGCCGCTCGGTGGCTCCGCTGGCGGAAAACGACGATCACATTGAACATATCTGGTACATCGAAAACTATAAAACCACGCTGATTGAAAAATTTCGCCTGGCGCTACAACTGATGAATCGTTATGACACGGTTTACCTGCTGCACCCCAACAACGCCAATCTGTTTTACGCCGCTTGCTGCAACGCCAGCAACAAGCAGTTTATCGCCAACTATCGGCGCAAAGCCTATCAGTCGCTGTTTTATGCCACCGCAAACGGCATTGTAGAGCACACCACCACACAGTTAACGGTGGAAAGCTATCTCAAGCTGGCGGATCGCAGCTTCACTAAAGCGAGCTATCCCAAGCATGCTACGCATCCTCTGTGGCAACAGCAGCCGCTACCAGCGGATTTGTTGCGCGAAGACGGCATGAAAATCGGTATCAGCATCTCTGCGGGCAACCAGGCAAAAACCATTCCGCCTGCGGTGTGGAAAGCGCTGTTTGAGCGGCTGAGCGATTTACCCTGCCTGTTTTATATTTTTGGTGCACCGAATGAGCAATCACGGCTGGATGAACTGCTAAAGCTCACCGGCAAGCGCAGCAATATCATTAATATGATCGGCCAGCTTCCACTGCAGGCGGTGCCGCAGGCGATTGGCGCGATGGATGTGTATATCGCTTCAGATTCCGGCAATGTCTATATCGCCGATGCCATGCAGGTGCCGGTGGTGTTGATTTATGGCCCGTGCTGTGTTGAAGAACAGCGTCCGCTTGGCGACGTGTTGTTGATTGGCCCGGAC
Organism: Duffyella gerundensis; assembly: GCF_001517405.1. Classification (NCBI taxonomy): domain Bacteria; kingdom Pseudomonadati; phylum Pseudomonadota; class Gammaproteobacteria; order Enterobacterales; family Erwiniaceae; genus Duffyella; species Duffyella gerundensis. The sequence goes on along the minus strand of NZ_LN907827.1, from coordinate 77,773 downwards.
CACATTGCGCCGTCATCCTTTGTCTTCGACACGCCGCCTGCCTACCGTTATTCAGCGGAGCAGCTGTTTGGCCTTGACCAGCGCAAGCTGGATGACATTTACCACTTTATTTCGGCACGCCTTCCTGCGCGCCTGCGCCACGATGATTAAATTATGACCGAGTTCTCATCTCCTGCTGCACCCCAGCTCAGCATTATTGTGCCAATGTTCAACGCTGGCGACCTGTTCGCGCCTTTTATGCAATCGCTGCTGGCGCAAACGCTGACGTCGCTGGAAATCATCATCGTTGATGATGGCTCTACCGACGGCAGCGGCGAGTTGGCAGACGAGTACGCAACGCAGCATGCTCATGTTTCGGTTATTCATCAGGAGAATGGCGGCGTATCGCGCGCACGCAATGCGGGCCTGGCCGTCGCCCGTGGCAAATATGTCACGTTTCCTGATGCTGACGATCAGATGATGCCTGCTATGTATCAGCAACTGGTCACCATGGCGGAAACAGACAATCTTGATGTTGCTCAGTGCAACGCCGAAGTCTGTTTCAAGGGCAGCGATCGCGTGAAGGCGCTGATTCCCACCGAGCGCCTGCGCTCAACGCCGGTCCTCAGCGGCGCAGAATGGCTGAACACCGCGCTGAACACGCGGCGTTATCTGCACGTTGTCTGGCTCGGAATTTATCGTCGTGAGCTGATTGAAACGCAGCAACTGTGGTTTGAACCTGGCCTGCATCATCAGGATATTCCCTGGACCACCGAGTTCATGATGAACGCATCACGTGCGCGCTACACCGACACGCCGCTCTATCGTTACTACATGCACGACCAGTCGATCAGCAATCGCAAGCGTACCGGGCAGCGCAACGTGGAATATCAGCGCCACTACCTCAAAATTGCGCGCATGCTTGAAGAGATTAACCAGCGCTATCGGCACAAGGTCACCATTTATCCCGCCTTCCATCGGCAGATCACCTACGAAGCGCTGAGCGTATGTCACGCCGTGCGTCGTGAGCCGGATGCAGATGCGCGCCGGGCAATCATTGCCGATATTTTTGCTACACAGACGCATCGCCGGATGTTACGCAACGCACGCGGCCTCAAACAGTGGTATCAATTGCTGCTCTGGCTCAGTCGTATTTATAAATGGCGTAACAAATGAGTGCCTGCGGCACCTTTTCCCTGTTAATACTTTGCCCTACAATCGGGCCACCTAACTTTGAGACTGGTGAGTATGGCAAGCTCAATTCCTGCAAACTTTACGCCTGACAATATTCTGCTGATAAAACTGCGCCATCATGGCGATATGTTGCTGACCACGCCGGTGATCAACGCGCTGCGACAACGCTATCCGCAGGCCAATATTGATGTGCTGCTTTATCAGGAAACGCGCCCCATGCTGCAGGCTAATCCCGATATTCGTCAGCTACATGTGATCGATCGCAAGTGGAAGCAGGAAGGCGCCAGAAAAAAACTGGCGCATGAATGGGCACTGCTCAAACGCGTTCGCGCCAGCCGATATGATGTGGTGATCAACCTTGCCGATCAGTGGCGCAGCGCCATTATCACACTGTTTTCAGGCGCGCCGGTGCGCATCGGTTTCGACTACAAAAAGCGCGATAACGCCTTCTGGCGCCTCTGTCATACCCATCGCGTTTCCACCGCCGAACACGGCAAGCTGCATACCGTGGAACAGAATCTGTCGGCGCTGGCACCGCTGGGTATTCTGGCCCGCGATACCGTCGCCTCAATGCATTATGAAGCGGATGACTGGCCGCAAACCGCCGCGTTGCTGGCCGGGCTGGATGTCAGTGACTCTTTTATCGTTATTCAGCCGACATCGCGCTGGATATTCAAATGTTGGGATGATGAAAAAGTCGCAGCGGTTATCGATCGCCTGGCGCGTGCCGATCGCAAAATCGTGCTCACCGCGGCGCCGGATAAAAACGAGCTGGCGATGATCGATAATATCCTCGCCCACTGTAAAACACCGCATGTGGTCTCCGTAGCCGGGAAATTATCACTGACCAAACTGGCGGCGCTGATCGACCATGCAGTGCTGTTTATCGGCGTCGATTCAGCACCAATGCACATGGCCGCCGCGCTGGATACGCCCTGCCTGGCGCTGTTTGGGCCAACAAAGCTGCAGCACTGGCGACCATGGGGATTTAATAACCGGGTCATCTGGGCCGGTGATTATGGCCCATTGCCCGCGCCCGATTCGATTGACACCAAAACGCAACAGCGCTATCTGACCACCATTCCGGTAGAGGATGTGGTGGTGGCTGCAAGGAAACTGCTCAATGAATAAATTACGTCTGGCGATTGTGCGGCAGAAATATCGGCCCGACGGCGGCGCTGAGCGCTTTATTTCGCGCGCGCTGGAAGCCCTTGGCAGCGAGCAGCTGGAGCTGAACATCATTACCCGCAGCTGGCAAGGCACGCCGCATCCCGACTGGCATCTGCATATCTGCAATCCGTCGAAGCTGGGCCGCGTTTCCCGCGAACGCGGCTTCGCGGTTGCGGCACGCGCCTGCTGGCAGCAGCAGAAATTTGATATTGTGCAGAGCCATGAGCGCATCGCCGGTTGCGACATCTTTCGTGCGGGCGACGGTGTACATCGCGTCTGGCTGGAACAGCGTGCCCGCATTGTGACGCCATGGCAGCGCCTGAGCGCGGCGATCAGTCCTTATCATCGTTACGTGCTGCAGGCGGAAAAAGAGATGTTTCATTCGCCCGAGCTGAAAGCGGTGATCTGCAATTCCGAGATGGTGAAACGGGATATTATTCGCTGTTTTCAGCTTGATGCCGCCAGGATCCATGTCATTTACAACGCCATCGACAGCCAGCGCTTTCAGCCTGCCAGCGAAGAAAGCCGCGCCGCGGTACGGCAGCAGCTGCATATTCCTGGCGAGGCAACCGCGCTGATTTATGTTGGTTCAGGCTTTGAGCGCAAAGGATTGAAGGCGGCCATTCAGGCGGTGGCGCGCAGCGATCGTTATCTGATTATCGTGGGCCAGGATAAACAGCTAAAACGCTATCAGCAGCTTGCCAATCGTCTGAATTGCCTTGACCGACTGCGCTTTGTTGGCATGCAACAGGATGTGCAATCCTTCTACCACGCCGCGGATGGCCTGATTTTGCCCACGCTCTACGATCCATTTCCCAACGTGGTACTGGAAGCGATGGCATGCGGGCTGCCGGTTATCACCAGCACCGGCTGCGGCGGCGCGGAGTTTATCGAAAATGGCAAGCAGGGTTTTGTCTGCGATGCATTAGATATCAACGCGTTAAGCGAAGCAGTAAAGGCAATACCCTCAAAATCGCAAAATTCTGCCATGGGTGACGCCGCACGCGACAGAATTCTGCCTTATACGCCGCAGCGTCTGGCTTCAGAGCTCACTTCTTTGTACCAAAAGGTATTGCAAACCGGCCAGTGAAGTAGGGTGAGAGTGCGCAAGTTATCTGCTAACATGCCGCATTCTCACTTTTTGGTTATGTTTGACGCGATCGTGTCGTAAAGAAGGCTATGACGACAATTTATACCGCCCTGCTCTATCTCATTCAGCCCCTGATCTGGCTGCGCCTGTGGCTGCGCGGTCGCAAAGCGCCTGCCTATCGCCAGCGCTGGGCAGAACGTTACGGTTACTGTACGGGCAAGGTCAAACCCGGCGGTATTCTGCTGCACTCTGTTTCGGTAGGCGAAACGCTGGCGGCCGTTCCGCTGGTTCGCGCTTTGCGGCATCGCTATCCTACGCTGCCGATCACCGTGACAACCATGACCCCGACCGGCTCAGAACGTGCGCAGTCTGCCTTTGGCAAAGATGTTCATCATGTCTATCTGCCTTATGATTTGCCGGGCGCCATTAACCGTTTTCTGAACGTGGTCGATCCTAAGCTGGTGATCATCATGGAAACCGAGCTGTGGCCAAACATCATCACCGCGCTGCATCAGCGCCATATTCCGCTGGTGATTGCCAATGCGCGCCTCTCGGCCCGCTCTGCCAAAGGCTATAAAAAGCTGGGCAAATTTATGGCGCAGCTGCTGCAACGCATTACGCTGATTGCCGCGCAGAACGAGGAAGATGGCGAACGGTTTGTTGACCTTGGCCTGAAACGCACCCAGCTGACCATCACCGGCAGCCTGAAATTTGATATTTCGGTGACGCCGGAACTGGCAGCACGTGCGCTGACCCTGCGTCGCCAGTGGGCTTCGCGTCGGCCAGTGTGGATCGCCACCAGCACGCACGAAGGCGAAGAGAGCCTGATCCTTGATGCGCATCGCCGCCTGCTGGCGCGCTTCCCAGACCTGCTGTTGATTCTGGTGCCGCGGCATCCTGAACGTTTCGACGTGGCGCGTGACATGACGCAAAAACGCGGCTTCAGTTACATTCTGCGCAGCAGCGGTGAAATTCCTTCCGGCAGCACGCAGGTCGTAATTGGCGACACCATGGGCGAACTGATGCTGCTGTATGGCATTGCCGATCTCGCCTTTGTCGGCGGCAGCCTGGTGGAGCGCGGCGGCCATAATCCACTGGAAGCAGCGGCGCACGCCATTCCGGTGCTGATGGGCCCGCACACCTTTAACTTCAAAGATATCTGCGCCAAGCTGCAGGAATCAGATGCGCTGATCACCGTTACCGACGTTATCTCACTCGATAAAGAGATCGGTAATCTGCTCAGCGACGATGATTATCGCCGCTACTACGGCCGTCACGCCGTGGAAGTGCTGCATCAGAATCAGGGCGCGCTTCAGCGCGTATTGCAGCTGCTGGAACCTTACTTACCGCCACGGAATCACTAAATGCACCCGCGCCAACCACTCTCTGTTGTGATGATCGCTAAAAACGAGTCGGCGTTGCTGGCGGATGCATTGATCTCAGTAAGCTGGGCCGATGAGATCGTGGTGCTGGATGCGGGCAGTAGCGATAACACGCCGGAGATTGCCCGTCAGCATGGCGCAAAAGTCTTTACCGCCGGTCCGTGGCAGGGCTATGGCAAACAGCGCCAGCAGGCGCAGCAGCACGCCAGCCATGAGATGATTTTGATGATCGATGCCGACGAGCGCGTGACGCCCGAACTGCGCGCGGCCATCGAACAGGCGCTGATGCAGCCGCAGCCGGACGTCATTTATAGCATTGCGCGACGCAATCTGTTTCTCGGTCGTTTTATGCGTCACAGCGGCTGGTATCCCGATCGCGTGCTACGTCTCTATCCGCGCGCATGGCGCTACAACGATAACCAGGTTCATGAGTCGCTTGAGACTGCCGGCGCACGCGTCGTGCCGTTGCAGGGCGATTTGCTGCATCTGACCTGTCGTGACTTCTCTACCTTCCAGCGTAAACAGCTGGCCTATGCCGAAGCCTGGGCGCAGCAGCGCCATCAGCAGGGTAAAAGCTGCAGCATCTATTCCGTCTTCAGCCATACCACCGGCGCTTTTTTGAAAACGCTGCTGCTCCGCGCCGGATTCCTTGATGGTAAACAGGGCTGGCTGTTAGCAATGGTCAACGCGCAATATACTTTTAATAAATACGCGGCGCTGTGGGCGCTGAATCAGGCCAACCAGAGAAAATAGCTTATGGGCACCAAAGCAATTTATCCCGGTACGTTCGATCCGCTGACAAACGGTCATCTTGATATTGTCAGCCGGGCAGCCCTGATGTTCGATCAGGTTGTGCTCGCTATTGCGGCCAGCCCGAGCAAAAAACCGCTGTTCTCGCTGGATGAGCGGGTGGCGATGGCGCGCGAAGCGGTAGAGCCTTTGGGCAATGTCGAGGTGCTGGGCTTTAGCGAGTTGATGGCTGACTTCGCCAGAGCGCAGGGCGCAAACGTGCTGGTACGCGGCCTGCGTGCGGTATCAGATTTTGAATATGAGATGCAGCTGGCACGGATGAATCGTCATCTGCTGGCCAGCCTGGAAAGCGTGTTTCTGATGCCGTCGGAGAAATATTCCTTTGTCTCCTCTTCGCTGGTCAAAGAGGTGGCGCGGCATCACGGTGACGTGGAGGCTTTTCTGCCACCGTCGATTCATCAGGCGTTGTTAAACCGCCTCAACGCGCCAGCTTAATGCTGGCAGAGCGGGCACCAGAAGGTTGATCGCTGCGCATGTTTGGCGCTGAGGATTGGCGTGCCGCAGACCCGACAGGGTTCACCTGCTCGACCATAAACCTGCAACTGCTGAGCAAAATAGCCCGGCTTGCCATCGGTTTGCAGGAAATCGCGCAGCGTCGTACCGCCCTGTTCAATTGAACGCAGCAGCACAGCCTTGATGGTGCGCACCAGCAGTTCCGCCTCTTCCGGCGTGATGGCATTGGCCGCACGATCGGGCAGGATCCCCGCAGCAAACAGCGATTCGCTGGCATAGATATTCCCGACGCCCACCACCAGCTTATTGTCCATCAGCCACGGCTTGATGGCGCTTTTTTTGCTACGTGACTTCTGCCACAGATAGTCGCTGGTAAAGTCATCGCTCAGCGGTTCCGGCCCCAGATGTGCCAACACGTTGCTGGCAGCTAAATCGGTGCTCCAAAGCCAGGCACCAAAGCGGCGCGGATCGGTATAGCGCAGCACCTTGCCGTTGCTCATCACTAAATCGACATGGTCATGTTTGGCCGCTGGCATATCATGCGGCAAAATGCGCAGACTGCCGGACATGCCAAGATGAATGATAATCCACCCTTCCGGCAGCTCAAGCAGCAGGTATTTGGCACGCCGCTGAACGCTCAGCACCGGCCGATCGCTCAGGGCATGAATTTCGCTGGAAACCGGCCAGCGCAAACGCGGATTACGCACCACCGCATGCACGATGGTTTCACCGACCAGATGCGGCTCAATACCGCGCCGACTGGTTTCGACTTCAGGTAATTCAGGCATGCCCACTCCTTACTGTGCGTTTCATACAAACAAAAAACCCGGCCGGAGCCGGGTTTTTTATCAGAAGCAAAAATTACTTAATTTTGGCTTCTTTGTACATCACGTGCTGACGGACAACTGGATCGAATTTCTTCAGTTCCAATTTTTCCGGCTTAGTACGTTTGTTCTTCGTGGTGGTATAGAAGTGCCCTGTACCAGCAGAAGAAACAAGCTTGATTTTCTCACGAATACCTTTAGCCATGATTCAGTTCCTTAGTACTTCTCACCACGGGCGCGCAGATCGGCCAAAACCGTCTCAATGCCCTTTTTATCAATAACGCGCATACCTTTAGCAGATACACGCAGCGTAACAAAGCGCTTTTCACCCTCAACCCAAAAACGGTGTGAGTGCAGGTTAGGCAGGAAACGGCGTTTCGTCGCGTTCATTGCGTGGGAACGATTGTTACCGCTCACCGGACGCTTGCCAGTTACTTGGCAGACTCGTGACATGTCTATTCTCCAAAAATCAAATCAGCTCGAGCTTAAAAAACCAGGTGTTGGCCGCCTCGTCAGGCTCTGAGTCCATCCAGGCGAGTTCAATGTGAACCCGCTGAGTTGGCCCAAACGCCAAACCCGAGATTCTCAAAGGTGGCGTAGTATACGCTCTGCCGGGCAAGTGCTCAAGTCCCGAACAGATAAAGATCCCTCAGGATCGCCTAAAATTACCGCATTATCGCCACATTGCTGCGGAAAATAATCAAAGCCACCCGCGCTCTGCAAACGAGACAAACTCACCGCGGCCAATCACGATATGATCTAACAATCTGATATTTAATAATATACAGGCATCTTTTATCTTATCGGTGATAAAACGGTCGGCCTGGCTGGGTTCCGCGAAGCCGGAGGGATGATTGTGCGCCAGGATCAGCGACGCCGCGTTTATTTTAAGCGCCTCGCGGATAATTTCCCGCGGATGCACTTCCACACTATTAATGCTGCCGCTGAACATCGTCTGCGCCAGCAACACGCGATGGCGGTTATCAAGAAACAGCGCCATAAAGATCTCACGCTCCTGATGCGCCAGCACGCTTTGCAGGTAGTGATAGGTTGCCTGCGGATTTTCCAGCACGTTCTCACTGAGTAACTGCGTGCTAAAAAAGCGCTTTCCCAGTTCGGCAATGGCATGCAGCTGCGCCAGCTTGGCCTCGCCGACGCCTTTAATATGACTAAAGTCAGCTTGTCCGGCGGTCATGATGTTATAAAGTGAACCGAACTCATTCAGCATGCGTTGTGCCAGCATCAGCACCGGCACGCCCGACGCCCCAGTGCGCAAAAATATCGCCAACAGCTCGGCATCGCTTAATGCGCTTGCGCCCTGTTGCTGTAACTTTTCTCTTGGCGGCAGGCTGCCGGATACCTTTTCCATCGTCCACTCCTGTGTTCGGCACCGAGTATGCGCGTCCCCTTCACCGCCAGCCAGCCGCACTCATCCGCTTTACGAGACGTCTCGCAAATGCAGCCGCCTGTGCCACGTTGCGCGGCATGAGCTGTGATAAAATAACGCTATTGTGACGCATCAGGCGTAACTTCCCGTATTTCACAGGCAGGCAAATTATGTTCGGATTAGCCGGTAAAAAAGTGCTTCTTGGTATCAGCGGCGGGATTGCCGCCTATAAAACACCTGAACTGGTGCGACGGCTGCGCGATCGTGGCGCGGATGTGCGCGTGGTGATGACAGAAGGCGCAAAGGCATTTATTACGCCGCTGACTTTACAGGCGGTGTCGGGCTATCCGGTGTATGACGATCTGCTCGACCCGGCAGCCGAAGCCGCAATGGGCCATATCGAACTGGGGAAATGGGCCGATCTGGTGATTCTCGCACCGGCCACCGCTGACCTGATTGCGCGTGTTGCCGCCGGAATGGCCAACGATCTGGTCACCACCGTGTGCCTGGCCACGCCCGCGCCGATTGCCGTGGTGCCCGCGATGAATCAACAGATGTACCGCGCGCTACCGACCCAGGACAACCTGCAACGGCTGGCGGTGCGTAACGTCATGATTTGGGGCCCCGACAGCGGCAGCCAGGCCTGTGGCGACGTTGGCCCAGGCCGCATGCTCGATCCGCTGGAGATTGTCGACCATGCGGTGCAATGGGCGCAGCCCGTCAACGATCTGCAACATCTGCAGATTATGATTACCGCTGGACCGACCCGTGAAGCGCTTGATCCGGTGCGTTACATCAGCAATCACAGCTCCGGTAAAATGGGATTTGCTATCGCAGAGGCGGCGGCGGCGCGCGGGGCGCAGGTGACGCTGGTTGCCGGGCCGGTAACGCTGCCGACACCGCGCGGCGTTACGCGGCTGGATGTCACTACCGCACTGGAGATGGAGCAGACGGTGATGGCGCACATATCACAACAACATATTTTCATTGCCAGCGCAGCCGTGGCAGACTACCGCGCGGCAGAGATTGCCGAGCAAAAAATCAAAAAACAGGGCGATGTGCTTTCCCTGACCATGGTTAAAAACCCTGACATCGTGGCAGGCGTCGGCGCGCTTCAGTCGAACCGCCCGTATGTCGTCGGATTTGCCGCAGAAACCCGGAGTGTGGAAGAATACGCGCAACAAAAACGGGTGCGGAAAAATCTGGATCTCATCTGCGCCAATGATGTCTCCAAAACCGGGCATGGTTTCAACAGTGATACCAACGCTCTTCACCTTTTTTGGCAGGAGGGAGAAAAAGTCTTACCGCTCAGCGATAAGAAACTCCTTGGCCAACAGTTATTAGACGAGATAGTCCGCCTTTATGATGAAAAAAATCGACGTTAAAATTATCGATCCACGCGTGGGTAATGAATTTCCTCTGCCAGCGTATGCCACCTCGGGCTCTGCTGGCCTCGACCTGCGCGCCTGCCTTGATGAGAGCGTTGAGCTGGCACCAGGCGCCACCACGCTGGTGCCAACCGGTCTGGCAATCCATATTGCTGACCCATCGCTGGCGGCGGTAATCCTGCCGCGCTCCGGGCTGGGCCATAAACATGGCGTAGTGCTGGGCAACCTGGTAGGACTGATCGATTCCGATTATCAGGGGCAGCTCATGGTTTCGGTGTGGAACCGCAGCCAGACCAGCTTTACCATCCAGCCGGGCGAACGCATTGCGCAGTTGGTTTTCGTGCCGGTTGTCCAGGCTGAGTTCAATCTGGTTAACGATTTTGACGCCAGCGCGCGCGGTGAAGGTGGTTTTGGCCACTCCGGCCGCCAGTAATATCCCGCAGTACGTACCATATCCAGGACATTTAATTAACGCCGTTGTGCCGTAAGCCTTGTGCTTGCGGCCGCTGCGTGGGTATTCGCCCGCATAAGGTAAATTTCAGGGGTCTTTTACATCATGGCAGAGAAGAAAAGCGCGAAACGGAATCGTCGCGAAGAGATTTTGCAGGCACTGGCGCAGATGCTGGAATCCAGCGATGGCAGTCAGCGCATTACCACCGCCAAACTGGCGGCCAATGTGGGCGTATCGGAAGCCGCACTCTATCGTCACTTTCCCAGCAAAACGCGTATGTTCGACAGCCTGATCGAATTTATCGAAGACAGCCTGATTACCCGCATTAATCTCATCCTGAAAGATGAAAAAGAGACGCTGACGCGGCTGCGCCTGATTGTGCAGCTGATTCTGGGCTTCGGCGAGAAGAACCCAGGCTTAACGCGCATTCTTACCGGCCATGCGCTGATGTTTGAGCAGGATCGGCTACAGGACCGTATTAACCAGCTGTTTGAGCGTATTGAAGTACAGTTACGTCAGGTAATGCGCGAACGCAAAATGCGGGAAGGCGAAGGTTTTCAGATCGATGAAACGCTGTTGGCCAGCCAGTTGCTGGCATTTTGCGAGGGAATGTTGTCGCGCTTTGTCCGTTCAGAGTTTCGCTATCGCCCAACGGCGGAGTTTGAGGCGCGCTGGCCGCTGTTAGCCATGCAGTTAGTCTAAGGCGATGCGGGCGCAATGCCCGCTCACCCGTTAATCAGATGCCGTACTCTTGCTGATAGCGACGCACCGCCGCCAGATGGTCGGCCATCTCCGGCTTTTCCTGCAGATAATCAATCAGGTCGGTCAGGGTAATCAGCGCGGTAACTTTGCATTTATAGTCGCGCTCAACTTCCTGAATCGCTGAAATATCGCCGCGGCCACGCTCCTGACGATCCAGCGAAATCAACACGCCCGCCAGCGTAGCGCCGTTGGCCGCAATGATCTCCATCGATTCACGAATAGCAGTGCCGGCGGTGATCACATCGTCCACCAGCATGATTTTGCCCTGCAGCGGGCTGCCAACCAGCAAACCGCCTTCGCCATGATCCTTGGCCTCTTTGCGATTAAAACAATAAGGCACATCGCGGTCATGATGATCGGCCAGCGCTACGGCGGTGGTGGTGGCAATGGGAATGCCTTTATAAGCCGGGCCAAACAGCAGATCGAAATCGATAGCCGCATCCACCAACGCCTGCGCATAAAAACGGCCCAGCAGCGCTAAATCGCGGCCGCTGTTGAACAGGCCAGCGTTGAAGAAATAGGGGCTGATGCGGCCCGATTTCAGGGTGAATTCACCAAATTTCAGCACCTGCTTGTTCAGGGCAAATTCTATAAACTGGCGCTGCCAGGCTTTCATATTTCTCTCCTCAACAATGCGAAAAAAAGGCGACTCATTGGTCGCCTGTCATTATCAGTTTTCCAGCGCCGCCTTCTGCGCCGCAATTAACTCGTCAATGCCGCCGCGGGCCAGCGCCAGTAACGCCAGCAGCTCTTCATGGCTGAACGGCTCGCCTTCTGCGGTGCCCTGCACTTCGATCATCCGGCCATCTTCCGTCATCACGACGTTCATGTCGGTTTCGGCGGCAGAATCTTCAACGTACTCCAGATCGCACAGCGCTTCGCCGTTAACGATGCCCACGGAGATTGCCGCGACCATGCCTTTCATCGGATTGGCTTTCAGTTTACCTTTTGCCACCAGATGATTCAGCGCATCGGCCAGCGCTACGCAGGCACCGGTGATTGATGCGGTACGCGTACCGCCGTCGGCCTGCAGCACATCACAATCCAGCGTGATGGTGAATTCGCCCAGCGCCTTCAGATCCAGCGCAGCGCGCAGGGAACGGGCGATCAGACGCTGGATTTCCAGCGTACGGCCACCCTGCTTGCCTTTTGCGGCTTCGCGGGCGTTACGGCTGTGGGTCGCACGTGGCAGCATGCCATATTCAGCGGTTACCCAGCCTTGTCCCTGGCCTTTCAGAAAACGCGGCACGCCTTCTTCAATCGTGGCGGTGCAAAGCACTTTGGTATCACCGAATTCAACCAACACAGAACCTTCTGCATGTTTCGTGTAATGACGGGTCAGTGTGACGGGACGCACCTGCTGTGCGCTACGGCCTGCTGGACGCATGGTTTTTCTCCGGCTTGCTATGATTGGCTGCGCATTATACGGGCTTCGACCGCCGATGCATACCGCCGCTCATCATCAAGGTTGCCGCAGAGAAGGGATGAAACGGCCAGCCGATTGTGGCTAAATGCGCTTTTCCTCCTCCTGAAAAGATATCTTATGTTAACCCTGCTGCATTTTCTGCTGGCGCTGGCGGTGATTTTTGCCCTTGCGCTGCTGGTCAGTAACGACCGCAAAACTATCCGACCGCGTTACATCATTCAGCTGCTGGTGATTGAAGCGGCGCTGGGCTATTTCTTCCTGCATGCCGCCAGCGGCTTGACGCTGATAAACTATGTTTCGGCGTTCTTCGAGGCTTTACTCGGTTTCGCCGCGAAGGGAACGGAATTTGTGTTTGGCGGCATGAGCGAGCAGGGACTCGCCTTTATCTTTTTGGGCGTGCTCTGCCCAATCGTCTTTATCTCGGCGCTGATCGGCATTTTGCAGCACTGGCGCATTTTGCCGCTGCTGATTCGTCTGGTCGGCACCGGCTTATCGAAAATCAACGGCATGGGCAAACTGGAATCGTTTAACGCGGTCAGCTCATTGATCCTCGGCCAGTCGGAAAACTTCATCGCCTATAAAGGCATACTGGCCGATATTCCGCCGCGTCGACTCTACTCGATGGCCGCCGCGGCGATGTCAACCGTTTCGCTTTCGATCGTCGGTGCCTATATGTCGATGATTGAGCCCAAATATGTGGTTGCCGCGCTGCTGCTAAACATGTGCAGCACCTTTATTATTCTGTCGATCATCAACCCAACGCCGCGTGGCGCTGAGGCTGAGATCAGCCTGGAAAGGCTGCACGAAGATCAGAGCTTTTTTGAGATGCTGGGGGAATACATTCTCGCGGGCTTCAAGGTAGCGATGATTATTTTGGCGATGCTGATCGGCTTTATTGCGCTGATAGCTGCCGTCAACGCCCTGTTTAGCGCGCTGTTTGGCATCAGCTTTCAGCAAATTCTTGGCTACCTTTTTTATCCTTTCGCCTGGCTGATTGGCATTCCGGCGTCAGATGCATTGCGGGCGGCGAGCATTATGGCCACCAAGCTGGTGGCCAACGAGTTTGTGGCGATGATCGAGTTGAAAAAGATTGCAGCTGAAATGACGCCGCGCGGACTCGGCATTCTGTCAGTGTTCCTGGTCTCTTTCGCCAACTTCGCCTCGATAGGCATTGTCGCCGGTGCCATCAAGGGCCTGAACGAGCAGCAGGGCAACGTAGTGTCACGCTTTGGCCTGAAACTGGTGTACGGCTCAACGCTGGTTAGCCTGCTGTCTGCCGCTTTCGCCGGCCTGTTTCTGTAATCTGACGGCCCGCGGCGCGGTTCAAAAACCGACGCAGGCGGGCTGATCCACCCGCATCACCGATTCCTGCTGGAAGCGCTGCTTATAAATCGTGCGCAGCGCTTCAATTTTTTCGTGATTCTCTGCGCCCATGCCATGAATCAGCAGCAGCGCCCTGCTTTTCTCACGCGCCAGCGTGCCATCTTTGCCCATCCATTGCCCGTTGCCCTCAATCACCGACAGACCATCGGAGAAGCGTGGCGTGACCTCTTTATCGACAAAGTTTTGCCACTCTGCGGCTGAAATCGGCGCGCCGTGCGGCCGGTTTAAACCAAACCATAAGGTCGTTTGCACCATCATCTCGCCCGCTGCGCAGATCGGCTGCGGTCGGGTGCCGTGTGGCAGAGGTTGTGGCGGCGGTGGCGGCATGGCGCAGCCACTTAATAACAGCGTTAACATCGCGGCGGCGCAAAATTTTCTCTTCATTGTCTTCCCTATGTTGATGATGAATGTGCGTCGGGGGATTTGTCAGCATAGGGGCTTAGTCCTATCATGCTCCGGCTTGCACCGCTATAATTCCTGCATCTTTTCTTGAAACAGGTATGCAAAAATGATCCGCAGTATGACGGCCTACGCACGACGTGAAACCAAAGGCGAATGGGGCAGCGCGGCATGGGAGCTTCGCTCCGTGAACCAACGTTACCTTGAGACCTACATCCGCCTGCCGGAGCAGTTCCGCAGCCTGGAGCCGGTTATCCGCGAGCGGATCCGTAACCGTCTGACGCGTGGCAAAATCGAATGCAACCTGCGTTTCGACAGCGACGCCAGCGCGCAAAGCGAGCTGATGCTGAATGAAAAGCTGGCCAAACAGCTGGTAAAAGCGGCGAACTGGGTAAAAATGCAGAGCGATGAAGGTGAAATTAATCCGCTGGATATTCTGCGCTGGCCGGGCGTGATGTCTGCTCAGGAACAGGATCTGGATGCGATTGCCGCTGAACTGCTGAGCACGCTGGATCTGGCTATTGATGACTTTATTGCCGCACGCGAAAGCGAAGGCGCAGCGCTGAAAACCATGATTGAGCAGCGTCTGGAAGGCGTTAATGTGGAAGTGGCCAAAGTCCGTAGCCAGATGCCAGATGTGGTGAAATGGCAGCGCGAACGCCTGATCAGCAAACTGGAAGAGGCGGAAGTGCAGCTGGAAAACACCCGCCTTGAACAGGAACTGGTGATGATGGCGCAGCGTATCGACGTAGCGGAAGAGCTGGATCGCCTCGACGCGCACGTTAAAGAGACCTACAACATCCTGAAAAAGAAAGAAGCCGTTGGCCGTCGCCTCGACTTTATGATGCAGGAGTTCAACCGTGAATCGAACACGCTGGCTTCTAAGTCTATCAATGCAGAGATCACCACCTCAGCCATCGAGCTGAAAGTGCTGATTGAACAGATGCGCGAGCAGATTCAGAACATCGAATAACCCCGATCAGCCCGTAAAAAAGCCCGCATTATGCGGGCTTTTTGCATCATACACGGCAGCAGAACGATCAGTGCAGGCAGCAGTTTTTGTATTTCTTGCCGCTGCCACAGGGGCAGGGATCGTTGCGGCCAACCTGCTGTTCGGCTACGTAAGGCATCTGCACCGGTGCGCTGGGGGCAATCGGCTGCGAAAGCCAGTGGCCGTGCAGCTCCAGTGCGGCCGGGCCAATCGCCGCGATGCTCTGCTCAAACGCTTCCGGCGTGAGTTTTTCAACCCGCGGAAAATTCTCTTCGGTGCCGTGCAGCTTTATCGCTTCCAGTGCAGGCTGCAAATTTGCCGGCAGTGATGACCAGTCATCCAGCGCCACGCCGCGCATATAGCCGAAGCACCACTCTTCCACTACGGTGAAATCCTGATCTTCAACGGTGTTGACGCCAAACAGCGGCTCGAACTGATCGGGATAATCGTGCAGACGATCGGCGATATCATTCATGTGACGGAAAGTCAGATCCATAAAGCGCTGCAGCTCGCGCTCGTTGGTCCAGCGTGGCACGTTTTTCTCGCCGCCCCACAGCGCCACCATCCAGACTTCCGGCTCAATCATCGTCGGGCCAGAAAGCACCGCGGTGAGCAGGCCATCCAGCTCGGCCACGTCCATCACGGAATCTTCATTGCCATATTTGATTAAGGTGTCCTCAAGCCACTCCAGCTCTTTTTCATTCAGTGGGCCTTCTTTCATGCTGTTTCCTCTTGAGATGATTCGGCATTGCCAACGCAGTCAGCGAATGCACGCCCGAACGGGATTAATGGCGCGATGGTGCGCTTCTCAGCGCGGAAATACCAGGGCTTATCACTATGGTAACGTAAGCCCGGCGATCAGATAAAATCTTTCACTGCGGGAGCCACCGCCGCCCACCGGCTGATTGATCTCTGCTACGCAGCGGACCATGATGAGAGTCTCTCTCTTATGCGGAGCCCAATGATGGAACTGCCCGATCTCACCGATTTTTCCCGTCCTTTATATGACGACCGTCCGACGCCGTGGCTGGAAATTGATAAACAGCGCCTCGATCGTAATTTGATGACGATGCAGCATAAAGCCGAGCGAGCAGGTGCCCGACTGCGGCCACACGTCAAAACGCATAAAAGCATCGCCATTGCTCAACGCCAGCTGGCATTGGGCGCGGTGGGTATTACCGTGGCGAAACCGGAAGAGGCGATGGTGTTTATTCAGGGCGGCGTGCGCGATCTGATGCTGGCCTATCCGGTGGTGACGCCGGGTACGCTTGCGCCGTTGCTGGCGCTGGCAGCCGAACATCAGGCGCGTCTGACGCTGATTGCCGCGTCGCTGATGGGCGTTGAGGCGATCGCGACGGCGGCCCAGGCGCAGCCCGATTGTCAGCTGGCGGTAGCCATTAAGGTGGATGTCGGGCTTGGTCGCGTTGGCGTGCAGGCTGAATCCGATGACGGGCTTCATCTTGCCGCCAGCATTGCCCAGCATCAGCTGCGCTTTGCCGGGCTGGTGGCGCACGCTGGCCATGCTTATGGCGCAGAGAATCTTTCCGCTATTACCGCCATCGCCGCGCATGAAATGCAGCAGCTGCGCCTGTTGCAGCAACGGCTTGCAACAGCGGGCTTTAACTATTGTCCGCTGTCAGTGGGCGCCACACCCACCGCACTGGGCGCACCGATCGCTGCTGCCACCGACGAACTGCGGCCGGGCAACTATGCGCTGCTCGATCTCACCGCGCTTCGGCTTGGGTTATGCGACGCCGATGCGCTGGCGATGACCGTGGTGGCGCGAGTAGTTGCCACTAATGCGCGCTACGCCATTCTGGATGCCGGCTCAAAAGCATTGAGTTCCGATCGCGGGCCGCACGGCACTAACGCCGCGGGTTTTGGCCTTGCGGTAAATGCCACGCAGGGTTTCTGGATCGAGAAGCTGTCAGAAGAGCACGCTTTTGTGCCGCACCAGGGCGTCATTCCTACGCTGGGCAGCCTGATGCGCATTTTCCCCAACCACGCCTGTGCGGTGATGGCGCAGTTTGATCGCGCCGTTTTGCGGGATGAAGACGGCCAGGCAGAAATCATTCCGATTGATGCGCGTGGCAAATTTTGTTGAGCCATACCAGTGATTTAACACAAAGCGATTCCCATCCCGCGGAGGCAATGGTTAAATCATTTCATTCCCCCGCGAGCTGGAGACACTATGCTGCCGTCGAAAACGTTAAGCCTGACCATTCCCCGTAACTGGGTCGACCTGTATGAAACGATTTGGAAGCCGGACTATTTTCCGCAGTGGGCATCCGGACTAAGCCAGACGCCGCTGGAAGCAGAAGGCAATCATTGGGTTGCGAAAGGACCAAAGGGCACGGTAAAAGTACGGTTTAGCGACTACAACCCTTTCGGCATTATGGATCACTGGGTGGATACCGGCCTGGGCCGCGAGATCTATATGCCCATGCGCGTTATCGCCAATCAGGAAGGTGCCGACGTGGTGATCACCGTTTATCGCCAGCCATTTACCGGCGATGCGCGTTTTGCAGAAGATATCGCCTGCGTCGAGCGTGATTTGCAGGCGTTACATACCCTGATGACGACCTGAAAGCGTCATCAGTAAAAAAATCGCATTAACTGTTGGTATAGCCACCATTTTTTTAGCTGAGCGACGTTAACGATTCAGGCTGTAAAAAACAGCCTGAAGTAAGACTTACTTAACTATTAAATCCTGAAAAATTCCTGGAAATCCGCACCAAACCAAACACAGACGTTTGATATAAAAAGAGATTATCAATTTAGCATTCGGTAGCCTGCTATCTTACTCTACGATCACTTAACAATTGGATTTACGCATAAGTGGAATTACTTGCAATATACAAAACCATTTTTTAATCAAACTAATTTATAAGAGTTTTCTTATGGTGCTTAATTAGCTAAAGCAGCGTATAAATTACTCCACACACAGCAACACCTATAATTAAAACGTTACATATAAAAATGAAATTTTAGCCGCCCCGGCAAAGATGCTTTCCGCCAGAGAAAACAGCCGGGTTTCGCTTATTATAACTTTTGAACGCTGAGTGCCATTGAAATCCGTTATTTAAAATAAACGGGACGTAAGCACAGCGATTTAATTTTTCTACACCAGCACCTTTATTATTAGTTCTTCAGGCATATACCGGATTACAGCAAACCTTTTCAAGAGCGTACTATGACAACCAAACAAAGAGCCATAAGTGATATCCGCTGGTCTTTACTTTCCGCGGTCAAAATCGTTGCGATTGGTGCGCTACAGCTCTCGCTGCTGGCCCAGGTACTGGGCGAAGGCGAGTTCGATATGCTGGCAACCTCAATCATAATGCTGTTGATCCTCGACACGCTGTGCGATAGAGGTTTTTCGAATAAGATCATTCGTCGCCACATTTTAAATAACAATCAGCTGTCGACGCTGTACTGGTTTAATATTATTAGTGGACTGGCTTTCTTTGCAGTGCTGTTTATTGGCAGCGATGTCATCAGCCGTTTTTCCGGCCAGCCTGAACTGGGTTTAATGATTGAAATGCTGTCACTGGTTTTTATTATTATTCCGCAGGGTCAACATTATCGCGCTATATTACAAAAAGAGCGTCATTTTACTCGTATTGCCCTGACTGAAACCGCAGCGGTAATTACCGGCATGACCGCCACTCTGATTACCGTCTGGTTGTCGCCGTCGATTCTGTGTGCCGTCTGGGGTTATCTGGCAATGGTCTCTGTGCGTACGCTGATGTTCTGCTGTTATGGACGTGAGTATTTTCAGGCTGAGTTCGTGTTCAATATGAAGAGCCTCTCCTCGCTGCGCCGTACCCGCTAATTTCTTTGGCGCGCTTCCGGCGCGCCTGACTTTTCCTGCCATCTTCGTTTTACCCACTCGTGAGCCACTTCACTCTTTTATACAAAAGTTTACGCTTGTCTTAAGCCTGTGCTGGGCAAATCCCCAAATGTTAATCCGCCTGAAAAACCACCGATTATTGCTGCTTACTGGCCGTTGAATTTACAAACCGGCAACACGCTTTGTGCAAACGCCTCAGGTAATCGTGCCCCACTCTGGTAATGCTGATCGTCTCATTTAAAGAAAACTGAGGCCATCATGACAGGGCATGAAAACAAAGAGGTTCGCAGCGCGAACCGGAAATTTTTTGCTCGCATCATTCCGTTGTTGATGCTGATGTTAATTATCAATCAGATCGATCGCTCTAATGTCGGCTTCATCAAGCATGCGCTGGAGTTGGACGTAGGCATCAGCTCTGCCGCTTTTGGCTTTGGTGCCGGGCTGTTTTTTGTCGGCTATGCGCTGTTTGAAGTGCCGAGCAATATCATGCTCGATCGTCTTGGGGCCCGCACCTGGTTGACGCGCATTATGATTACCTGGGGCGCGGTGGTTTTTGCCACCGGCTTTATTACCTCGCCAACCCAGTTCTATTTGCTGCGCTTTTTACTCGGCATCGCCGAAGCGGGCTTCTTTCCCGGCTTGCTGTTCTACTTTCGCAAATGGGTGCCCAACGTCTATCGCGGGCGCGCCACTGCCTTGATCCTCAGTAGCTCCGCCGCTGCTTATTTACTGTCTGGCCCCATTACCGGCGGTTTGCTGGAGATGCATGATTTTATGGGCATTGCTGGCTGGAAATGGGTGTTATTTGTTGAAGGTGCCATCTCAGTACTGGTGGGTATTTTTGCGATTGGCTGGCTGGTATCCACGCCAGACCGCGCAGCCTGGCTAACTGCCGGAGAAAAGCAGGCGCTGCATCAGGCACTGGCTGAGGAATCGGCTACGCGTGATGGTCACTCACAGCAGACATCAAAATGGAAACTGCTGTTTGAAGGCCGGATGCCTTATCTCTGTTTCCTGTTTTTTATTATGTGCATGACCGGTTACACGCTGGTGTTCTGGCAGCCGCAAATCATCAGCCGCATTCAGGGACTGTCGCCCTTTGAAATCGGCCTGCTTACCGCAATTCCCTGGCTGTGCGCCATTATCGCTATCAACATTCTGGGTCGGCTGGCTGACCGTTTTCATCACCGCCGCGAAATGATGCTAGCCGTTGCGCTGCTGGTTTCGGCAGCCGGAACCTTCCTCTGCGCAATCGGCAATCCGCTGATGGGACTGTTCGCGCTGTGTATCGTCTGCGTCGGCACCAAATCGAGTGCGGTCCTGTTCTGGCCGATTCCGCAGGCCAGCCTGCCTTCCAGCATCGTTGCGCCGGGCATTGCCCTGATTAACTCGCTGGGCAACCTTGGCGGTTTTTTTGCGCCCACGGTGTTTGGCTATATGGAGATGAAAACCGGCAGCACTACCGGTGGCCTGATTGCGCTCAGTGCCTGCTCGATTTTTGCCGCGATCACGCTGCTGCTGCGTAAGCCGCATACCGATCATTCTGATATGGAGAAGTCACCCAATGTCTGATACGCCCGTTATTACGGATATGCAGATCATTCCAGTCGCCGGTTATGACAGCATGCTGCTGAATATTGCCGGCGCGCACAGCAGCTATTTCGCCCGCGTGCTGGTTTTGCTGACCGACAGCGCCGGACACACCGGCGTCGGCGAAGCGCCAGCTTCTCTGATCTTGCAAAGAATCCTGCGCGACGCCGCGCCTTTCATTATTGGCAAGAAAATCTCTCAGCTGAACGCCATGCTCACTACGCTGCATGAGCAGGATTTAGCGGCGAAACATCCGCTGCAAAGTGAGCGGGTAGATGAACATCCGTGGAGCCTGGAGAAACACAACAATGCGCTGGCGGTCATTGAAACGGCCTTGCTCGATCTGATGGGCCAGTTTCTTGATGAGCCGGTTGCTCAACTGCTTGGCGCCGGTAAAGTGCGCGATGAAATTCCGGTGTTGGGCTACCTGTTTTATATCGCCGATCGCCATAAAAGCGATCTGCCCTATCGCGAAGGCAGCAGCCGGGAACACGAATGGTATCAGCTACGACATCAGACCGCGCTGACGCCAGCGGACGTGGTAAGGCTGGCAGAAGCGGCGCACGATCGCTATGGCTTCAAGGATTTCAAACTCAAAGGCGGCGTTCATGCTGGCGAGGTAGAAATCGAGACCGCACAGGCATTGAAGAAACGCTTTCCACAGGCGCGCATCACGGTGGATCCGAACGCCTCATGGCAATTGGATGATGCCATTCGCCTGTGTAAAGGGCTGGACGATGTGCTGGCCTACGTTGAGGATCCCTGCGGTGCCGAACAGGGCTATTCTGGCCGGGAAACGCTGGCAGAGTTCAAGCGCGCGACCGGCCTGCGGGTGGCCACCAACATGATTGCCAACGACTGGCGCCAGTTGAATCATGCGCTTCAGCTCAACGCTATCGATATTCCGTTGGCCGACCCACATTTCTGGACGCTGCGTAGCGCCGCCACTATCGCGCAGCTGTGCAACGAGTGGCATCTGACCATGGGATGTCATTCGAATAATCATTTTGATATTTCCCTCGCGATGCTGGCCCATCTTGGTGCCGCCTCACCGGGAGAGATTACCCCGTTCGATACGCACTGGATCTGGCAGGATGGCCAGGCGTTGACCAAAGAGCCACTGCACATCCGCGACGGCAAAATCACGTTGCCGGACAAGCCGGGATTAGGCGTTGAGCTGGATATGTCAGCGGTGGAAGCGGCTAACCGTTTATACAACAGCCTGAGCGTTAAAGACCGCAACGACGCGCTGGTGATGCAACAGTTAATACCTGGCTGGGCCTTCAGCGGCAAACAGCCTACGCTGATGCGCTAACGCTGCGGTTGAAATTACTTTTTTCAATCAGCCCGGCATGCTTGCTGACATGACAGGTAGCCTTAATCCGCGATAATAAAAGGTATTGTTGACAAAATCGCATAAAATCATCTAATGCGAATAAGCCAACGTTAGAAAATTTCAGTCGCCTGAAACTGGCGTAACGCTTAGGCTTGCGCCAACTTTCAGGAGCTGTCTATGTTACTCACTGTGCTTTACCTCATCGGGATTACCGCCGAAGCCATGACCGGCGCGCTGGCGGCCGGACGTCGCAAAATGGATATGTTTGGCGTCATTATTATTGCCTCGGTGACCGCCATTGGTGGCGGCTCGGTGCGCGATATCCTGCTTGGACATTACCCACTCGGCTGGGTTAAGCATCCTGAGTACATCGTCATTGTTGCCGCCGCCGCCGTGGTAACCACGCTGGTCGCCCCGTTAATGAACCACCTGCGTAAAGTATTTCTGGTACTTGATGCGCTAGGCCTGGTAGTTTTTTCAATTATCGGCGCACAGGTGGCGCTGGACAGCGGCCATGCCTCGCTGATTGCCGCCATTGCCGCGGTCATTACCGGCGTATTCGGTGGCGTTCTGCGCGATATGTTTTGCAATCGCATTCCGCTGGTCTTCCAGAAAGAGCTGTACGCTGGCATCGCCTTCGCCTCCGGCTGGATCTACATCCTGCTGCTGAAAACTGACCTTTCGCACGAGCTGGTGATTATTCTCACCTTGCTGTTTGGTTTTATTGCCCGCCTGCTGGCGCTGCGCTTCAAGCTCGGCCTGCCGATCTTCAATTATCCACACCCGGAACATTAAGATCTGCAAAACCGGGAATGCGCTGGCGCTGGAGAAAGGCAGCCAGCTCATTGACGGTGCGGTCAGCGAGAAAGTCCGTTATTTGCCGGGCGGTTTTTGGCCCGATACCCGGCAATTGCTGCCATGCTTCAGGACCACGCGCCTGAATGCTCTGCCAGTTCTCGCTGGCCATTGCATCAAGGGCCGCGGCCGGCAATGGCACACCCAGCGCTTTAAGCCAGCGCTTGAACGGCTGCTGGCGGCTGAACTGAAAACGATGCCAGAGCTGTTCTGCCCGTGCGTTGCTGATGCCAGGCAGGCGCGCCATCTCTTCAACGCTTAAACCGAGCCAGGCAAAAAGCTGCGTGAAATCGTCATGTGCCATCAAACGCTGCCAGCTGCTGCGCTGAATGCCCGCCAGATCGAGAACCGATTTCTGGCTCAGGTTGCTAAGCCGTGCCAAAAACTGTTCACGGCATTCCGTTGCAGGTAACAGGCAGCTTAACGGGTGATAGCGACCGGCATCTGGTTCCACCGGGTAATCACGCTGTGCTACCCGCCAAATCACCTCATCCAGTCGCGGAATCCCCTGCCCGGCCAGGCTAATCGCAATCTGGTCGCCTGCAATGACATCCCATTCACGCCAGCGCTTTATCGATCCCACATTGACCCGGCGCACCGTTTTGTCATCCAGTTGCACCGGCAACAACTCAAGCACCACCGCGATTTTGCCGGTGCGGCCCACGGAAAAGCTCACGCGCGTGACTTCACTGCTCACGCTGGGCGGCTGATATTTCCATGCTGCCACCTCCGATCCCTGCCCCGGTAACCACTGCTTACCCTGTGCACGGCGCGTCTGCTGCAGCACAATACCATCGGTCGCAAAAGGCAGCGCCTGACGAAACCAGTGCTCGCGCCAGGCTTCTGCTTCATATTCATCGCTAACCGGCTTCGTCCACGCGGCAGCGAGCGGAAATCCCCAGTCACGCAGCGTGTTCAGACGCTGCTGCATCTCAACCGGTCCATCCGGCCATGCCCAGATAAAAACGTCGAGCTGATCGAGCAGGTCACTGTTTTCTGTACGCATTAATGCCCCCGCAACCTGCGACCGTGCATTCATGCCGCCATCTTTTGCCTGCTGATGATCGGGCCGCCGTAAAAACAGCTCTCCCTGTAGCACCACGGCAGGTAATGAAACGGGAAGAGTTTTAGGAATGGCAGGAATATTCTCGACTTTTTGCAGCCAGCTTTCGCCGCGCAGGCCGTCACCCCGACTGATCGCTGCAGTCAGCTTTCCCTCGCGGTAAACCAGCGTAATGGCAACGCCGTCCACTTTAGGCTGTACCCATATGTCGCTGCGCGACTGCATCCACCAGGCCACTGCAGACTTATCCGCCAGCTTTTTGACGCCGGTATGCGCTACCGGGTGGGTGAGGTTGCCGCCTTCTGCCCACTGCGACTGATGAGGCAACACATCCGGCTGGAAGCAGCCTTGCCACTGCTGTAAACGCCGTTGCAGGCTGTCATAAAGCGTATCATCCACCAGGCTTTGTCCCTGTTGATAATATGCCCGATCCCACAGGCTAAGCTGCTGGTGCAAGGTGGCTATCTCCGTTGCGGCACGCGCTGGCGTCCAGACCGGACAGAGAGCCTGTAGCGGGCCCGCGACAAGCAACAGCAGTAATGCAAACAGTCCCTTCATAAGTGCTCCTTTTGTACGCTGCCAGCAGTAAACGGTGATTCAGCTATCGATGCCAGCGCACTTTGCGCTATCCGGAAAACGTGCCGCAAGAAACATTCCGGCGTTACTCAAAAGGACAAACAAGCTGCGAGTCATTACGGAAAAGCAAAGAAAAAAGGCGGGCATAAATCACAAACGCTGCATGGCAGGGGGAAGCTGTGTATACTGTGCAGGAAACACACTCCGCATTTTACTCACTTCAAGATGAATCATGGCTCAAGGCACGCTTTTTATTGTTTCCGCCCCTAGCGGCGCGGGAAAATCCAGTTTGATTCAGGCGCTGTTAAAAACGCAGCCGCTGTATGACACGCAGGTTTCGATCTCTCACACCACCCGCAACGTGCGGCCTGGCGAGAATCATGGCGAACACTACTTTTTTGTCTCGAAGAACGAATTTGAGGCAATGATTGCGGAAGATGCCTTTCTTGAGCATGCCGAAGTGTTTGGCAACTATTACGGTACCTCCCGCAAGGCGATTGAACAGATTCTGTCTACCGGCGTAGACGTTTTCCTCGATATCGACTGGCAGGGCGCCAAGCAGATTCGCGAGAAGATGCCGCAATCGCGCAGCATTTTCGTGTTACCGCCGTCGAAAGATGAGCTGGATCGCCGTTTGCGTGGCCGTGGTCAGGACAGCGAAGAGGTGATTGCCCGGCGCATGGCGCAGGCCGTCGCCGAGATGAGCCATTATGCGGAGTACGATTATCTGATTGTTAATGATGATTTTGATCTGGCATTGTCCGATCTCAAAACCATCATTCGCGCTGAGCGCTTGCGCATGGGCCGTCAAAAAGCCCGGCATGATGCTTTAATCAGCAAACTAATGGCAGACTGAATTGAGTTTCAGTATTATGCCCAGTCATTTCTTCACCTGTGGAGTAGCACACTTATGGCACGCGTAACCGTTCAGGACGCAGTAGAGAAAATTGGTAACCGTTTTGACCTGGTTCTCGTCGCGGCTCGTCGCGCACGTCAGATGCAGATCGGCGGTAAAGATCCACTGGTTCCGGAAGAAAATGATAAGACCACCGTTATCGCCCTGCGCGAAATCGAAGAAGGTCTGATCACCAACAAGATTCTGGATGTCCGTGATCGTCAGGAGCAGCAAGAGCAGGAAGCCGCAGAACTGCAGGCTGTTACCGCTATCGCTGAAGGTCGTCGTTAATTAGCTGCCGGAAGGCCTCGCCTTGTATCTGTTTGAAAGCCTCAATCAGCTGATTGAAAAATACTTGCCTGAGGATCAGATTAAACGCCTCAAGCAAGCTTACCTTGTCGCACGTGATGCTCACGAGGGACAGACACGCTCCAGCGGTGAGCCTTATATCACCCATCCGGTTGCGGTCGCCTGTATTCTCGCGGAAATGAAGCTCGACCATGAAACCCTCATGGCTGCGCTACTACATGACGTTATCGAAGATACCGCCGCCACCTACCAGGATATGGAACAGTTATTTGGCAAAAGCGTTGCCGAACTGGTGGAGGGCGTATCCAAGCTGGATAAGCTGAAATTCCGCGACAAGAAAGAAGCGCAGGCTGAGAACTTCCGTAAAATGATCATGGCGATGGTGCAGGATATCCGCGTCATTTTGATCAAGCTGGCCGACCGCACGCACAACATGCGCACGCTAGGGTCATTACGCCCCGATAAGCGTCGCCGCATTGCACTGGAAACGCTGGAAATCTATAGCCCGCTGGCGCACCGCCTTGGTATCCATCATCTGAAAACCGAACTGGAAGAGCTGGGTTTTGAAGCGCTCTATCCTAATCGTTATCGGGTGATCAAAGAGGTGGTGAAAGCGGCACGCGGCAATCGCAAAGAGATGATTCAAAAAATTCTCTCTGAGATCGATGGTCGTTTGCAGGAAGCGGGCATTCCCTGTCGCGTCAGCGGTCGGGAAAAGCACCTTTACTCGATCTACTGCAAAATGCAGCTGAAAGAGCAGCGTTTCCACTCCATTATGGATATTTACGCGTTTCGCGTGATTGTCCGCGATGTTGATACCTGTTACCGCGTACTGGGCCAGATGCACAGCTTGTATAAGCCGCGCCCGGGCAGGGTCAAAGATTACATCGCCATTCCTAAAGCCAACGGCTATCAATCACTGCATACCTCAATGATCGGGCCGCATGGCGTACCGGTTGAGGTGCAGATCCGTACCGAAGATATGGATCAGATGGCCGAGATGGGTGTCGCTGCGCACTGGGCTTATAAAGAACAGGGCGAAAGCAGCACTACCGCGCAAATCCGTGCGCAGCGCTGGCTACAAAGCCTGCTGGAACTGCAGCAAAGCGCCGGCAGCTCGTTTGAATTTATTGAAAGCGTTAAATCCGATCTCTTTCCCGATGAGATTTACGTTTTCACGCCGGAAGGCCGCATTGTCGAATTGCCCGCTGGCGCCACGCCGGTGGATTTCGCCTATGCCGTGCATACCGATATCGGTCATGCCTGCGTGGGTGCGCGCGTTGATCGCCAGCCTTACCCGCTGTCGCAGCCGTTGACCAGCGGCCAGACCATCGAAATCATTACCGCGCCGGGCGCACGCCCCAACGCCGCCTGGCTTAATTTTGTCGTCAGCTCCAAAGCGCGCGCCAAAATTCGTCAGCTGCTGAAAAATCTCAAGCGTGACGATTCGGTCAGCCTTGGTCGTCGCCTGCTGAATCATGCGCTGGGTGGCAGCCGTAAACTGGCTGAGATTCCGCCGGAAAATATCCAGCATGAACTGGCGCGCATGAAGCTGGCATCAATGGACGATTTGCTGGCCGAAATCGGCCTTGGCAACGCCATGAGCGTGGTGGTAGCGAAAAACCTGATGCAGGGTAATCAACTGGTGGCCGATACGTCGGGTCAAGAAGATTCGCAGGGCAAATTGCCGATCAAAGGCGCCGATGGCGTGCTGATCACCTTTGCGAAATGCTGCCGCCCTATTCCGGGCGATCCGATTGTCGCGCACGTTAGTCCGGGCAAAGGCCTGGTGGTGCACCATGAATCCTGCCGTAATATCCGTGGCTATCAGAAAGAGCCTGAGAAATTTATGGCGGTGGAATGGGATAAGGTCACCGAGCAGGAATTTGTCGCTGAGATCAAAGTCGATATGTTTAATCATCAGGGCGCGCTGGCCAACCTGACCGCGGCCATTAATACCGCCGGATCCAATATTCAGAGTCTGAATACGGAAGAGCGAGACGGCCGTGTTTACAGCGCGTTTATTCGTCTGACCGCGCGCGATCGCATCCAGCTGGCAAATATCATGCGCAAAATCCGTGTGATGCCGGATGTGATCAAAGTGCACCGCAACCGTAACTAACCCGATGAATGAACAACGCTTTACCCGTATCAGAGAAATGCTGGCTGCACGCCAGCACGATCTCACCGTCTGCATGGAACAGGTGCATAAGCCGCACAACGTCTCTGCCGTGATTCGTACGGCCGATGCCGTAGGCGTTCATGAGGTTCACGCTGTCTGGCCGGGCAACCGCATGCGCACCGTGGTCTCATCCGCCGCAGGCAGTAACAGCTGGGTGCAGGTGAAAACCCATCCCACCATCGCAGACGCAGTAACTCATCTCAAAGGCCAGAATATGCAAATTCTGGCGACGCACCTCTCTCCGCAGGCGGTGGATTTCCGTTACATTGATTACACCCGGCCAACCTGTATTTTGATGGGACAGGAAAAAACCGGCATCACCGCAGAAGCGCTGGCGCTGGCCGATCGGCAGATCATCATTCCGATGATCGGTATGGTGCAGTCATTGAACGTCTCGGTGGCCTCGGCGTTGATTCTGTATGAAGCGCAGCGTCAGCGGCAAAATGCCGGCATGTACCAGCGCAGTGAAAGCCCGCTGAGCGAAAGTGAACAGCAGCGCCTGCTGTTTGAAGGCGGTTATCCGGTGCTGGCACGCGTGGCTAAACACAAGCGTTTGCCCTATCCCTACATTAACGATGCCGGTGAAGTGATCGCCGATGACGAATGGTGGGCAACCATGCAATCCACGGCCCGTAAAAGATGACAGGCCGCCTGCTGGACGCCATTCCGCTTAATTCCCTGACCGGCGTCGGTGCCAGTCAGGCAGGCAAGCTGGCTAAGCTCGGCCTGCTCACCGTTCAGGATTTACTGCTGCACCTGCCGCTGCGCTACGAAGATCGCACCCAACTCTACGCCATTAACGATCTGCTGCCGGGCATTTGGGCCACGGTGGAAGGCGAAGTGCTGCACAGCGACATTACTTTTGGCCGACGCCGCATGATGGTGTGTCAGATCAGCGACGGTAGCGGCGTGCTTACTATGCGTTTCTTCAATTTCAACGCAGGCATGAAAAACAGCCTTGCGCCGGGCAAGCGCGTTACCGCGTACGGCGAGATCAAGCGTGGCCAGCGCGGCGCAGAAATTATTCATCCTGAGTACCGTATTCAGGGCGAAAACAGCGTCACGGAACTGCAGGAGACGCTGACGCCGGTCTATTCCACCACCGAAGGCATTCGTCAGGCAACGCTGCGCAATCTCACCGATCAGGCGCTCAAACTGCTGGAAACCTGCGCCATTGCCGAATTACTACCGCCAGAACTGAGCCACGGCATGATAAGCCTGCAGGATGCACTGCAAATGCTGCATCGTCCGCCGCCTGATATGCAGCTTGCCGATCTGGAAAGCGGTAAACATCCGGCACAGCGGCGGCTAATCCTTGAAGAACTGCTGGCGCATAACCTGAGCATGCTGGCGGTGCGGGCAGGCGCACAGCGTTACCATGCGCTGCCAATGACGGCGCGCCACCAGCTTAGCGACAAACTGCTGGCGGCGCTGCCTTTCACGCCAACGCAGGCGCAGAAGCGCGTGGTAAAAGAGATTGAACAGGATTTAGCGCTCGATTATCCGATGATGCGCCTGGTACAGGGCGATGTTGGCTCAGGCAAAACGCTGGTTGCAGCGTTAGCCGCGCTGCACGTGATCGCCTGGGGCAAACAGGTTGCGCTGATGGCTCCGACCGAACTGCTGGCTGAGCAGCATGCCAATAACTTTCGCCAGTGGTTCAGCCCGCTTGGTCTCGAAGTGGGCTGGCTGGCCGGTAAGCAAAAGGGCAAAGCGCGGCTGGCGCAGCAGGAGCTGATCGCCAGCGGCCAGGTCAATATGATCGTCGGCACCCACGCCATTTTCCAGGAACAGGTGCAGTTCAACGGCCTGGCGCTGGTAATCATTGATGAACAGCACCGTTTTGGCGTGCATCAGCGGCTGGCACTGTGGGAAAAAGGCGAAGAGCAGGGCTTTCATCCTCATCAGCTGATCATGACCGCCACGCCCATTCCGCGCACGCTGGCGATGACGGCCTATGCCGATCTCGATACCTCCACCATTGATGAGCTGCCGCCGGGACGCATGCCGGTTACCACGGTAGCGATTCCCGATAGCCGACGCGCTGAAATCATTACTCGCGTGCAGAGCGCCTGCGGTGAAGGCCGCCAGGCTTACTGGGTTTGCACGCTGATTGAAGAGTCCGATCTGCTGGAAGCGCAGGCGGCAGAAGCCACCTGGGAAGAGCTGAAGCTGGCGCTGCCGGAGATTGCCGTTGGCCTGGTGCATGGCCGTATGAAGCCAGCCGAAAAACAGGCGGTGATGCAGGCCTTTAAACTCGGCGAACTGCAGCTGCTGGTGGCTACCACAGTAATTGAAGTGGGCGTGGACGTGCCCAATGCCAGCCTGATGATCATTGAAAATCCCGAACGTCTGGGCCTCGCCCAGCTGCATCAGCTGCGCGGACGCGTAGGCCGTGGTGCCATCGCGTCGCATTGCGTATTGCTCTACAAGGCGCCTCTGAGCAAAACCGCCCAGAAACGTCTGCAGGTGCTGCGCGACAGCAACGACGGCTTTGTTATCGCCCAGTGCGATCTGGAAATCCGCGGTCCCGGTGAGCTTCTGGGTACCCGTCAAACCGGTAATGCTGCCTTCAGGGTTGCCGATCTGCTGCGCGATCAGGCGATGATTCCGGAAGTGCAGCGCGTTGCGCGCCATATTCATCAGCACTATCCGCAGCAGGCGCAGGCGCTGATAGAGCGCTGGCTGCCTGAAACCGAGCGTTATACCAACGCCTGAGGCGCTCTTTATTATCCTGCATTAGCAAACGATTGCTTTTAGCGGACTTCTGTTTACAATCGCCATTTTGTGATCAGGAACAGAAAAAATGTCCGCCAATCCCACCGACTCGACTGCTGCCAATCCGGCAAAAAGTGAACTGATTTATCGCCTTGATGACCGCCCGCCGCTGCCACAAACGCTGTTTGCTGCCTGCCAACATCTGCTGGCGATGTTCGTTGCGGTGATCACGCCCGCGCTGCTGATTTGCCAGGCGCTTGGCCTGCCCGCGCAGGACACGCAGCACATTATCAGCATGTCGCTGTTCGCTTCCGGTATCGCCTCTGTTTTACAGATCAAAACCTGGGGGCCGGTCGGTTCAGGATTGTTGTCCATTCAGGGCACCAGCTTTAACTTCGTTACGCCGCTGATTATGGGCGGCATGGCGCTGAAAAATGGCGGTGCGGATGTGCCCACCATGATGGCAGCGCTGTTCGGCACGCTGATGGTCGCTTCCTGTACCGAGATGGTGCTATCCCGCGTGCTGCATCTGGCACGGCGCATTATTACGCCGCTGGTCTCCGGCATTGTGGTGATGATTATCGGCCTGTCGCTGATTCAGGTTGGCCTGACTTCGATTGGCGGCGGCTTTGCCGCGATGAACGATCACACCTTTGGTGCGCCGAAGAATCTGATGCTGGCAGGTGCGGTATTGTTGGTAATTATCCTGCTCAATCGCCAGCGTAATCCCTACCTGCGCGTCGCATCGCTGGTGATCGCCATGGCGGTAGGGTATCTGTTGGCCTGGGCGATGGATATGCTGCCGCAGCAAACCGCTCCCGCCACCAACGCCTTGATTGCCGTGCCAACGCCGCTTTACTACGGCCTTGGTTTCGACTGGAACCTGCTGATTCCGCTGATGCTGGTATTTATGGTGACGTCGCTGGAAACCATCGGGGATATCACCGCCACTTCTGATGTTTCTGAGCAGCCGGTTAGCGGACCGCTTTATATGCAGCGCCTGAAAGGTGGCGTGCTGGCTAACGGCCTGAACTCCTGCGTTTCCGCCCTGCTCAACACCTTTCCCAATTCCTGCTTCGGCCAGAACAACGGCGTGATCCAGCTAACCGGCGTGGCCAGCCGCTACGTTGGTTTTGTCGTGGCGCTGATGCTGATCGTGCTGGGCCTGTTTCCCGCGGTGAGTGGTTTTGTGCAGCACATTCCTGAACCGGTACTCGGCGGTGCCACGCTGGTGATGTTCGGCACCATTGCGGCCTCCGGCGTGCGCATCGTGTCACGCGAGCCGCTGAACCGTCGCGCCATCATGATTATCGCGTTGTCGCTGGCCGTCGGTCTTGGCGTCTCGCAACAGCCGCTGATCCTGCAGTTTGCGCCTGACTGGCTGAAAACCCTGCTGTCATCGGGCATCGCTGCGGGCGGCATTACCGCTATCGTACTCAATCTGATTTTCCCGCTGGAGAAATAGAGCACAAAGGACGGGCGCCTGCCCGTCCGTTCACCGGCGGCATCCTCTCAATTGTTGTGACTTTCTCTTCAGGCGGTTGAGCCAGAACGGTAATTCAGGCATAACAACCTCTGGCGGAAACTCTTAGGGAAAGGTGCAATGAAATTTGTCGGAAAATTTTTACTGACGCTGCTGCTGCTGGTGTTATTGCTGCTGGTGATCGCCTATGTATCACTGCAAACGCGCTGGGGCGCAGGCTGGGCCAGCCGCTGGATCAGCGACAATACCGACTGGCACCTTTCCGTCAGCAAAATCGAACACAATTTCTCTTCGCCTGGTCATTTAACCCTCGATGATTTCACCTTCGGCCACGATGGCGAACCCGCGGTGCTGGTAGCGAAAAGCGTCGATCTCGGCTTTGCACTGGCACAGTTCAGCCAGCCCGGCCACTTTGATACGCTGCTGTTAAAAGACGGGACGCTCGATCTGGCAAACCTCAACGGTAATGAAGCGCTGCCGCTGGCGGCCAACCGATTACAGCTGAGCAATATGGTGATCCGCAGCCCCGATAATGTATTGCCTCTGAGCGCCAGTGCGGTAAACGGTGGCGTTCTGCCGTGGCAGCCGAAAAAAGGCGATCTGCTGGGCGACAGCGCGAACTTCCAGATGAGCGCGGGCGATCTCACACTGTACGGCGTGGCGGGCAAAAACGTGCTGATTCAGGGCCGCATGGATCACGGTCAGCTGCAGCTCAACAACATTGGCGCCGATCTGGCACGCGGATCGCTAACCGGCAACGCCGGACGCGACGCCGTGGGCAACTGGCGGATCAATAATCTGCGTCTGAACGATATTCGTCTGCAAACCAGCGAGTCTTTACAAGATTTTCTGCGGCCGCTGACGCAGGTGCCCTCGGTGCAAATTGACCGACTGGATATCACCGATGCGCGCCTGCAGGGCCCGGAATGGGCGATTACCGACCTCGATCTGTCGCTGAAAAACATTCGCCTGCACGGCAATGACTGGGAAAGTGATGATGGCTCGCTGGAGATGAATGCCAGCAACTTCATTAATGGCAGCCTCGAATTTATCGATCCGATTGCCAATATGCACTTCACTGCGCAGGGCATCGATCTCGATCAGTTCAGCACCCGCTTCGTTAATGGGCTGATTCGTACCAATGGCAGCTGGACGCGTAACGACAAAACGCTGGTGCTGGATGAGCTGGTGATTGCCGGTCTGGAATATACCCTGCCGCAGAACTGGCGCGCGCGCTGGCAGCAAACCTTGCCTGGCTGGTTACAGGGCGTTGAGGTGAAAAAACTCAGCGCCAATCGCAATCTGCTGATTGATGTGAATCCTGACTTTCCGTTCCAGCTCACCGCGCTGGACGGCACCGGCAGTGAGTTGACGCTCGCGCGTCACCAGCAATGGGGCATCTGGCGCGGGACGCTAAGCCTGAACGCAGCGCAGGCGACCTTTAACCGCACCGATCTGCGTCATCCGTCGCTGGCGCTGACTGCTGACGATCAGCGCATCAAGGTGACAGAAATGAGCGCATTTGTGGGTGAAGGTATGCTGGAAGGGTTGGCGGTAGTGGATCAAAACGCGGCGCGTGCGCTGATGCTTAATCTTAACGGTCGCGCGGTGCCCGCTAACGTTCTGCAGAACTGGGGTTGGCCAGCGCTGCCGTTAACTGGTAACAGCAATCTGACGCTGAAACTGAACAGCAGCCTTGCCGCCAGCAACACGCTGAAAGCCAGCAGCAACGGCGAGCTGCGCGTGACTACCGATAACAATGAGATTCAGCAAAGCATGACCGCCGGCGAGGTAAAATAAACCGCGGGCCGCCTCAGCGCGGCCCGTTGTTAATTGATGCGGGCGCCAGAGCCACCCTCTTCCAGCGGCCCATCCGGATCGGCAGGCAGTACCAGATACACACCTTCAAACACCGCACCGCACTCATCATTGCCAAACAGTTCAACTTCTAACTGAACACGGGCCTTGCGACCACGCGCCAGGCGATCCAGATCGCCGCTGAGCGAACCGAGATCGGCAGTGGCACCCGGACGGCCTTTAATCGGATGGCTGTAACGAATGTGCGCATCGGCCAGAATGATGGTACCGCCAAGATGGCGTTCACGCAGCAGCAGCCAGATCAGCCCCCACCCGGTCAGCGTGGCGAGCGAAAACAGGCTGCCAGCAAACAAGGTCTGATGTGGGTTCTGATTGCCGGTTTCCGGCATGGTGGTTACAAATTTCTGCCCGGTATATTGCAGGATGCGTACGCCCATTTTTTCGCTGAGCGGGATGTGATCGTACCAGGCCTGTTGTAGCTGGCCGCACCAGTCTGCGCGATGCAGAATATCATCAAGGGTGATGACCGGTTTAATCATCAGAAAGTGGCGCAGCGGTGTGGTCTGCGGCGCGGTGATTTCACCCTGATTGATGTAGCCCAGCTTGGCGAAGAAAGCGATCGCATCTTCGCGCGCGCTACACACCACGCGCTTGGCGCCTTCCTGACGAGCAACGGATTCCAGCGTCATGGCCACCAGCGTTCCCAACCCTTTGCCCTGCACGGAAGGATGCACGGCAAGAAAGCGGATAGCGGCTTCATTGTCAGCATTAATATAAAGGCGGCCAATGGCGACCGGTTTACCGTGCTCATCCACCACCATCTGATGATGGGCAAGCGCATCCCAGGCATCGCGCTCGGAGCCCTGTGGCTGCCGTAGCGGTTTGCGCAACATTTCCCAACGGAACTGATAATAGGTTTCCAGTTCCTCTTCTGTTTCTGGCACTCGAAGATGGTACATAAATGGATCTCTCTTTCGCCACCCGGACGCCAGTTCAAACGCCGGTGATGCGTGGTTTTACACCTGCAACCAGAACGTTACCGGGCCATCGTTCACCAAAGCAACCTGCATATCGGCGGCAAAACGCCCCGTTTCTGTCACAATACCTTTGTCGCGGCTCAGCTGAATAAAATGCTCATAGAGACGCTCCGCTTCAGCAGGCGAGGCGCCGCCAGAGAACGACGGGCGCATGCCTTTGTTCGTATCAGCCGCCAGGGTAAATTGCGATACCACCAGCAGGCTGCCGCCTGTCTGTTGTAGGCTCAGATTCATTTTGTCATTTTCATCGCCGAAGATGCGGTATCCCGCCACGCGATCCAGCAACCGGCTCGCTTTGCTGTCATCGTCCTCTTTTTCGACGCCTAACAGCACCAGCAAACCGGGCCCAATTTCGCCGATGGTCTTGTCGCTAACGGTCACGCTGGCTTTCAGTACCCGTTGAATCAGTGCAATCATAGTTCTCCAGCGGATTTTTCATCCTGCTCCTGCTGCTTTAGCTGGCGGTAATCTCCCACGGTGGCAGTGATTTCTGCACCGAGCAGGACAATGCACCACGTCCAGAACACCCACAGGAAGAGAATAGGCACTACCGCCAATACGCCATAAATGAGTTGGTAAGAAGGAAACATCGTAACATAGAGTGCAAAGCCCTTTTTACCCAGCTCAAACAGCAGCCCCGCCACCAGCGCACCAATCAGGGCATCGCGCGGCGGCACGCGGACCGTTGGTACCACGCTGTACAGCAGCCAGAACGCCAGGCAGGAGAGCAGCAATGGGAACAGGCGCAGCATGTGATCGACCAGGCTGGTGACGCCCGTAGCGTTGACCCAGCGCAGCGAGAGCAGGTAAGAGCTGATCGCCAGACTGGCGCCCGCCAGCAGCGGGCCCAGGGTTAAAATCATCCAGTAAACAGCAAATGAGAACACCAGCGGGCGTTTCTTTTTGCTGCGCCAGATAGCATTCAACGCGCAATCAACGGCGTGCATCAGCAGCAGCGCGGTGACAATTAACCCCACCGCACCGACGGCGGTCATCTTGTCGACATTCGCCACAAACTGCTCAAGGTAGTGCTGAATGGTGTTGCCCGCAGCCGGTACGAAGTTGGTAAAAATGAAGTTTTTCAGCTGGTGGCTGATGTCGGAGAACTCCGGAAAAGCGGCAAAAAGCGCAAACACCACCGCCACCAGCGGCACCAGTGCCAGCAGTGAGACATAGGCCAAATTGCCCGCCTGCACCGTCATATTGTCTTCGTCTATTCGCCGCCACAGCAACTTAATCCAGGTGACAGCGGCTTTCATGGACCGGCTAGCATGCATTTTCATTGGATTACAGTCGGCCTGCGAACCAGCCAGGAATGACCTTCGCATCCGTTACCAGCACACTGTTGATGCCCAGCGCTGTGGCCGCGTCGATATTGGCCTGGTTATCATCGAAAAATACCGCCTGATCGGCGCTGAAGCCTTCCTGCTGTAACACCTTGAGGAAGATGTCCGGTTCCGGTTTACGCATGCCCATCTCCTGCGAAAGATAAATCGCATCGGCGGCTTTCTGCACCTCCGGATACTGGGTTGGCCAGAACTCACAGTGCAGACGGTTGGTATTCGATAAAATAACTACCCGATCGCCCTGCGCGCGCAGTTTTTGCATTATCAGCAGCGCATCCGGGCGCACGCCGACGAAAATAGCCTGCCAGCCGGCGGTAAACTGCTCGAAGCTCAGCGCCATGCCGAGCTCATCGCACAGTGCGGCGGCAAAGGCTTCATCGCTGATTTCGCCACGCTCGTGCTGTTCAAATGCCTCACCCATCTGAAACTCTTTCTGTAACAGGGCCAAAGGCACACGGCCGAGGTCGCTCCAGACGCCCAGCGCACGGTTGAAATCAATATCAACAATGACGTTACCTAAATCAAAAATGTATAACATGGCCCGCTCTCCTGTTTCGGTGACTCTTCACTCTAGCGGTAAAAACAGACCCTGAACAGGTCGTCACAATTGAAGCGAAAAATTTAGGCGAGCGTGGCGTGCAGGACGGCAAAAAGAAGGCGAGGAAAAAGCGCGGTGGCAGGAAATAAACCGTTACCCGTAGCGGATAACAGGCGAAAAAAAACCCCGGCATGGCCGGGGTTTAGCAGTCAGCGCAAGATTACTCTTTGCTGCCGCGCGATGCGCGTTTACGATCGTTTTCGCTCAGGTGGCGCTTACGAATACGCACAGACTGTGGCGTTACTTCTACCAGCTCGTCATCATCGATAAACTCGATCGCCTGCTCAAGGGTCATCTTGATTGGCGGAACCAGCGTCGTGGCTTCGTCAGTACCGGAAGCACGCATGTTGGTCAGCTTCTTACCGGTCAGACAGTTTACGGTCAGGTCGTTAGAACGGCTGTGAATGCCGATGATCTGGCCTTCATAGACTTCTGCACCGTGACCGAGGAACAGTTTGCCGCGATCCTGCAGACCGTACAGCGCAAACGCAACCGCTTTGCCCTGGCCGTTAGAGATCAGCACGCCGTTCTGACGCTGGCCCACTTCGCCTGGACGAACATCGTCGTAATGGCTGAAGGTGGAATAGAGCAGACCGGTACCGGAAGTCATGGTCATGAATTCGTTACGGAAGCCAATCAGGCCACGGCTTGGGATCACGTAGTCGAGACGTACGCGGCCTTTGCCATCCGGATCCATGTTTTTCAGGTCGCCTTTACGCTCACCCATCGCCTGCATCACAGAACCCTGATGGGTTTCTTCGATGTCGAGGGTCACGTTTTCGAATGGCTCTTGTTTGCGGCCTTCGAACTCACGGAAGATAACTTTCGGACGGGATACCGCCAGTTCGAAACCTTCACGACGCATGTTTTCGATCAGAACGGACAGGTGAAGTTCACCACGGCCTGATACGCGGAAGGCGTCAGAATCTTCAGTTTCTTCAACGCGCAGCGCAACGTTGTGGACCAGCTCTTTGTTCAGACGCTCAAGGATCTGGCGAGAGGTAACGTATTTACCCTCTTTACCACAGAACGGTGAGGTGTTGACGTTAAAGAACATGGTTACGGTTGGCTCATCAACGCTCAGGGCTGGCAGCGCTTCCACATTTTGCGTATCGCAAATGGTGTCAGAGATGTTCAGCTCGCCCAGACCGGTGATCGCAATGATGTCGCCCGCTTCAGCCATGTCGCTTTCAATACGCTCCAGACCGAGGTGACCCAACACTTTGCCAACTTTACCGTTGCGGGTTTTGCCTTCGCTATCAATGATAGTGACCTGCTGGTTTGGCTTCACTTTGCCGCGTTTGATACGGCCGATGCCGATCACACCCAGGTAGTTGTTGTAGTCCAGCTGCGAAATCTGCATCTGCAGCGGCGCATCAGCCTCAACCTGTGGTGGAGAAACGTGGTCGACGATCGCCTGATACAGCGGGGTCATGTCGTCAGCCATGTCGGTGTGTTCCAGACCCGCGATACCATTCAGCGCCGAAGCGAAGATGATCGGGAAGTCCAGCTGCTCGTCAGTAGCATCAAGGTTTACGAACAGGTCAAATACCTGGTCAACAACCCAATCCGGACGGGCGCCTGGACGGTCAACTTTGTTGATAACAACAATAGGTTTCAGACCATGGGCAAAAGCTTTCTTGGTCACGAAACGCGTTTGCGGCATCGGGCCGTCCATCGCATCGACGACCAGCAGCACGGAGTCCACCATTGACATTACGCGCTCTACCTCACCGCCGAAGTCGGCGTGTCCTGGGGTATCAACGATGTTGATGCGGTAGTCATTCCATTTAATGGCGGTATTTTTTGCGAGGATGGTAATCCCACGCTCTTTCTCCAGGTCATTGGAGTCCATCACACGCTCGGTCGCTTCGGTACGCGCGTCAAAGGTACCGGATTGTTGCAGCAGTTTGTCGACCAGGGTTGTTTTTCCATGGTCAACGTGCGCGATGATGGCGATGTTACGCAAATTTTCGATCACAGCTTTGCCTCAGGCATTAGAAATAGCGCGCTATTGTACACGGATTAATCGAAGGACTGAACAGGATCACAAATTTGAATAAAAATTTGCGTTCGGACTAGCCATCAGCACCTTTTACAGTGCAAGAATTGCACTTTAAAGCATGATTGCACCAAAATGGTGCCCATCAATCACCCAGAGGCACCAAGATGGTGCGCGACTTCCATCATGGTGCATTATTCGTTTCACTTGAGGGCGCATAATAGCGCTTTTTTCAGCAAATAAGAAAGTTGGCATAGAATTCGCTTTGTTTGGATTAAGCGAAAACAGCAGTTTCCACAACGGTTGACAGCTTGTCTGAGATATTTATGGTGGATGTATGCGCAGCTTTACGCCTCAACGCCAAAAAGTTCTCACACCACGACAACAATACAATTTCCAGGAGAGTTGAGTATGTCCGCTGAACACGTTCTGTCGATGATGAACGAAAACGAAGTGAAGTTTGTTGACCTGCGTTTTACCGATACTAAAGGTAAAGAACAGCACGTTACGATTCCGGCGCACCAGGTTAACGCTGATTTCTTCGAAGAAGGCAAGATGTTCGATGGCTCCTCCATCGGTGGCTGGAAAGGTATCAACGAATCCGACATGGTGCTGATGCCTGACGCGACCACGGCGGTAATGGATCCTTTCTTTGAAGATCCTACGCTGATCATCCGTTGTGACATTCTTGAGCCGGGCACTATGCAGGGCTACGATCGCGATCCACGTTCTATCGCCAAGCGTGCAGAAGATTACCTGCGCTCTTCCGGCATCGCCGATACCGTGCTGTTTGGGCCAGAGCCAGAATTCTTCCTGTTTGATGATATCCGTTTCGGCTCCTCAACCTCCGGTTCACACGTGGCTATCGATGATATCGAAGCGGCCTGGAACACCGGTAAAGAATATGAAGGCGGCAACAAAGGCCACCGTCCAGGTCTGAAAGGCGGTTACTTCCCGGTGCCACCGGTCGATTCCTCTCAGGATATCCGTTCTGCCATGTGTCTGACCATGGAAGAGATGGGTCTGGTTGTTGAAGCGCATCACCACGAAGTGGCAACTGCAGGTCAGAACGAAGTGGCAACCCGCTTCAACACCATGACCAAGAAAGCAGACGAAATTCAGATCTACAAATATGTCGTGCACAACGTGGCGCATGCCTACGGCAAAACCGCGACCTTTATGCCTAAGCCAATGTTTGGTGACAACGGCTCAGGCATGCACTGCCATATGTCCCTGTCAAAAGGCGGCACCAACCTGTTTGCCGGCGATAAATATGGCGGCCTGTCTGAAATGGCGCTGTTCTACATTGGCGGCATCATTAAGCACGCTAAAGCGATTAATGCCCTGGCGAACCCGACCACCAACTCTTACAAGCGTCTGGTCCCGGGTTATGAAGCACCGGTTATGCTGGCTTACTCAGCGCGTAACCGTTCTGCATCTATTCGTATTCCAGTCGTTGCCAGCCCGAAAGCGCGTCGTATCGAAGCGCGCTTCCCGGACCCAGCGGCTAACCCATACCTGGCGTTTACTGCACTGCTGATGGCTGGCCTGGACGGCATCATCAACAAAATCCATCCTGGCGATGCGATGGACAAAAACCTGTATGACCTGCCACCGGAAGAAGAAGCTGAGATTCCAAAAGTAGCGGGTTCACTGGAAGAAGCGCTGAATGCGCTGAACGAGGACCGCGAGTTCCTGACCCGCGGTGGCGTATTCACCGACGAATCTATCGATGCTTACATCGAACTGCGTAAAGCAGAGATGGATCGTGTTCGCATGACGCCGCATCCGGTTGAATTTGAGCTGTACTACAGCGTGTAATTCGGAAGTAAGCCTGGCGGATGCCATGCCGCAGCACGGTAATCATTACCGGCGCTGCGGCAGACACAGCAAACGTCAGGACGCTTGTTGCCGTGGAAATATTCAGCCCATCTCCGGATGGGCTTTTTTCTCCACAAATTTGCCGCGTTAACTCAGGTAAATCAGGCTGTGACTATAATGCACCAATAAAGTGCAGAGGATCGCTGTATGGCAACATCCATCCTGCCCGATGCCGGGCAGATTCTTAACTCATTGATCAACAGTATTTTATTGGTCGATGACGAACTGGTCATTCATTACGCCAACCCGGCGGCCCAGCAATTGCTGGCGCAAAGCTCACGTAAATTATTTGGCACGCCGCTGCCTGAGCTGATGGGTTATTTTTCGCTCAACGTTGATGTTATGAATGAGAGTTTACAGGCAGGCCAGGGCTTCACCGACAGCGAAGTGACGCTGGTGGTCGACAGCCGGGCGCACATCATGTCACTTACGGCGCAGCGTCTGCCGGACGGCTTTATCCTTATGGAAATGGCGCCGATGGATAACCAGCGTCGCCTCAGCCAGGAACAGATTCAACACGCTCAACAGGTGGCGGCGCGTGACCTGGTGCGCGGACTGGCGCACGAGATTAAAAATCCGCTCGGTGGATTACGCGGCGCAGCGCAGCTGCTGGCTAAAGCGTTGCCCGATCCGTCGTTAACTGAATATACCAAAGTGATCATCGAACAGGCCGATCGCCTGCGTAATCTGGTCGATCGCCTGTTAGGCCCGCAGCAGCCGGGCATGCATATTACGCAAAGCATTCATCAGGTTGCCGAGCGCGTGGTGAATCTGGTGTCGATGGAGCTACCGGAGAATGTGTCGCTGGTGCGTGATTACGATCCGAGCCTGCCAGAGCTGCCCCACGATCCGGACCAGATTGAACAGGTGCTACTTAACGTGGTGCGCAATGCGCTGCAGGCGCTGGGAAGCGAAGGCGGCACGATTACACTGCGTACCCGCACCGCTTTTCAGCTGACCCTGCATGGCGTTCGCTATCGTCTGGCAGCGCGTATTGATGTTCAAGACGATGGCCCGGGAATTCCGACGCAACTACAAGATACGCTGTTCTATCCCATGGTCAGCGGCCGCGAAGGAGGCACCGGTTTAGGCCTCTCTATCGCCCGCAGCCTGATTGACCAGCATTCAGGAAAAATAGAATTTAACAGTTGGCCTGGTCATACCGAATTCTCGGTTTTCCTGCCCATTCGCCAGTGAGGTTTCTATGCAACGAGGGATAGTCTGGATCGTCGATGACGATAGCTCCATCCGCTGGGTGCTCGAACGTGCACTTACTGGAGCCGGTTTGACCTGCGCGACGTTCGAAAGTGGCAATGAAGTGCTGGACGCGCTCGCCACCAAAACACCCGATGTTTTACTGTCCGATATCCGCATGCCCGGCATGGATGGTTTGGCGCTGCTAAAGCAAATCAAGCAGCGGCATCCGATGTTACCGGTGATTATCATGACCGCACACTCCGATCTGGATGCGGCGGTGAGTGCCTATCAGCAGGGTGCCTTTGACTATCTGCCAAAGCCGTTTGATATCGATGAGGCGGTGGCGCTGGTTGAACGTGCTATCAGCCATTATCAGGAACAGCAGCAGCCGCGTAATCAACCAGTAAGCGGGCCAACCACCGACATTATCGGTGAAGCACCGGCGATGCAGGATGTGTTTCGTATCATCGGCCGCCTGTCGCGCTCTTCGATCAGCGTTTTGATCAACGGCGAATCGGGTACCGGTAAAGAGCTGGTTGCGCATGCGTTGCATCGCCACAGCCCGCGAGCGAAAGCGCCCTTTATCGCCCTGAACATGGCGGCGATTCCCAAAGATCTGATTGAGTCAGAGCTGTTTGGTCATGAAAAAGGGGCATTTACCGGCGCTAATCAGATTCGTCAGGGACGCTTTGAACAGGCCGATGGCGGCACGTTGTTTCTTGATGAGATTGGCGATATGCCAATGGACGTACAAACACGCCTGCTACGCGTGTTGGCAGACGGGCAGTTTTATCGGGTTGGCGGTTACGCACCGGTGAAAGTTGACGTGCGTATTATTGCGGCAACCCACCAGAACTTGGAGATGCGCGTACAGGAAGGTAAGTTTCGTGAAGATCTGTTTCACCGTCTGAATGTGATTCGCGTTCATTTGCCGCCGTTGAGAGAACGCCGGGAAGATATCCCGCGCCTGGCACGCTATTTCTTGCAGGTTGCCGCGCGTGAACTGGGCGTTGAGGCGAAGATTCTGCATCCGGATACCGAAACCGCCCTGACGCGACTGCACTGGTCAGGCAACGTTCGTCAGCTTGAAAACACCTGTCGCTGGTTGACGGTGATGGCTGCCGGTCAGGAAGTGTTGACGCAGGATTTGCCCGGCGAATTGTTTGAGTCTTCGGCCACGGAAAGCCCTTCGCAGTCATTACCGGATAACTGGGCAACGCTGCTGGCGCAGTGGGCCGATCGCGCGCTGCGATCCGGTCATCAAAACCTGCTTTCCGAGGCTCAGCCCGAGATGGAACGCACCTTGTTGACCACGGCGCTGCGCCATACTCAGGGACATAAACAGGAGGCGGCGCGTCTGCTGGGCTGGGGGCGTAATACGCTGACGCGGAAGCTAAAAGAGTTAGGTATGGAGTAAACGGGGAAGGCTAAAAAAATCCTGCTTCGGTGGTAAAAGCGATCGCATTTTTTCTTCGCGATTGCATCTTTACAGGCTGATGCCATTCAGTATTATGCTGAACGAACACGGGAGAACTGACATGTTTGATTACTTCATTCATCTCATTTCGCAGAGCCCCGGCATCAGCCATACGCCTCAGGCAGCCGTTGCCGCCCTGCTCTGTGCTGCACTTATCGGTTTCTTCAATTAATAAAGCGCCGGCGGGGTTTGCCCACCGGCGCTTTTTTATTAGATGACCCGCGAGAACGACTGCAAATGTGCCTTGTGGCGCAGATAGCGATCGAAGCACATGCAGATATTCCTGATCAGCAATCGTCCGCGTGTGGTGACGTTGATGCGCTCTGCGTCGATCTCCACCAGCCCATCTTCTGCCAGCGGCGTCAGCAAATCGAGATCCTGAGCAAAATAGTCAGCGAAGTTCAGGGACCAGTGCTGTTCAAGCGCCCGGATATCAAGAGTGAAATGGCAAATCAGCGATTTGATCACCTCGCGGCGCAGGCAGTCATCTTCATTCAGCATCACGCCCCGCCATAACCCGCTGCCCTGCTGTTCAACCCGATCGTACCAGCTGTTAAGTTCTTTATGATTTTGCGCGTAGCTGTCGCCCAACATGCTGATGGCCGAAACGCCAAGCCCCAGCAGATCGCTGTCGCCCTGCGTGGTGTAGCCCTGAAAATTGCGATGCAGCTTGCCTGCCCGCTGCGCAATGGCCAGCTCATCCTGTGGACGAGCAAAATGATCCATACCGATAAACTGATAGCCCGCTGCGCTGAGCGAGGCGATCGATTGCTGCAGGATGGCGAGCTTCTGCTGTGCATCCGGCAGATCGGCCTCTTTAATTTTG
This sequence comes from Duffyella gerundensis, assembly GCF_001517405.1. Classification (NCBI taxonomy): domain Bacteria; kingdom Pseudomonadati; phylum Pseudomonadota; class Gammaproteobacteria; order Enterobacterales; family Erwiniaceae; genus Duffyella; species Duffyella gerundensis. The sequence continues at coordinate 33,642 of NZ_LN907827.1, read as the reverse complement.
CGTTGAGCGGCAAACATGGCTGGCAAATGCGCGTAGTTAAAGATGCTGAGGCGATCGGGATTGAGTGCCGCCACTTTTTGCAACGTGTAGGCAAAGCTTTCGGGCGTCTGTTTTGGCAGGCCGTAAATCAGATCGATATTGCTGGAGGCAAAGCCGAGTGCACGAGCCCGTGCCATTAACGCAAAAATCACGTTCTCATCCTGAACGCGATTGACCTTCTCCTGCACCGTTTTATTGAAATCCTGCACGCCCATGCTCAGACGGTTAAATCCTGCAGCCCGCAGGTGATCGAGTACATCGAGCTCAATTTCGCGCGGGTCAATCTCAATGGAAATTTCCGGCGTAGCCGCGAAGGTAAAATGCTGCTGTAGCATCGCCATCAGCCGCGATATCTGCGTTGTGGTTAAGAACGTAGGCGTGCCGCCGCCCCAATGCATCTGGCTCACGGTACGCTGGCTGAACAGAGGAGCACGCGCCTGAATCTCTTTTTCCAGCACATCAAGGTAGCGATCGGCCTTGTGCTGGTGTCGCGTCACAATTTTATTGCAACCGCAGAAATAGCAGAGACGGTGACAAAAAGGGATGTGAAGGTAGAGCGAAAGTGGCCGTTGAGGATAACGGCTGGCCGCGGCGGTAAAATCAGCGTCGGTAAACTGTTCGCTAAATTCCAGCGCGGTGGGATAAGAGGTATAACGCGGTCCGGCGTGATTATATTTCTCTATCAGCGCCTGATCCCACTCTATCTGCGGTGCCGCCATCATCTTCTCTCCCGTTGCGTCGTCTGGATGACCGTCGCACACGCGGGGGTAAAGAAGGCGCTTGTCTGACGGCTCTCCGTCGCAGCAAAACCTTAAGCTGCGACAGGCGCCGTAGTGTAAACAATAGCCAGAGCAGATAACATGCAAGAAGTAGCGCTAAAATTGATCCAGGCCAAATCATTATCATTAAGCGATTCCTGATCGCCGCGTCAAAACACCGCCGCGATCATGATCAGGCTGAATTAATCTTTACCTTTCAGCAGGCGATACATATCTTCGTCCGCTTCATCTTCTTCTTCTTCGTCCAGCTCAATGCCAAGCTGTTCCATCAGGACGTCGATACGATCCAGTGTCTGATCGAGCCATGCCTGATCTTCAGCAGAGAGTTTCTCACCGCTTTCCAGACGATTCAGCAAGGCATCCAGACGCTCGTCATTCTCGAGCATCTGCAGCTCTTCCTGCGGACTCAGACGCGGCTTGGCGGCGGCTTTTTTCTCTGCAACCGGTTTGGCTTTAACCGCAGCTTGCTGGCCCTCTGCGATTAACGGAATCGGCTTCTTGCTGCCGATACGGGGATCGGCTTTTTTGTTGCCGTTGCCTTTCTTCTGGGCTTCGGTAACAGGATTAGCCCGGCTGCCCGCTGCATGGCCACGGTGTTTTTTATCACGCTTGCGATCGCGTGCTTCAACGTTCATTTCTTCGCGCGATTTACGCTTGGCTTTTGGCGCTGCGGTCTTACCCTGCGGCGCGCGTGCAGGTTGCTTCATGATGTTGGCTCTCGGCAATGATAATTCAGTATAGAATTGCGGCGGAATCTAGCAGAAAGCGGACAAAGAAAAAAGGCGACAGAGCAATCTGTCGCCTTTTTTCGTACCTTCCGTAGAAGGACAGTCATCCTTTACATCCCTTTATGCAATCAACATCCCGGTTTATCCCGTCTGCTGTCCACTCATCCCGAGCGCTTCCTTATCCCTGACGGTCTCTCCTTCAGACCCCATCCTTTTTCCCTGCTCTGCTGCCTTCCGGGCTATCCCTGAGCGCTTCCTGAGGAAGCTCGTCTACCTGACGCTGTGAATAATGTAGACCATCTGGTTCAACTCACAAGGTAGCGCCAGCGAATATTACATTTTCTCTAGCGAAAATAATCACAATCAATTGAAAATTAAGTAATTATTTTTCAAATTTTTTTATAATTATATTAATCACTGACAGAAACCATAGCCAATCTCTCACAACGTAATGCGATCGGAACCCATCGGGCGCTTTTCCGCCAATCAAGGTATAATCACCGCCAAATTGTTATGACTTAAGCTGGAGTGCCATTTTGTCCTGGAATTATCATATAACCCATTTCGTAACCAGTGCGCCCGACATCCGCCATTTACCGGCCGACACCGGCATCGAAGTGGCGTTTGCAGGCCGTTCAAACGCCGGTAAGTCCAGCGCACTGAATACGCTGACCAATCAGAAGAGTCTGGCGCGCACCAGTAAAACGCCGGGACGTACGCAGCTCATTAACCTGTTTGAGGTCGTTGAAGGCGTGCGCCTGGTGGATTTGCCCGGTTATGGCTACGCCGAAGTCCCGGAAGAGATGAAGAAAAAGTGGCAGCGCGCGCTGGGTGAATATTTGCAGATGCGCCAGTGCCTGAAAGGATTGGTGGTGCTGATGGATATTCGTCATCCCATGAAAGATCTCGACCAACAGATGATTCAGTGGGCCGTGTCCAGCGGGATTTCCGTGCTGGTTCTGCTGACTAAAGCGGACAAGCTGGCTTCTGGCGCACGCAAAGCGCAGCTGAAGGTGGTGCAGGAAGCAACGGCAGCCTATGTTGGCGACATTCAGGTGGAAATGTTCTCATCCCTGAAGAAAATCGGCGTTGATAAATTGCGTCTGAAGCTCGACAGCTGGTTCAGCCAGCCGCCGCAGGAAGAGGAAACGGGCGAATAAACGACCGCTTTCCTGCCGCGCAGCCATAAAAAACGCCCCAGTCACAAAAGTGACTGGGGCGGCTAAATATTCAGCCAAATCCGATTACGTGAAGTAAAAGGTCTGAAAGATAGAACATCTTACCTCTGTACCCTACGCCGCGAACTTTACCCGATTTTTTGTGAGCGAAAAAGCATTTTTTGCATTTAGCCCAGATTAAAAAAGCCTGTTTCTGTAATCTTCATCACAAAAACACATTCAGCCAGTAGCGCTTACTTTAGAAAAGTGCTTCTGCTTTAGCCGGTTAGCGATCGGCCATGGCGCATTGGCATGGCTAAACCGTATCACCAGAGCGTTTTCTTATTGCTGGTCTAACGCGATAACGGAATCAGTGCGCTTCATCCCAGTTATCACCAATGCCCACTTCTACCTGCAATGGCACATCAAGCTGCATGCTGCTTTCCATCAGCTGGCGAATTTTCTCACAGGCTTCATCCAGCAGGGACTCTTTCACTTCAAACACCAGCTCATCGTGAACCTGCATGATCATTTTCACATCCGGCTGCTGCTGGAGCCACCGATCAACTTCGATCATGGCGCGTTTGATAATGTCTGCTGCGGTACCCTGCATTGGCGCATTGATCGCTGCACGCTCGGCGGCTTTGCGACGAATCGCATTGCTGGATTTGATGTCCGGCAGATACAGACGACGGCCATCCAGTGTCTCCACATACCCTTTTTCTGCGGCGAATTTGCGCGTATTTTCCATATACTGCAACACGCCAGGATAACGCTCGAAGTAAAGGTCCATATATTTCCGCGCCTCGCCGGCACCGATATTGAGCTGACGAGAAAGACCAAAAGCGCTCATGCCGTAAATCAGGCCAAAGTTGATCGCTTTGGCGCTGCGACGCTGCTCACCACTGACCTTGTCCAGCGGGCTGCCAAATACTTCAGCCGCGGTAGCACGGTGAATATCTTCGCCTTCAGCAAACGCCTGTAGCAGACCTTTGTCCTGCGACAGGTGCGCCATAATGCGCAGCTCAATTTGCGAATAGTCAGCTGCCACAATGCGACAGCCTGGCGAAGCGATAAATGCCTGGCGAATGCGACGCCCTTCATCGTTACGCACCGGAATATTTTGCAGGTTTGGCTCGGTTGAAGAGAGCCTGCCGGTCGCCGTTACCGCCTGGTGATAAGAGGTATGTACGCGTCCGGTAAACGGATTCATCATCTGCGGCAGTTTGTCGGTATAGGTCGACTTCAGCTTCGATAAGCCGCGATGTTCAAGGATCACTTTAGGCAGCGGATAATCAAGTGCCAGCTCAGCGAGCACCTCTTCGCTGGTTGATGGTGCCCCGCCCGGCGTTTTTTTAGTTGGCTTAATGCCCTGCTTCTCAAACAGAATAGTTTGCAGCTGCTTAGTAGAAGAGAGATTAAACGGCTCGCCAGCCAGCTCGTGCGCCTGTTTCTCCAGCTCATCAAGGCGCAGCGTTAGCTCCTGCGAATGTCTGGCCAGAATATGCTGATCGATCAGCACGCCGTTTCGCTCAATACGCGAAATCACCGGGACCAGCGGCATTTCAATCTCATTGAAAACGCGTAACGGTCCAGTCTGCTTTTCCAGTTCCGGCCACATTTTCAGATGCAGCTGCAGCGTGACGTCGGCATCTTCTGCGGCATAATGCGCAGCCTGCTCCAGCGCTATCTGGTTAAAGGTAAGCTGGTTTTTGCCCTTACCGGCAATCTCTACGAAGGTAACGGTTTTGTGGTTTAGCCAGCGTGCTGAGAGCGTATCCATGTCATGTTTGCCCACAACGCTGTTCAGCAAGTAGGATTCGAGCATGGTATCGAATTTAATGCCCTGTAATTCGATATCGTAATTTTTCAGCACGCCACGATCGTATTTGAGATTTTGCCCGACTTTACTGGCAGAGCTGTCTTCAAGGATTGGCTTCAGGCGCGACAGCACCCAGTCGCGATCGAGCTGCGGTGGCGCATCAATATAATCATGAGCAACCGGCAAATAGGCTGCTTCGCCCGGCGCAACGGCTACGCTGATGCCAACAATAGTAGCGGTCAGCGTGTCCAGCGAATCCGTTTCCAGATCGAAAGCAAATACGTCGCAGGCTGCGATTTTTTTCAGCCATTGATCGAAGGTTTCTTCATCAAGAATGGTGACGTAACCGTCAGCAGAGAGCACGCTGGTCGCCTCAACGACGGGCGCGGCTTCGACAGCGGAAGCAGACGCAGTAAAACCGCCGCCTCGTTTACCCTGCAGCCATTTCCCTTCTTCAAGATCGCTGCACCACCGTTTGAACTCATAATGACGGAACAGCGCAAGCAGTGAATCGACTTCCGGCTCAGCTACGTTCAGCTGCTCGTAACTCAGATCCAGCGGCACATCGGTTTTAATGGTGGCCAATTGATAAGAAAGAAACGCGAGCTCTTTATTCTGTTCAAGCTTGGCCGCCATGGTTTTGGAACCGCGGAAGCCAAGTGCGGCCACCTTATCCAGATTCTCATAGAGCGCAGTCATTTTGCCTAATCCCTGCAGCAACGCCTGCGCGGTTTTCTCACCGACACCCGGCACGCCCGGAATGTTATCGGAGGCATCGCCCATCAGTGCGAGGTAATCGATGATCAACTCTGGCGGCACGCCATATTTGTCATTGACCTCTTCCGGGCCAAGAATGCTGTTGCTCATGGTATTAATTAGCGTGATGTTCGGCGTAACTAACTGCGCCATATCTTTGTCACCGGTGCTGATCAGCACCGATCGACCCGCTTTATCTGCCTGCAAGGCCAGCGTACCGATGACGTCATCAGCTTCGACACCGGAAACGGCCAACAACGGCAGGCCCATCGCTTTTACCATCTGATGCAAAGGTTCGATTTGCGCACGCAGATCGTCCGGCATGGGTGGACGATGCGATTTGTAATGCTCGAACAGCTCATCGCGAAACGTTTTTCCTTTGGCATCAAAAACCACTGCAACGTGGCTCGGCTTATATTGCAGCAGCATGCTGCGCAGCATATTCAGGACGCCATACATCGCACCCGTTGGTTCGCCTGCGCTGTTAGTCAGCGGGGGAAAAGCGTGATAAGCACGATAAAGATAAGATGATCCATCGACCAGAATCAGTGGGTTTTCTGCTATTTGAGCCATAAGTCATTACGTCTTCGTTGCCAATGTTTGTGACAAGCATGCCACAGCTGACAAGAAAAGATAAAACAACCGGCATAAAAGAGTGCGAACGGGCAGCGAGGAAAGAGATGATCCTTTGGATCATCCTGTGGATAAGTTTGTGCGTAAATTTGCAAGCCTGTTGTGACTTACAATAATATAGATTTTACTAAAACATATAACTGATTAAAATCAATAGCCTGTACAAATATATTGACTGGTGCGAGCATAAATCGTGATTTACTTCAATGTGGATATTAAATTTGCACAGTTAATTTTTAATGCCGTATTCGGCAAAAAAATTTTCGCATTAGGGCTATTTATTTACCCAGCGGCAAAATGCCGGCATAAAAAAACGCACCAGTAAAACTGATGCGTTTGATGATAAAAATATTACTTTTTCGCGACGAGGAATTTTACTACGTCAGCGTATTGCAGTGCTACGGTATCCATTGAGCTGGTATCAAGACCACCGTTATTCACCATATATTTGCCATTAACAAACATCGCCGGCACGCCCTGCAGATTGACATCTACCGCGGCCTTTTCCTGCTGTGCGACCAATGCTTTAACCGCAAAGCTGTTGAAGGCACCATCATACTCGGCTGGCGTGATGCCTGCAGCTTTAACAAAGGTATCTTTCAGGCTGTCAGCATCAGTAATGGTCTGGGTTTTCTGAATACCGTCAAAAATGGGCGCCGCGACTTTATCTTCCACACCCAGCGCCATGGCAACAGCCCAGGCCTGAGTAACGGTTTTGCCCATTTCGCCGCCTAAAAACTCAACGTGGTATTTCGTCACCTTAACGTTTTCCGGCAGATTTTTCTTCACCGTCTCGCTGACGTGATAAACACGCTCGAACTGATAGCAATGAGGGCAAAAGAATGAGAAGAATTCCACAACCTGCGGCTCGCCAGTGGCAGGTTTATCCAGGGTGATATATTGCTGACCATCGGTGAACTGCGCCGCTGAGGCGCTGAATGCCAGCATCAGGCCAACCAGCGCCAACCAAATCTTTTTCATCTGTTCAAACTCTCCATTCATCATATTAAAATACAGGGGCCAGTTGAATTGGCGGCTCATGCAGCAGCTTTTCCTGCTCGGTAAATAAGCCAATTTGCCTGCGCCAAAAATCCTCATCGGTCATCCACGGGAAACTGCGTGGAAAAGCGGGATCCTGCCAGCGGCGAACAACCCACGCCAGATAATAAACCATGCGCATGGCCCGTAAAGGCTCAATCAGTGACAATTCATGTAGATCGAAGTCGCTGAACTCGCCGTAGGCTTCCAGCAGAATATCCCACTGGATACGCTGCTCCTGACGGTCGCCATTAATCAGCATCCATAAATCCTGAATGGCAGGACCCGTTCGGGCATCATCTAAATCCACAAAGGATGGACCATCGCGCCAGAGGATATTACCTGCATGGCAGTCGCCGTGCAGCCGTAGAGGGCGCCAGTCAGTATGCCAGCATTGTTGTAAAGTTTTGCCAAGCCGCTCCAGCGCCGCCAGTAAAAGCGGCTTCAGCTTAACCGGAATCAGCGGGCTGTTTTCCAACAGCTGAAGAGGCTGAAGAATATATTCCTCAAGACCCATGGTCGGACGGGAATGAAAGGCGCCTTTAGCGGCGGTTTGATGAATGCGTCCGATAAAACGGCCAACCGCTTCCATCTGATCTTCATTATCAGATTCATATTGTCGTCCCCCAAGGCTGGGGAAGATGGCAAACCAAAAGCCAGCGTGTTGATGCAGCGTTTTGCCCTGCAATAAAAGCGGTGCGGCAAGGGGCACTTCATCCGTTTTTAAATCCAGCGCAAAGGTATGCTCTTCAAGGATCTGCTCAGCTGACCAACGCTGCGGCCGATAGAATTTCGCCACATAACGACGCTTATCCTCATCGGTAAACTGATAAACGCGATTTTCGTAGCTATTAAGTGCCGTCAGCCCTGATTCCACACGAATACCGGTATCCCAGAGCGCATCAACGATGGTCTCAGGATCCAGCGTATGGAAATTAAATGCGGCATCGTTCATGATAATTGCCTGCTCGTTTAGCTGTCGGAGCGGGCAAGGATAGCACTGATATCACTCTTTGATCACGCCACGCGCACGCAGCAACGCCGTTTTGAAATCATTTTCATAATCTTTTTTCAGGCCGGGGATGGCTGCGTCGCTGGCAGCATCCCGCATTTTGAGCTGGTAAATCAACGCGTCATCCGTAAGGTCTGCAAGATTTTCGTTGTATCCCGCCTCACAGGCTATCTGCTGAATAAACTGGAGCAGGTTGAGATCGGGCGCAGTGAGCCAGGCAGCTGAAAGCAATTCAATAAGCTCGTTATGGCGTTGGTATTTCATTATGATCTCCACATGCAGAAGGTAGCATTACGTTACCCGAATCGTTGCGCCAACATCATTGAGGTAGGTCATGAAGGCTAATGTTACAGGCGTTATTTTGTCAGGTGGTCGCAGTTCGCGTATGGGCGGGCAGGACAAAGGTTTGATGCTGCTCAATGGCGAACCGCTGTATCAGCATGTGTTAAAGCGTCTGCAGCCACAGGTGAGCACGGTGATCATTAGCGCAAATCGCCATCAGGATCGTTATCAGCGCAGCGGCTGTCAGGTAATCGGCGATTCGCTGGACGATTATCCGGGGCCGCTGGCGGGCATGCTCGCAGCATTGCAGAATATTGAAACCGAATGGGCGGCTTTTACCGCCTGTGATACACCTTTTATCCCCGCAAACTATGTTGCACGCCTTTGGCAGGCTAAAGCTGAGGCACCTATTGTGTGGGTAAAATCAACCCAGCGTGACCATCCGATGTTGTCACTGATCAATCGACGCTGTGTTGATGAACTCCTGCATTTTTTGCAACAGGGCGAGCGTAAGGTCATGCATTTTATGCGTCAGCAAGGTGGACATATCGTTGAGTTCACTGAGGAAGAGCTGGTTTTTATGAATGTGAATACCGCTGAAGAGTTACGTATGGCAGGGGAACTTTAATGCTTCCATTATTGGCAGTTGTCGCCTGGAGTGACACCGGCAAAACGACGCTTCTCACTAAGCTCATCCCATGCCTGAAAGCGAAAGGAATACGGCCGGGTCTGATTAAGCATACTCATCATGAAATGGATGTCGATACGCCAGGCAAAGACAGTTATCTATTACGGAAAGCAGGTGCCGATCAGGTGATGGTCGCCAGCAGTCAGCGCTGGGCATTAATGACCGAAACGCCTGCCGCGATAAAACTGGAGTTGCGGGACCTGGCTGCACAATTTGATGAAAATATTACAGATCTGATTCTGGTCGAAGGTTTTAAAGGCGAGGATGTGCCAAAAATTGTGCTGTGGCGAGAGGAAGTTAAGGGCGAGCTAAGTGACTTGCTGGATAAAAAAGTGATTGCTGTGGCCAGCGACATTGCTATTGAGGTGAATATGCCGCGACTGGATGTTAACAACGTTGACGAAATTGCTCAGTTTATTGTGGAATGGCTGGCGGAATGCAGTAATAAGTAGCGCTCTGAAGGGGCATTTCTGCTGCCGTGCGGAAGACATATTATCCCTATCTTACTGCGGCCAGAGCGGTCTTTGCTTCCGTCAACTTAACGCTGCGGTTGTGCATCCGATCTGTATAACTAAAGTTTTTAGCTTCTCTTCAAAAACCTATAGCATCAAAGAAAATTCATTTCAGGCATATTTCACGGCCTGGATAACGCTTTCCGCGCTAATCTTTTCCGTTAAGGTAGATTTTTTCCATGGGAAAGGGCCCCGCGCTTTCGCGCGGGGCCCTTCTGGTTTGATGCCTGGCAGTTCCCTACTCTCGCATGGGGAGACCCCACACTACCATCGGCGCTACGGCGTTTCACTTCTGAGTTCGGCATGGGGTCAGGTGGGACCACCGCGCTAGTGCCGCCAGGCAAATTCTGTTCCGGACCCCCCCAAAAAAGGCGGGCCCGATAATCCGGTACGTGCTGAAAATTGAAACCGCGTCACTGCAAAACGCCTGTGGCGTTGTAAGGTTAAGCCTCACGGGTCATTAGTACCGGTTAGCTCAACGCATCGCTGCGCTTACACACCCGGCCTATCAACGTCGTAGTCTTCAACGTCCCTTCAGGAGACTTATAGTCTCAGGGAGAACTCATCTCGGGGCAAGTTTCGCGCTTAGATGCTTTCAGCGCTTATCTTTTCCGCATTTAGCTACCGGGCAGTGCCATTGGCATGACAACCCGAACACCAGTGATGCGTCCACTCCGGTCCTCTCGTACTAGGAGCAGCCCCCCTCAGTTCTCCAGCGCCCACGGCAGATAGGGACCGAACTGTCTCACGACGTTCTAAACCCAGCTCGCGTACCACTTTAAACGGCGAACAGCCGTACCCTTGGGACCTACTTCAGCCCCAGGATGTGATGAGCCGACATCGAGGTGCCAAACACCGCCGTCGATATGAACTCTTGGGCGGTATCAGCCTGTTATCCCCGGAGTACCTTTTATCCGTTGAGCGATGGCCCTTCCATTCAGAACCACCGGATCACTATGACCTGCTTTCGCACCTGCTCGAGCCGTCACTCTCGCAGTCAAGCCAGCTTATGCCATTGCACTAACCTCACGATGTCCGACCGTGATTAGCTGACCTTCGTGCTCCTCCGTTACGCTTTGGGAGGAGACCGCCCCAGTCAAACTACCCACCAGACACTGTCCGCACCCCGGATCACGGGGCCACGTTAGAACATCAAACGTTAAAGGGTGGTATTTCAAGGTTGGCTCCACGCGGACTGGCGTCCGCGCTTCAAAGCCTCCCACCTATCCTACACATCAAGGCTCAATGTTCAGTGTCAAGCTGTAGTAAAGGTTCACGGGGTCTTTCCGTCTTGCCGCGGGTACACTGCATCTTCACAGCGAGTTCAATTTCACTGAGTCTCGGGTGGAGACAGCCTGGCCATCATTACGCCATTCGTGCAGGTCGGAACTTACCCGACAAGGAATTTCGCTACCTTAGGACCGTTATAGTTACGGCCGCCGTTTACCGGGGCTTCGATCAGGAGCTTCTCTTGCGATAACCCCATCAATTAACCTTCCGGCACCGGGCAGGCGTCACACCGTATACGTCCACTTTCGTGTTTGCACAGTGCTGTGTTTTTAATAAACAGTTGCAGCCAGCTGGTATCTTCGACTGGCTTCGGCTCGGGGAGCAAGTCCCTCCACCTACGCGCCAGCGTGCCTTCTCCCGAAGTTACGGCACCATTTTGCCTAGTTCCTTCACCCGAGTTCTCTCAAGCGCCTTGGTATTCTCTACCTGACCACCTGTGTCGGTTTGGGGTACGATTTGATGCTGCCTGATGCTTAGAGGCTTTTCCTGGAAGCAGGGTATCAGTTGCTTCAGCACCGTAGTGCCTCGTCGTCACGCCTCAGTGTTAAAGTGAACCGGATTTGCCTGGAACACACACCTACACGCTTAAACCGGGACAACCGTCGCCCGGCCAACCTAACCTTCTCCGTCCCCCCTTCGCAGCAACACCGAGTACAGGAATATTAACCTGTTTCCCATCGACTACGCCTTTCGGCCTCGCCTTAGGGGTCGACTCACCCTGCTCCGATTAACGTTGAACAGGAACCCTTGGTCTTCCGGCGAGCGGGCTTTTCACCCGCTTTATCGTTACTTATGTCAGCATTCGCACTTCTGATACCTCCAGCAGACCTCACAGTCCACCTTCGACGGCTTACAGAACGCTCCCCTACCCAACAACGCTTGCGCGCCGCTGCCGCAGCTTCGGTGCATGGTTTAGCCCCGTTACATCTTCCGCGCAGGCCGACTCGACCAGTGAGCTATTACGCTTTCTTTAAATGATGGCTGCTTCTAAGCCAACATCCTGGCTGTCTGGGCCTTCCCACATCGTTTCCCACTTAACCATGACTTTGGGACCTTAGCTGGCGGTCTGGGTTGTTTCCCTCTTCACGACGGACGTTAGCACCCGCCGTGTGTCTCCCGTGATAACATTCTTCGGTATTCGCAGTTTGCATCGGGTTGGTAAGCCGGGATGGCCCCCTAGCCGAAACAGTGCTCTACCCCCGAAGATGAGTTCACGAGGCGCTACCTAAATAGCTTTCGGGGAGAACCAGCTATCTCCCGGTTTGATTGGCCTTTCACCCCCAGCCACAGGTCATCCGCTAATTTTTCAACATTAGTCGGTTCGGTCCTCCAGTTAGTGTTACCCAACCTTCAACCTGCCCATGGCTAGATCACCGGGTTTCGGGTCTATACCCTGCAACTTAACGCCCAGTTAAGACTCGGTTTCCCTGCGGCTCCCCTATACGGTTAACCTTGCTACAGAATATAAGTCGCTGACCCATTATACAAAAGGTACGCAGTCACACCACGAAGGTGCTCCCACTGCTTGTACGTACACGGTTTCAGGTTCTGTTTCACTCCCCTCGCCGGGGTTCTTTTCGCCTTTCCCTCACGGTACTGGTTCACTATCGGTCAGTCAGGAGTATTTAGCCTTGGAGGATGGTCCCCCCATATTCAGACAGGATACCACGTGTCCCGCCCTACTCTTCGAACTCACAGCAGGTGCATTTTTGTGTACGGGACTGTCACCCTGTACCGTGCGACTTTCCAGACGCTTCCACTAATGCACAAGCTGATGATGGTTCCGGGCTCCTCCCCGTTCGCTCGCCGCTACTGGGGGAATCTCGGTTGATTTCTTTTCCTCGGGGTACTTAGATGTTTCAGTTCCCCCGGTTCGCCTTGCAGCACTATGTATTCATGCTGCAATGATGCACCTGGGTGCACCGGGTTTCCCCATTCGGGTATCGTCGGCTGTTGCGGTTCATATCACCTTACCGACGCTTATCGCAGATTAGCACGCCCTTCATCGCCTCTGACTGCCTGGGCATCCACCGTGTACGCTTCGTCACTTAACCTCACAACCCACAGGCGTCTCGTGAGACGCTGCGGTCATAAGCGTGACGCGAACACGCCGCGCTCTGCGCCCCTTATTACGGAGGGACGCGGCGGCGTGTCGTTTCAATTTTCAGCTTGTTCCGGATTGTTAAAGAGCAAATATCTCAAACGTGACTCGCCTTGCAGCTGAATCAGTTTTGAGATACTGGTGATAATGTCTTTCACTCATTATCGGGTATGGCGTCCCCAAGGGGATTCGAACCCCTGTTACAGCCGTGAAAGGGCAGTGTCCTGGGCCTCTAGACGATGGGGACTCTGTTACTGTTGCTCGTTACTTTCTATCAGACAATCTGTGTGGACACTGCGCGGGAAGGTATCTTCAGGTAAGGAGGTGATCCAACCGCAGGTTCCCCTACGGTTACCTTGTTACGACTTCACCCCAGTCATGAATCACAAAGTGGTAAGCGCCCTCCCGAAGGTTAAGCTACCTACTTCTTTTGCAACCCACTCCCATGGTGTGACGGGCGGTGTGTACAAGGCCCGGGAACGTATTCACCGTGGCATTCTGATCCACGATTACTAGCGATTCCGACTTCACGGAGTCGAGTTGCAGACTCCGATCCGGACTACGACGCACTTTGTGAGGTCCGCTTGCTCTCGCGAGGTCGCTTCTCTTTGTATGCGCCATTGTAGCACGTGTGTAGCCCTGCTCGTAAGGGCCATGATGACTTGACGTCATCCCCACCTTCCTCCGGTTTATCACCGGCAGTCTCCTTTGAGTTCCCGACCGAATCGCTGGCAACAAAGGATAAGGGTTGCGCTCGTTGCGGGACTTAACCCAACATTTCACAACACGAGCTGACGACAGCCATGCAGCACCTGTCTCACGGTTCCCGAAGGCACTAAGGCATCTCTGCCGAATTCCGTGGATGTCAAGAGCAGGTAAGGTTCTTCGCGTTGCATCGAATTAAACCACATGCTCCACCGCTTGTGCGGGCCCCCGTCAATTCATTTGAGTTTTAACCTTGCGGCCGTACTCCCCAGGCGGTCGACTTAACGCGTTAGCTCCGGAAGCCACGAGTCATGCTCACAGCCTCCAAGTCGACATCGTTTACGGCGTGGACTACCAGGGTATCTAATCCTGTTTGCTCCCCACGCTTTCGCACCTGAGCGTCAGTCTTTGTCCAGGGGGCCGCCTTCGCCACCGGTATTCCTCCAGATCTCTACGCATTTCACCGCTACACCTGGAATTCTACCCCCCTCTACAAGACTCAAGCCTGCCAGTTTCAAATGCAGTTCCCAGGTTAAGCCCGGGGATTTCACATCTGACTTAACAGACCGCCTGCGTGCGCTTTACGCCCAGTAATTCCGATTAACGCTTGCACCCTCCGTATTACCGCGGCTGCTGGCACGGAGTTAGCCGGTGCTTCTTCTGCGGGTAACGTCAATGAACGAGGTTATTAACCTCGTCCCCTTCCTCCCCGCTGAAAGTACTTTACAACCCGAAGGCCTTCTTCATACACGCGGCATGGCTGCATCAGGCTTGCGCCCATTGTGCAATATTCCCCACTGCTGCCTCCCGTAGGAGTCTGGACCGTGTCTCAGTTCCAGTGTGGCTGGTCATCCTCTCAGACCAGCTAGGGATCGTCGCCTAGGTGAGCCGTTACCCCACCTACTAGCTAATCCCATCTGGGTTCATCCGATGGTGTGAGGCCCGAAGGTCCCCCACTTTGGTCTTGCGACGTTATGCGGTATTAGCCACCGTTTCCAGTGGTTATCCCCCTCCATCGGGCAGATCCCCAGACATTACTCACCCGTCCGCCACTCGTCACCCAAGGAGCAAGCTCCTCTGTGCTACCGTTCGACTTGCATGTGTTAGGCCTGCCGCCAGCGTTCAATCTGAGCCATGATCAAACTCTTCAATTAAAAGTTCGATTTGCTTCAACTCGTGAAGCGATGCTCAAGGAAAACGTCGTAATGAATTTCAATACGTGTTCACTCTTAAGACTTGATATTTTTTGCGTCCGGAGACGCTGATATCAATCCTGCGAGTGCCCACACAGATTGTCTGATAAATTGTTAAAGAGCGGCGCTACATTCTCAGTAGCGCGGGTTGCGTATACTACGCTTTCCCGCTGAAGAGTCAAGGATTTTCTCACTTATCTCTTCCTGACACGCCGCTGTGTAAGCCGTTGTTCCGTGTCAGTGGAGGCGCATTATAGGGAGTTCCTGACGGGTGACAAGTGTTTATTTGAATTATTTTTCCAAGCGCGTTTTTTTTAAACGAACGTATTAAAAAACAGCAAAACATGGCTGAAATATCGGCAAAACGCCTTTTTTGCACCAGACAAACCTTACTCTTCACGCAGATGCCGGTGCTATGCTTTTACGCACATCACCGGCAGGGCGCAATTTATTGCTTCCGGAAGACAAAAAGGAACGTTAATGATCAAATCTGCACGCAGTATGTCCGGATTGCCATGGATAGCTGCGATGGCCTTCTTTATGCAGGCGCTCGATGCCACCATTCTCAACACTGCTTTACCCGCGATTGCCGTAAGCCTGGATCGCTCGCCACTGGCGATGCAATCCGCCATCATCAGTTACACCCTGACCGTCGCCATGCTGATTCCGGTGAGTGGCTGGCTCGCCGATCGCTTCGGTACACGTAAGATATTCATTATCGCGGTCACACTGTTCACGCTGGGCTCACTGCTGTGCGCACTGTCCGGCACGCTGGGTCTGTTAGTGGCATCACGTATTATTCAGGGCGTGGGCGGCGCGATGATGATGCCGGTTGCTCGCCTTGCACTGTTACGTGCCTATCCTCGTAGTGAACTACTACCAGTACTGAACTTTGTCACCATGCCAGGTCTGGTCGGTCCGATTCTGGGACCTTTGTTGGGTGGCGTGATGGTGACCTATCTGACCTGGCACTGGATTTTCCTCATTAATATCCCGATCGGTATTCTTGGGATTATCTATGCGCGCAAATATATGCCGGATTTCACCACGCCAAAGCGACGTTTCGACCTGGCGGGCTTTTTGATGTTTGGCATCAGCCTGGTGATGATTTCTGTGGGGATCGAACTGTTTGGTGAGCGCATTGTGTCAGGCTGGCTGGCATCAGCCGTTTTAGCCGGCGGCGTTGTTTTATTGCTTCTTTATATACAGCACGCCCGGCGCCATCCTTTTCCGCTGATTGGCCTGCCCATTTTCAGAACCCGCACCTTTTCGGTCGGTATCATCGGTAACATTGCCTCCCGTCTCGGTACCGGCTGCGTGCCGTTCTTAATGCCGCTGATGTTACAGGTAGGATTTGGGTATTCCGCGATCATTGCAGGCTGCATGATGGCACCCACGGCGGTGGGTTCTATTCTGGCCAAGTCTACGGTTACGCAGGTGCTGCGCTGGTTTGGCTACCGTAAAACGCTGGTTGGCATCACCATCTTCATTGGCGTGATGATTATGAGTTTTGCGCTGCAGTCTCCCGGCGCCAGTATTGCACTGATGGTCGCACCGCTTTTTATTCTGGGTATGGCGATGTCAACACAGTTCACCGCGATGAACACTATTACGCTGGCTGATGTAACGGATGAGAATGCCAGCAGCGGCAACAGCGTGCTGGCGGTAACACAACAGCTATCGATCAGTTTTGGTGTGGCGGTAAGCGCCGCGGTGCTGCGCTTTTATGAGAGTTTTGAAAGCACTACGGTTGATCACTTTCATGCCACGTTCCTGACCATGGGCGTGCTGTCAGTATTCTCAGCCGCAGTGTTCATGCTGCTCAAACCTGGCGATGGACGACACCTTGTTGCGAATCGCGATAAATCGTCGACAAAGCGGGCTAAAAAACGTTAACCGAATGGCGTTCCACCAGCTCCGGCGTCAGCACCAGCGTTTGCTGACTGGCGCCGGGTTCACGCAGACGATGAATTAGCGTATCAATCGCCAGTTCGCCCAGTTCATCTTTAGGCTGGTGAATGGTGGTTAACGGCGGCGTCATGTAGCGCGCCAGTTCAATATCATCGTAGCCGATCACCGCCATGTCCTGCGGAATGCTGAGCCCCGCCTGATACAGGGCATGATAAACCCCCACCGCCATTGCATCGTTACTGGTAAAGACCGCCTGTGGCGGTTGTTCCAGCGACAACAGTTCGCTCATGCCATCAAAACCACCCTGAAACTCGAAGTTCTTTTCCACTATATAATCAGACGGCACATCCAGCCCGGCGGCGGCCATCGCATTACGGTAACCCTGCAGGCGAAGGCGAGCCGGCGTTTTGTCCTGCGGACCCGCAATGCAGGCGATACGCGTAAAGCCGCGTGAGATCAGGTAATCGGTCGCCATCTCGCCGCCAAGCAGCGAATTGTCCTGAATGATGTCGCTGTTTGCCTCGAAAGGCGCCCAGTCCATCATCACCGTGGGAATAGAAGGATAACGATTCAGGATGTCGGCTGACGGTAGATGACTTTCGGTACACATGATCAGCAGCCCATCCACCCGTTTTTGCAGCAGGGTTTCCAGGCTACGATTCATGCGTTCTTCGTCACCAGCGGTATTGCACAGCACCAGACTGTAGCCGCGCTCGTAACAGCTGTTTTCCACGCCGCGCACCACTTCCGCATAAAACGGGTTGCTGCTGGCGGTTAGCAGCATGCCGATGGTGCGCGTCTGGTTCATCTTCAGGCTGCGCGCCAGAGCGGAAGGTGCATAGTTAAGTTGGCCGATCGCCGACTGCACTTTTTCCCGAACGCCTTCACTGACGAAGCGGTTGTTATTAATGACGTGCGACACCGTTGAGGTTGAAACGCCAGCCATCCGAGCCACATCCTTCATGGTCGCCACGGATTAAACCCGCTCGGCCAGGAAATGATCGATCTCTTCCCGCCACGGCACCGACGGTTGCGCGCCAGCACGGGTCACGGCGATGGCCGCTGCGGCGTGAGCAAAACGCACCGCCTGTGTCATCGGCTGGCCTTCAAGCAGGGCGGTAATAAGCGCGCCGTTAAAGGTATCGCCCGCGGCGATAGTATCGACGGCGGTCACCCTGAAGCCCGCAATGCGCTGCCCTTGTCCCTGCTCACTGAGCCAGACGCCACGGCTGCCCAGCGTAATCAATACGGTCGCAATACCTTTATTATGTAGCCAGCTAGCGGCGCGAGCAGCGTCATCATCGTTTTTAACCGGAATGCCGGTCAGAATTTCCGCTTCGGTTTCATTAGGCGTAATGATATCGATCAGTGACAACAGTTCGTCGCTGAGCGCGGCGGCGGGCGCCGGATTCAGAATAACGTGCGTATCATGCTGACGAGCGATCTGCGCAGCGGCCAGCACGCTCTCCAGCGGAGACTCCAGCTGCATCAACAGCGCCGAGGCTTCGCCGATCACCTGTTGGTGTTGCTCCACGCGCTGCGGGGTCAGCGCCGCATTAGCGCCGGCATAAATGCCGATAACATTTTCACCCTCGCCATTGACGAAAATCATCGCCACGCCGGTTGCCATCGCAGGCACCACCGCCACCGGGGCCACATCAATGCGATCGACCGCAAGCTGCTGACGCACCCGCTCGCCGGTATCATCTTCGCCAACACAGGCGATAAACGCGATATCCGCACCTGCCCGACCTGCGGCCACCGCCTGATTCGCCCCTTTACCGCCAAAAGCGATCTGATACTGCTTACCGATCACCGTTTCACCCGGACGCGGAAAGTGCGCCAGATTGAGAATATGATCTGCATTGATGCTGCCGAGCACGGCCAGTTTACCGGTTTTAATCATGGGAGGGTTTTCCAAAAAAGTGCGCCACCATTAACTGGTGGCGCGGTGCCATACTTTTCTTTGTTTTATTTGGTGTCCAGCTTCAGGTCGACCGGAATGATCGCCTGCACTTTTTCACCTTTAAGCACTTTATCAGCGGTCTGCACGCCGATCATGCCAATTTTTTCCGGCATCTGCGCAACGGTTGCTGCCAGCTTGCCTGCTTCAACCGCTTTCACGCCATCGGCGGTGCCGTCAAAACCGACCACCACGACATCAGATTTACCGGCGGTTTGCAATGCACGCAGCGCGCCCAGCGCCATTTCATCATTCTGCGCAAATACCGCCTGCACATCAGGATGCGCCTGCAGCAGGTTCTGCATGACGTTCAGGCCTTTGGTGCGATCGAAGTCAGCAGGCTGGCTGGCAAGGATCTGGAATTTGTGCGCATCGGCTGCTTGTTTGAAGCCTTCGCCACGCTCACGGGCTGCTGATGTACCGGCGATGCCCTGCAGCTCAATGATTTTGGCGTTTTCGCCAATTTTTTTGGCAATAAAGTCGCCAGCCATTTTGCCACCGAAACGGTTATCGGAAGCTACGTGGCTAACCACTTCGCCTTTTGCCGCTACGCGGTCGAGGGTGATAACCGGGATTTTAGCCTGATTAGCCATCTTCACGGCGTTGCCAACGGCATCGGAGTCGGTCGGGTTGATCAGCACCAGCTTAGCGCCGCGCACGGTAAGGTCCTGCACGTTGGCCAGCTCTTTAGCCGGGTTATTCTGTGAATCGAGCACCACCAGGTTATAACCCAGCTTGTCCGCTTCTTTCTGTGCGCCATCTTTCAGTGAGACAAAGAACGGGTTGTTCAGCGTGGAAACCACCAGCGCGATGGTATCTTTTGCCATCGCACCCGCGCTCAGGGTTGCGCCAAGAATTACTGCCAGAGCCGTCAGCTTTTTCATGTTCTGTCCTGTGTAGATAAGGTAAGAGGTTATTTACTGCTTTTATTATCCACCAGCACCGCCAGCAGAATTACGGCTGCTTTGACGATCATCTGGTAGTAGGAAGAGACGCCTATCAGATTCAGACCATTGTTCAGGAAGCCCAGAATCAGTGCGCCAATCAACGTGCCCATGATGCGACCTTTACCACCCGCGAGGCTGGTTCCGCCCAGTACCACGGCAGCAATTGCATCCAGCTCGTAACCCGTTCCCGCGGTCGGCTGCGCAGAAGAGAGACGCGCCACTTCAATGGTGCCTGCCAGCGCCGCCAGCATGCCCGACAGCGAATAGACGATAATTTTGATACGGCTGACATTAATCCCGGAAAGGCGGGTTGCCGCCTCGTTGCCGCCTAAAGCATAGATGTAACGGCCAAGGCGCGTATGGTGCAACATGTACCAGGCCAGCAAAAACACGATCGCCATCAACCATACTGGTGTAGGAATACCCAGTGGACGACCGATACCAAACCAGCCAAACAGATCGGCATTGTCGTTGAAGCCGGTATTGACCGGGCTACCGTCGGTGTAAACCATGGTCACACCGCGCAGCAACAGCATCATCACCAGCGTAGCGATAAAAGCCTGCACTTTGCCTTTGGCGACAATGGTGCCGGTCAGCGCCCCGATGGCCGCGCCAAGCGCCAGAGAAGCCACCACGGCCACCAGCGCATTCACTTCAAGACCCACAATCGACGCCGCAACCGCACCGGTCAGCGCCAGCAGCGACCCTACTGAAAGATCGATGCCGGATGTCAGGATCACCAGCGTCATGCCGACCGCCATAATGGCGTTTACCGACGTCTGCTGCAGAATGTTGAACAGGTTTGGCAGAGTAAAAAAATTCGGGCTCTGACTGGCGACCACGGCAATAAGAATCAGCAGCGCAATCAGCGATTTCTGCTCCAGCAGCCAGGCTTTGCTGAACCAGCGACGGCTGGCCGGTAAGGTTTGAGTACTCATAAATGCGCCAACTCCTCGCTGGATTGCTTACCGACCGCCGCCGCCATCAAGGCTTCCTGCGTGGCCTGCTCAATTGTGAATTCACCGCTCAGATGACCTTCGTGCATCACCAGAATACGATCGCTCATGCCGAGCACTTCCGGCATTTCGGATGAGACCAGAATGATGCTCAGTCCTTCCTGCTTGAACTGGTTAATCAGCTGATAGATCTCTTTTTTCGCGCCAACATCGACGCCACGCGTCGGTTCATCAAGAATCAGCACTTTTGGCCGGGTCATTAAGCCACGGGCAATGGCAACTTTCTGCTGATTACCGCCGGATAACAGACCAATGGGCTGATCCATTGACGGCGTTTTAACGTTGAACAAACGAATAAAATCGCCCACTGCCAACTGTTCAGCCGCGTGCTTTAATCCGCGTCCATGGCTGAAATAGCGCAGCGCGGTGAGGGACATGTTCTCTTTGACTGACATACCGAGCACCAGCCCGTCGCGTTTACGATCTTCAGAGATGTAAACGATGCCGTTTGCCAGGCCATCCTGCGGCGCGCGCACCTGCACAACGCGGCCGTCGAGCGTGACTTCGCCCTGCGTGCGTGGCAAGGCGCCGTACAGCACTTTCATCAGTTCGGTTCGGCCAGCGCCCATCAGTCCGGCAACGCCGAGGATTTCCCCTTTGCGTAGCTCGAAGCTGACGTTCTCCACGCCAGAACCGCTGAGGTTTTTAACCCGCAGACGGACGTCGCCCGGTGCCTGGTTAAGCCGTGGATACTGATCTTCCAGCTTACGGCCCACCATCATTTCAATTAGCGACGCTTCCGTCATGTCGCTCACTGCGCGCTCAGCAATAAACTGACCGTCGCGGAACACGGTAACGTCATCGCAAATTTCAAAAATTTCTTTCATGCGATGCGAGATATAAACGATGCCGCAGCCCTGCGCTTTCAGTTCATTGATGACGCGAAACAGGGAAACCGTTTCGGTATCGGTCAGCGCATCGGTCGGCTCATCCATGATGATCACTTTCGACTCGAAGCTGAGCACCTTGGCAATCTCAACCATTTGCTGATCGCCAATCGACAAATCGCCCACCAGCCGGTGGCTGTTGAAACGCAGGTTCAGGCGTTGCAGCAGCTTATCCGCCTCGGCGTACATTTTTTTCCAGTCGATGCGACCAAAATGCCCGGTGAATTCGCGGCCAAGAAAAATATTCTCGGCGATGGTCAGTTGAGGAATCAGGTTCAGTTCCTGATGAATAATGCCGATACCTGCTTCCTGAGACGCTTTTGGCCCGCTGAAGCTTACTTCATCACCCAACCACTTCAGCGATCCGGCATCACGGCTATAAATGCCGGTCAGCACCTTCATCATGGTGGATTTGCCGGCGCCGTTTTCGCCCACCAGCGCCATCACCCGGCCGCCATAGACGGAAAGCGAGGCGCCGTTAAGCGCCTTCACGCCAGGAAAGGCTTTTTCGATGCCGGTCAGTTGCAGTAAAGGTTGCATAGCTGCCTCAAAAGGTGACGCCAGCGCCGAGAATGACATTGGCATAAGGAGAACATTCTCCGCTGCGAATGACCGCCTGGCTCTGTCGGGTGCGTTGCTTAAACGCATCATGCGGAATGTATTCAATGGCGATGATATTGCCCTGGCGCTGTTGCAGTTTTTCCAGCTGCGCCAGCATAGCCTGATGAAGCGCTGCGTTATGCTGTTTCACCTCTTCGGCCAGCACCGCGTGCTCAACCTGCATCTCTTCGCTGACCGTTTCCAGCACCTGCATAAACGACGGAATACCGTGCGTCAGGGCTAAGTCGATGCGTAGCGGCCCCTGTGGAATGGGCAAGCCGGCATCGCCGATGGTCACCGTATCGGTATGACCGAGCTGTGCGATAACTGCTGACACCACAGAGTTAAGTAACGGGCCTTTTTTCATGTTTCACTCCCAAGCGAAACGTTTCGCTGGCGGCAGTGTGGAAAAAATGCGACGGGAAGACAACGAGGAGATGATGGAAATGTGATCGCTATCGAAACGTTTCGCTCACGGCGGAGGAAATTTGTTTTAGGGGTTAAAACGGGCTGCCTGGCAGCAGCCCGCTGGGAAGGATTACTGGATTTTACGGACCTGTTTAACGTCCATCTCAACGTTGTTGAAATCTTTATCCAGCTCGCCCTGAATCTCGACTTTGTCGCCGGGCGCCACGTTCTGGCCGTTCCAGTGCTTGTTGTCGATCTCGACTTTCAGTGAACCGGTGGCATCGCGGAAGGTGTAATCATCCTCACCGACGCGCTCAACGATGTTACCGCGCAGGATAACCCAGCTGTCATCCTTCATGTCCTGTGCCTGTTTTACCGTCACTACGCTACCGCTTGGGCCACTAAAACCGCCTTTTTGCGCGCTGGCGGCTGGCTGGCTTGGGTCAACAAAACCGCCCTGTTGTGCGGCTAATACTGGCGTCGAAGCCAGAGCAACAATAGCGAGAAGGGCTGCATGCTTTTTCATTGTGTCACCTCTTGTCCGTGAATGTGTTTGCGTTACAGAGCTAAGTAAAGCATGCAGTTCTTAACAGCTTCTTAAGGATTAAAGTCGCGGTAAATTTTTTTGTGAAAACGCGAAAAATGCCGTTTTTTAGCGCAACTGCCTGTACAAGCGCGGACGCGCTTGCGTATAACTCGCTCCATGCAGGAGGAAAGCATGCGCATATTATTAATTGAAGATGATCCGCTGATTGGCGACGGATTACGGGCAGGGCTGGCAAAGCTGGGTTTCAGCATCGACTGGTTTACCGGCGGCAAAGCGGGTCAGCAGGCGTTGGCGGCGGCACCCTATGATGCAGTGATTTTGGATCTCAGCCTGCCGGAAACCGACGGTCTGGATATTTTGCGCCACTGGCGCCAGCAGGGCGCTGACGTACCGGTGCTGATTCTCACCGCGCGCGATGCGCTGGAAGATCGGGTTACTGGCCTGCAGCGCGGTGCCGATGACTATCTCTGTAAGCCTTTTGCGCTGGCGGAAGTGGCTGCGCGTTTGCAGGCGCTGATTCGCCGCCGTCATGGTCAGCTGCAACCCACGCTTACACACGGCGCAGTGACGCTCGAACCCGGCACCCATACCGCCACGCTGAACGGCGAGCCGTTGACACTGAAAAGTCGGGAACTCGCCCTCCTGGAGCTGTTTCTGCTGAATGCGGGACGGGTGTTAACGCGGGCGCAGCTGGAGGAGAAGCTCTACAGCTGGGAGCAGGATCTCTCCAGCAATGCCGTTGAAGTGCACATCCATCATCTGCGGAAAAAGATTGGCAGCACCTTTATCCGCACCGTACATGGCGTCGGCTACACGCTGGGAGAAGCGCCGTGAGTTTACGCACGCGCTTAATGGCCGGCTTTATTCTGCTTACGCTACTGGGCTGGGGTGCCGCCAGCCTGCTCGCCTGGCAACAGACGCGTCATACCATCAATGAACTGTTTGATACGCAACAGATGCTGTTCGCCAAACGGCTGATCGCCCTTAATCCCGATAGTCTCGATCCGCAAACCACGCGACTGCCAAAAACCAAAACGCTGCTGCACGATCATCGCGGCGCACAGGAAGACGATGCGCTGGCTTTTGCCATCTTCAGCCGCGACGGCAGGATGGTGCTCAATGACGGTGAGAATGGCAAAGATATCATTTTCAATTATTCACGCGATGGCTTTACCGACGGCAAACTGCGCGGCGATGACGATCGCTGGCGGCTGCTGTGGCTGACATCGCCCGATAAACGCACGGTCGTCGCCGTGGGCCAGGAGTGGGAATATCGCCAGGACATGAGCCGCGATCTGGTTCAGAGCAATATTACGCCGTGGCTGGTGGTGTTGCCGGTGTTAATTGCGTTGTTGCTGTGGCTGATTACCCGCGAACTGGCACCGCTGAAGCGCATTACCGCTCAGCTGGTACAGCGCGCACCGGATGACAGTACGCCGCTGGCAACACCAGAGCTGCCAGCCGAAGTCAGGCCGATGGTCAACGCACTCAATCAGCTGTTTGCCCGTATCAATGCGCTGTTAACCCGCGAACGCCGTTTTACCGCCGATGCAGCCCACGAACTACGCAGCCCGCTGGCCGCGCTGAAAGTGCAGACGGAAGTGGTTCAGCTGGCGCATGACGATCCGGCGATGCGTGAACATGCCCTGCATAACCTGACCAGCGGTATCGATCGCGCCACCCGGCTGGTGGATCAGCTGCTCACACTTTCCCGTCTGGACGACGAGAGCGGCCTGCCAGAATGCGAAGCGATCGATTTGCGCCTGCTGTTGCAACAGGCGGTGATGGATCACGATGCGAAGGCTTACCAGGCGGGCATGGCGCTTGCTGTTGAAGCTCCGGTGGCGGTAACGATGTCAGGACAGCCGTTGTTGCTGGCATTACTGCTGCGCAATCTCATCGATAATGCCATTCGTTACGCACACCCCGCCGATCGTATTACGCTTACTTTGGGCAGTCGGCATCTTCAGGTGGCGGATAATGGACCGGGCGTGGATGCGGAGGCACTGACGCGTCTGGGCGAGCGGTTTTACCGTCCACCGGGTCAGGTTAAATCAGGCAGTGGGCTGGGGTTATCGATCGTTCATCATATTGCACAGCTCCACGGCATGCGGATGCAGTGTGCCAATGCGGCCAGCGGCGGTTTTGTGGTCACGCTGAGCTGGTAATAAAAAGGGCGACATTGCGTCGCCCTTGTTTTTAAATCTCTACCTGCGTGCCCAGCTCAATCACGCGATTTGGCGGGATCTCAAACTGATCCGGCGCGCGCAGGGCATTGCGCTGCAGCGCCATGAAAAGCTTGCCGCGCAGCCGTAAATACCACGGCCGTTTGCCGATGATCAGCGATTCGTGCGACATAAAGAACGACGTTTCCATCATCCGGCAGTTCAATCCTTCCAGCCCGCAGCGATGAAAAATCTCTTCCATATTGGGCGTTTCGCGCCAGCCATAACTTGCCACCACCCGCCAGAACGTTGGGGAGAGCTGCTCAATCGCTACGCGACGTAAATTATGCACGTAAGGCGCATCTTCCGTGCGCAGGGTCAACAGCACCACGCGCTCGTGCAGCACCTTGTTATGTTTGAGGTTGTGCAGCATGGCAAACGGGATAACGTTTAGCGCACGCGACATATACACCGCGGTGCCGGGCACGCGTACCGGCGGCGATTTCTCCAGTGAGGTGATCATCGCATCCAGCGAGTTGCCGTGTTCATGCATACGGCGCAGCAGGCGGAAACGCTCGCTTTTCCAGGTGGTCATAATGATAAACATCACCAGTCCCAGACAGAGCGGCAGCCAGCCACCGGAGAAAATCTTCACCAGGTTAGCGGAGAACAGCGGCACATCGATACAGAGCAGCACCACCAGAATCAGCCCCACGGCCGCCCGATTCCAGTGCCAGTTTTTCACCGCCACCGTGCAGGAGAGCATGGTGGTCAGCACCATGGTACCGGTCACGGCAATACCGTAAGCGGCAGCCAGGTTGCTGGAGTGCTCGAAACTGATAATGACGATAAGCACGGCAAAATAGAGCACCCAATTGATGATCGGGATGTAAATCTGTCCGGCCTCTTTTTCCGACGTGTAAATAATGCGCATCGGCGGCAGATAGCCGAGACGCACCGCCTGGCGGGTCAGGGAAAACACACCTGAAATCACCGCCTGCGAGGCGATTACCGTGGCCAGCGTGGCAAGAATCAGCATCGGAATCAACGCCCAGTCAGGCGCCAACAGAAAGAAGGGGTTTTTGATCGCTTCAGGATGGGTAAGCAGCAGCGCGCCCTGACCAAAGTAATTCAGTATCAGCGAAGGCAGTACCACGCTAAACCAGGCGACGCGGATGGGCAATTTGCCGAAGTGGCCCATATCGGCATAAAGCGCCTCAACACCGGTAATCGACAGCACCACCGCGCCCAGCGCAAAGAAGGAGACGGTCTTATATTCGACAAAGAAATGGAACGCCCACCACGGATTGAGCGCCTGCAGCACCGTTGGGTTATCCATAATGCCGCGAATACCCAACACCGCCAGCACCAGAAACCAGATCAACATTACCGGGGCAAACAGCTTGCCCACCAGCCCGGTGCCCTGCTTCTGAATCATAAACAGAAAGGTCAGTACGGCTACCGAGAGCGGTACAATCCAGGCATCCAGCGAAGGCGCAGCAATTTCCAGCCCTTCCATGGCGGACATCACCGAAATTGCCGGGGTGATCACCACTTCACCATAGAAGAAGCTGCCGCCGATCAGTCCCATAATCACCAGCAGCGCGGTGGTACGAGCACCGGTGTGGCGTCCCGCCAGCGACATCAGCGTCAAAATACCGCCTTCACCGGCGTTATCGGCACGCATCACATAACTGATGTATTTCAGCGACACCACGATGATCAACAGCCAGCTAATCAGCGACAGAAAGCCCAGAATGGCATCGTGCTCAACCCCGAAACCAAACTGGCCGGAGAGACATTCACGTAAGGTGTAAAGCGGGCTGGTGCCAATGTCACCATATACCACGCCGATGGCAGCCAGAGTGACGGCTGCAAGGGGCTGTTTTTTATCCGAGCTCATAGGATTTGTCTTGTGTTGGGCGGCGCCAAAAAGAGCACAGTATGCACGATTTACATGAAAAGCCTATCTCTGCAACGAGGCTGCATCGCGTCGGCTCACCCTTTCAGGATAAAAAAGCTGACTGCAATCAACTCTTTCAAGCATGATAGCCGATAGTGTGTGCGCTAGCGAAAAGCAGCTTAAATCGGTTTACAGGATGATTTGTGATTATGGCCCAACCTCATTTACTGGCTGAACGAATTTCGCGCCTCAGCAATGCGTTAGAGAAAGGATTGTATGAGCGTCATCATGCGATACGTCTCTGCCTGCTGGCCGCCCTGAGTGGCGAAAGCGTCTTTCTGCTTGGCCCGCCAGGCATTGCCAAAAGCCTCATCGCGCGCCGCCTAAAATATGCCTTTCAGCATGCGCGGGCGTTTGAATATTTAATGACGCGCTTTTCCACGCCAGAAGAGGTGTTTGGTCCACTGTCGATTCAGGCGTTAAAAGACGAAGGGCGTTATCAGCGGCTGACCAAAGGCTATTTGCCCGACGCAGAGATCGTCTTTTTGGATGAGATTTGGAAAGCCGGGCCAGCGATTCTTAACACCTTGCTGACCGCCATTAACGAACGCCGCTTTCGCAACGGCGACTGCGAAGAGCGCATCCCAATGCGCCTGCTGGTTACCGCATCAAACGAGCTGCCCGAGGCAGACAGCGGCCTGGAAGCGCTTTACGATCGCATGCTGATTCGGCTCTGGCTCGATAACGTGCACGAAAAGCAGAATTTCCGCAGTATGTTGACGCATCAGCAGGATGAAAACAGCAATCCGGTGGCCGATTCGCTCTGCATCAGCGATGAGGAATACCATGAATGGCAGCTGGGCATTGCCAAAGTGGCGCTGCCTGATAACGTTTTCGAGTTGATTTATCAGCTACGCCAGCAGCTCGAAAAGCAGCCCGACGCTCCCTACATTTCTGACCGCCGCTGGAAAAAAGCGATCCATCTGCTGCAGGCCTGTGCATTTTATAGCGGACGTCAGGCGATTGCGCCGGTCGATCTGATCCTGTTGAAAGATTGCCTGTGGCACGATCTCGCCTCGATGAAAATGCTGGATCGCGAAATCGATGCGTTGATCTGCCAGCAGGCGTGGCAGCAGCAGGCGATGCTGCTGAAAATTCAGCAGATCACCGCGCGTCGGCTGAGCCTGCAGCAGCAAAAGAACAGCGAACTGGCGATTCGCCTGGAAAAACATGGCGGCATGTTCAGCCGTAAACCGCATTACGACCTGCCTGCCGCCCTGGCTGGCGAACAGATTACGCTGATGCTGCAACAGCCGTTGACGCTACATGATATGCAGGTGAGCCATATTCAGCTCAGTCAGGACGCGCTGACGCACTGGCTGCAAAAGCACGGCGACATTCGCGGCAAGCTTAACGGCATCGGTTTTGCGCAGGTGCTGGATATGCAGGTCGATAGCCAGGATTATCTGGTTATTCGGGATCTCAGCCTGCAGGCTTCACGGCTGACGCTCCCCGGCGCGGCCGATAATCGCGATCTGCCGGAAGAGATCGTCACGGCGCTGGAAGAGCTGGAAAGTCAGCTACGTATGCAGCGCGCGCAGTTCAGTCAGCATCAGCGTTGTTTGTTTATCAGTGATGACTGGCTGGCACGCATTGAAAACAGCTTGCAGGACGTGGCAGAACAGCTGAAAAAGGCGCGCCAGTGATCTCGCTCGATACGCTCAGCGCGCTGTTGGCAATTGGTGAAGGCGAGCTTATCGAAGAGTTGATTATTGCGTTATTGGCCTCGCCGCAGCTGGCGCTGTTTTTTGAAAAGTTTCCCCGCATGAAGCAGGCCATGCTGCGCGATGTGCCACGTTGGAAAAGCGAAATTCTTGAGCATCTGAAAAGCACGCCGGTGCCGCCTACGCTGGAGCAGGAGTTCAGCCTGTTCCAGCATGCTCAGCTGCTGAGTAGCGAGCAGTTCTGCCAGCAGTTGCCCATGCTGTTGAAGCAGCTGGCAGCGTTGCCGTCGCCTTTTTATGATCAGGCCTCACAGCTGATTGGCCATAGCGATGCACTGCTGCTGAGTCATGCACAACACACCTTATTTCTGCAGCGCTGGCGACTGAGCCTGACGTTGCAGACGCTGACGCTGAATCAGCAGCTGTTGGAAGCAGAGCGTGAAAAGCTGCTGGCGGAACTGCAGCAGCGGCTGGCCATGAGCGGCCAATTGTCACCCGTGCTGGCGGACGATGACGAAGCCGCTGCGGGCCGGCTGTGGGATATGAGCAGCTCAACCTTACAACGCGGCGATTATCAGCTCATCGTGCAATATGGCGATTTCCTGGCGCAACAGCCGGAGCTGATGAAGCTGGCGCAGCAGCTGGGTCGCAGCCGTGAAGCCAAATCCGTGCCGACGCCGGATGCGCCGCTGGAAGAGCATCATGCTTGGGTGCGCGAGCCGGAATCGGTGCCAGAAGAGGTCAACGGCATCCATCAAAGCGCTGATGTTATGCGGCTGTTGCCGCCTGAACTGGCCACGCTGGGCATCAGCGATCTTGAGCTGGAGTTTTATCGGCGGCTGGTGGAGAAACGCCTGCTCACCTATCGCTTGCAAGGTGATGCCTGGCACGATCATGTTTCCCTGCGCCCAGTTAGCCACCAGCAGCACGAAGAGCAGCCGCGCGGGCCTTTTATCGTTTGTGTCGATACTTCAGGCTCCATGGGCGGCTTTAACGAACGCTGTGCCAAAGCCTTTTGTCTGGCGCTGCTCAAGGTGGCGCTGGCCGACAAACGACGCTGCTACATTATGCTGTTCGCGCAGGATGTGATTGGCTACGAGCTGACCGGCGACAACGGCATGGAACAGGCGATCCGTTTTCTCAGTCAGCGCTTTCGCGGCG
The DNA here is from genome assembly GCF_001517405.1 of Duffyella gerundensis. Lineage (NCBI taxonomy): Bacteria > Pseudomonadati > Pseudomonadota > Gammaproteobacteria > Enterobacterales > Erwiniaceae > Duffyella > Duffyella gerundensis. The sequence goes on along the minus strand of NZ_LN907827.1, from coordinate 3,675 downwards.
GCACTAACCTGGCGGCCTGCCTGGAAGCCATTCTCCGCCGGCTGGCCGAACCTGCCTGGCACGATGCCGATGCGGTCATTCTGTCTGATTTTATTGCGCAGCGCCTGCCGGACAGCGTCATCGCCGCGGTTAAATCCAGTCAGCAACAGCAGCAGCAGCGCTTTCATGCGGTGGCGATGTCAGCCCATGGCAAGCCGGGCATTATGCGTATTTTCGATCATATCTGGCGCTTTGATACCGGTCTGAAGAGCCGCCTGCTCCGCCGCTGGAAACGTTGAGTCATACGCACTTAACGCTTCTTTGCTACAGTCTTACGTTACGCTTGTAGCCATTTGGCACCAGGAGCATAACGTGACGTCACTACAGCACCATTCTGATAACGCTTTACCTGCACCCACCCGCACGCTTTTATTGAGCGGCACTGACCCGGAACAAAAACGCCAACAGTTGCTCGATTACTTCACGCAAACATGGACGCTGTACGAGAGCCTGTTTGATTGCCTGGCGGACGAACAAGCCTATTTCAACAAGGCGATTTCGCTGCGCCATCCGCTAATCTTCTATTACGGCCATACCGCTACCTTCTATATCAACAAGCTGATGGCGGGGCGCTATATCGATCAGCGCATTGACGATCGCATCGAAGCCATTATGGCGATCGGCGTGGATGAGATGAGCTGGGATGATTTGAACGACAGCCATTACAGCTGGCCGAGCGTGGCCGAAGTCCGTGACTATCGTAACAAAGTGTTTGCGTTAGTGAGCGAGGTGATTCGTACCCTACCGTTAACGTTGCCAATTGACTGGCAGAGCCCGGCATGGGTGATCCTGATGGGCATTGAGCATGAGCGTATTCACCTGGAGACCTCCAGCGTATTAATACGTCAGTTGCCCATCGACTGGGTAAAACCGCAATCACACTGGCCCGCCTGCCCGCAAGCGCGCCATCAGCGCGAGGCCGTGCCGCACAACAGTTTGGTAGCGCAGGCCGGTGGCCGCGTAAGTCAGGGTAAAACCGATGACACCTACGGCTGGGATAATGAATACGGCACACTGCACAGCGACGTCGCGCCCTTCAGTGCCAGTAAAATGCTGGTCAGCAACGCTGAGTTTTTTGAGTTTGTTACCGCTGGCGGCTATCAAAATGAAACGTGGTGGGATGGCGAAGGCTGGCGCTGGTGTCAGTTCGCTAAAGCCGACAAGCCAACATTTTGGGTCGGTGATATCGCCCATCCTGACGCGCTGCGTTTACGCCTGCTGACCGAAGAGGTCACAATGCCGTGGGACTGGCCTGCCGAGGTAAATCAACTGGAAGCCGCCGCTTTCTGCCGCTGGAAAGCTGAAGTGACCGGTGAGCCGGTGCAGTTGCCGAGCGAAGCAGAATGGACTTTTCTTCGCGACAGCCTCGACAGCGATCAGACCAACTGGTCACGGGCACCAGGCAATATCAATCTGGAATACTGGGCTTCATCCTGTGCGGTTGACCGTTTTCAGCAGGGTGAACTGTACGATGTGATCGGAAATGTCTGGCAGTGGACCACAACGCCCATCAGCGGCTTTGAGGGCTTTCGTGTTCATCCGCTCTATGATGATTTTTCCACGCCGACCTTTGATGGTCAGCACAACATCATCAAAGGCGGCAGCTGGATTTCCACCGGTAATGAAGCCCTGAAATCCGCGCGCTACGCATTCCGCCGCCACTTCTTTCAGCATGCGGGCTTCCGATACGTCGTTTCGCAGCATAAAGAAGCGGCAAAGCTTAATCCGTATGAAACCGACAGCATGGTGTCGCAGTATCTCGATTTTCAGTATGGTCCGGGCTACTTCGGCGTCGACAACTATGCCACCGCGCTGGTAGATATTGCCTTACAACACAGCAAAAAACGCGGCCGCGCCCTCGACATTGGCTGCGCCACCGGTCGGGCCAGTTTTGAGCTTGCTCGCCATTTCGATCGGGTTGTCGGCATGGATTACTCGGCGCGCTTTATTGATGTCGCGTTGCAGCTAACCAGCGGCGATGAGTTTCGTTATGTGGTGCCGGAAGAGGGCGATTTGGTGGAGTACCGTCAGGTCAGCCTGAAAGCACTCGATCTGAATGTGGAGCAAGCGCGGCGCATCAGCTTTTTACAGGGCGACGCCTGTAATCTGAAACCGCAGATGGATCTCTATGATCTGGTGCTGGCGGCTAACCTGATCGATCGCCTGCGCCAGCCCGCGCGCTTTTTGCAGGATGTTACGCCAATGATCGCCTCAGGCGGGCTACTGGTGATCGCCTCGCCTTATACCTGGCTGGAAGACTACACGCCAAAAGAGAACTGGCTGGGCGGTATCCGCGAGAACGGCGAAGCGCTGACCACGCTGCAGGCGCTACAAAGAATGTTGGCTGAAGATTTTGAACAGCTGGCGGCGCCGCGTGATGTGCCATTCGTTATTCGTGAGACCGCGCGTAAGTTCCAGCACAGCGTTGCCCAGGTCACGCTGTGGCGTAAGCGTTAATCCCCATCAGGCAGCGGGAAACCGCTGCCTGACTGTTGCCATCCCCGCTGTTTTCCTGCACATTCTGCCGCATGCCTTTTCCTCTGGAAACCCGCTCTATGACAGACAATATTCAACTCGATAATCTTGATCGCGGCATCCTTAATGCGCTGCTGGAGAACGCCCGCACAGCGTACGCAGAGCTGGCCAAACAGTTTAATGTCAGCCCGGGCACCATTCACGTACGGGTAGAAAAGATGAAGCAGGCGGGTATCATTCTTGGCACGCGCGTTGAGATCGATCCGCGCCGCCTCGGCTTCGACGTCTGCTGCTTCATCGGCATCATCCTGAAAAGCGCCCGAGACTATCCTGCCGCACTGGCGCGCCTGAACGCGCTCGACGAAGTAGTGGAAGCCTGGTACACCACCGGCCACTACAGCATTTTCATTAAGGTCATGTGCCGCTCAATCGACGCACTGCAGCAGGTGCTGATCAATAAGATTCAGACTATCGATGAGATCCAGTCCACTGAAACGCTGATCTCCCTGCAAAACCCCATCATGCGAACCATCAAACCCTGATCAAGTTGTGCACAAAGTTATCCCTGCCCGGATCCGCTCGGCAGCACTGCCAGCAGCGGATCGCCGATCAACCATAACCTTGTTTTCCACAGGTGGATCAGACGTTAATCACAGCGTACAATGCGCCTCTTTAACGGGGGATCTTCATGGCTGACATTACCTTTATTACCGGTAGCACGCTGGGCAGCGCGGAATACGTTGCTGAACATCTGGCTGAAAAGCTTGAGGAAGTGGGCAAGTCCAGCGAACTGTTGCACGGACCGGCGCTGGATGAACTGACGTTATCCGGAATTTGGCTGGTGGTGACGTCGACGCATGGCGCAGGCGACCTGCCGGACAATTTGCAGGTGCTGTTTGATGAGATCACCGAGCGGCAACCCGATCTGTCAGCGGTACGCTATGGTGCAATTGGTATTGGCAACCGTGAATACGATCTTTTTTGCGGCGCGATTAAGCAGTTTGATGCGCTATTGCAAAATCGTGGTGCGCAACGCATCGGCGATCGCCTGGAAATCGATATGCTGGAGCATGAGATTCCTGAAGATCCTGCGGAAGTCTGGCTGGAAAGTTGGATCGAGCAGCTATAAGGAGACGATCCTGCGTCAAAACGATCGTTATT